>NZ_JAOWCD010000007.1:0-312 GCF_030337175.1 Citrobacter sp. Ca225 | reverse complement strand
AAAGAGGCTCCCACTGCTTGTACGTACACGGTTTCAGGTTCTTTTTCACTCCCCTCGCCGGGGTTCTTTTCGCCTTTCCCTCACGGTACTGGTTCACTATCGGTCAGTCAGGAGTATTTAGCCTTGGAGGATGGTCCCCCCATATTCAGACAGGATACCACGTGTCCCGCCCTACTCATCGAGCTCACAGCACATGCAATTTTGTGTACGGGGCTGTCACCCTGTATCGCCGGCCTTTCCAGACCGTTCCACTACCACACATGCTGATTCAGGCTCTGGGCTGCTCCCCGTTCGCTCGCCGCTACTGGGGGA
>NZ_JAOWCD010000006.1:0-410 GCF_030337175.1 Citrobacter sp. Ca225 | reverse complement strand
GCACTGGCAAATCTTCCTGCCGGTTTATCTGAGCTACCGACAGATACCCTATTACTACAGCCAGTCAATATGGTTGGTGTGTCCGCATTGAAGGGACTGCTGGATATCCATTCTGAGGCGTTACCGCTCCCGGCAACGAACGTTCTGTACATGCCTGAAAACTTATCGCTCTCTGGCCTGGTCGAGGATATCGCTCGCAGTGAACACGGCCTGATTATGCTGATGGGCAAAGGTGGCGTAGGGAAAACCACGATGGCTGCGGCTATAGCCGTCAGGCTGGCAGACATGGGATTTGACGTGCATCTCACGACCTCTGATCCTGCTGCGCATCTGAGTACAACGCTGAACGGCAGCCTCAAAAACCTGCAGGTCAGCCGCATCAACCCTCACGATGAAACCGAACGCTATCG
>NZ_JAOWCD010000005.1:0-227 GCF_030337175.1 Citrobacter sp. Ca225 | reverse complement strand
TTATCGTTTTTCAGCAACCCCTTGTATCTGGCTTTCACGAAGCCGAACTGTCGCTTGATGATGCGAAATGGGTGCTCCACCTTGGCCCGGATGCTGGCTTTCATGTATTCGATGTTGATGGCCGTTTTGTTCTTGCGTGGATGCTGTTTCAAGGTTCTTACCTTGCCGGGGCGCTCGGCGATCAGCCAGTCCACATCCACCTCGGCCAGCTCCTCGCGCTGTGGCGC
>NZ_JAOWCD010000004.1:0-579 GCF_030337175.1 Citrobacter sp. Ca225 | reverse complement strand
TTCCCGGTGAAACGGCCTTCAGCCGCAGCGAATCGCTCTGGCTGGCGCGGGGCGGCGTGCCGGCGCTGCATGAAAGCAATGTACTGCATGTGCTGTGGCAGGCCCTGCCGGAAGACATTCGCACCAGTCCACACCTGTATCTGGCGACCAGCAGCGTTCAGGGACCGTGGTGGATACTGGGCTGGTCTGAGCGCATACCGGGAGCGGATGAAGTTCTGCCCGCCCCGCTGCCGCCGTACCGGGTGCTGACCGGGCTGGCTGACCGTTTCGGGCGCACACAAACCTTTCACCGGGACGCAGACGGGGAATTTGCCGGGAATATCACCGCCGTGACCGACGGCGCAGGCCGCCGCTTCCGGCTGGTGCTGACCACGCAGGCGCAGCGGGCAGCACAGTACCGGAAACAGACAGCCGCCGCGTACGGCGCAGACAACGGCCTTCGTCTGGCGGAAGTGTGACTGACCCACGACCCGGAATACCCGGATATTCTGCCCGCCGTGCCGCTGGCGCGATACGACTATTCCCCGCGTGGCGAACTGGCAACGGTATACGACCGCAGCGGCACGGCAGTACGCCATT
>NZ_JAOWCD010000103.1:299570-382418 GCF_030337175.1 Citrobacter sp. Ca225 | reverse complement strand
TCAGCCGATGCCGGCTACCAAGGAGCGCCACAGCGCGAGGAGCTGGCCGAGGTGGATGTGGACTGGCTGATCGCCGAGCGTCCCGGCAGGGTAAAAACCTTGAAGCAGCATCCGCGCAAGAACAAAACGGCCATCAACATCGAATACATGAAAGCCAGCATCCGTGCCAGGGTGGAGCACCCGTTTCGCATCATCAAGCGGCAGTTCGGCTTCGTGAAAGCCAGATACAAGGGGCTGCTGAAAAACGATAACCAACTGGCGATGTTATTCACCCTGGCCAACCTGTTTCGGGTGGACCAAATGATACGTCAGTGGGAGAGATCTCAGTAAAAACCGGAAATAACGCCAGAAATGGTGGAAAAAATAGCCTAAATAGGCTGATTCGATGTGTTTGCGGGAAAAAAATCGGCCCAGATCCGCGAAATTTTAATCAGCGAGTCAGCTTGGGAAGAAATGACCTGCTTATTCGCACCTTCCTTAAAAAAGGAGCCTTCGGGCTCCTTTTTTGTGCGCGGTGATTGCGCATTGATATGGAATAATAACCGTCTGCTGGTGTATAGTGTCCGAGGAATTAATTATAATTAATTGATAAGTATATGAAAAAAATCACAACATCGATTCCTGCCCTCGACAAAATTATGCGCGTCTTCGCTTATCTGATGGAATGCGATGGCGCGACGTTCACGCAAATTCATCAAAATTCAGGAATCGCAAAAAGCAGTACCTCTTCTTTACTGACGGGCATGGTTGCGCATGGCTTATTGCGTCAGGAAAAAGACAAATATTATCTTGGGTTACGGCTCTACGAATTAGGGAATAAAGCCGCTGAACAGTACGATATTAAAAAAATCGCGCTGCCCGTACTGGAAGAAATTCGTAATGCGACGGGTTTAACCTGTCATCTTGGCGTACTTGAAGGCGACTCTCCTATTTATCTTCTCAAGCTGGAAAGCCCACAGGCAATTGTGATCCGTAGTTGGGAGGGCAAGCGCCTTTCGCTGCACAGTTCTGGTCTGGGGAAAGTGCTGATTGCCTGGCTTAATTCGGAAGAGCTGGATGAGTTGCTGCCGCCCGATCAGGTTCTGACGCGCTATACCGAAACGACGATTACCGATGTGGATATCCTCAAGCAGGAATTAGCCGGGATCCGTCAGCGCGGTTGGGGCTATGATAACGAAGAAGATTCTTTAGGCGTCCGTTGTATCGCGGTGCCCATATTTAATGCCGAAGGGAAGGTGGTGGCGGCCTTGAGTGTGTCAGGCGTCGCGTTCCAGATCCCGGATGATAAACGAGAAACGCTTGCCATGCAGATGATGGATGCCAGTCGTCGCCTGTCGTCGATGTTGCGCTAGTCTTTTCGCTGCTAAATGAAAAGGCGGGCGCTAAGCCCGCTGATGAGAGTTACAACCCGGCGCGCTGTAGAACCTTTTTCAGGCTGGTGATATGTGCCTCATTTGCCGGTTGCACTGGCGGCATGACCTCAACCGAGATATCAATGCCACTGAGTTGAATGGCTTTTTTGATAATCCCGAAGAAAGGCGTATCCAGACTGTAAATAGTTGATAACGCAGACAGTCGACGTTGCAGGCGAAACAAGGTCTCATATTCTTTTTCGCGCCAGGCACGATAAATTCCACAGGTTAACTGCGGAGCAAAGTTAGCAGTTGCAGGGATCCCGCCATTTCCTCCCAGGATCAACGTGTCCATCATATATTCATCGTAACCAGAGAAAATAACAAAATCAGGGCGAGCCGGTCGTACGGTATTGATAATTTCGCGAATATGGCTAATGTTATCCACGGTATCTTTAATGCCAATGATATTGGGAATGTCATGTGCCAGCCGGGTAATTAAATCAATGCTGAGATCCTGGCCGGTAAGCGCCGGAAAGTTATAGAGGATAACCGGCGTGTTGATACTTTCGGCGACAGTTTTGAAATGGTGATAAATATACTCATCGGTCAGTCGTGCATAATAAGGATTGAGGACCAGTACGGCATCGACTTCCAGACTGTCAGCATGCCGACCGTAATCAATGACGTCTTGCGTGCTGGTACTGCTGATCCCTAACAACACCGGAATTCGATGATTGATATGTTGAACGCAAAACTCAGCGGCTTCCAGACGCTGCTCTTTTGTCATATGGCAGAACTCACCGCCGCTGCCAAGTAATAATACGCCATTAACCTCGTTCGCAATAAGATGGTCAAGTAAGGTCGCCATCCCTTTCTTATCTAATTTCCCCTGGGCATTAACAATGGTCGGAACAGGCGGAAAGACACCGTTGAATTTTTCAGTTTGCATAATGATTTTATCCTTAAAAGCAGGTGGGCTGGCGATAATGCCGCCCACCAGGGACGTTATTTAATCCAGGCTCCCGCCATTAATGAGGTTGCGTTGGTCGTAAATTGCTTAAAGACGCCGCGTCGATTTGAATAATCCGGTTTTGTCCAGTTTGTCCGACGGCGTTCAAGACAGTGCTGAATTTCTTCTTCTGTTTTGTACTCACCGTGAATACCCACAATGTTGAGCTTGCGCCCCTTGACGTCCATTTCGATGAGGTCGCCGTCTTCGACAAGCGCAATGGGACCGCCATCGGCGGCTTCCGGTGAAACATGGCCGACGCAAGGGCCGCTGGTTGCGCCGGAGAAACGACCATCGGTAATCAGGGCGACTTTGCCATCAAGACGTTTGTCGTAAACAATCGCGTCTGTGGTCATGAGCATCTCCGGTGCTCCCGAACCTTTAGCCCCTTCATAACGGATAAAAATGACATCACCCGGTTCGATGTGGTTATGAATAATGGCTTGCTGGGCATCCTCTTCCGAATTGAAAACGCGCGCAGGGCCGGTATGGTGGTGCATCTCTGGCGCGCAGGCGGCATATTTAATGACTGCGCCTTCTGGTGCGATATTGCCTTTTAACACGGCAATCGACCCTTTCTTGGTGGCGTTTTCCGGCTTACGAATCACCTCTTCCGGGCTGACCCGATAATTACTCAAATAACCGTGGTTGCGGGTAAAGAAACCGGACTGATGGAGCATTTCCAGGTTTTCCCCCAGCGTCCGGCCAGTCACCGTCAGGACATCCAGATCCAGATAGTCGCGAAGATACCATTGCACCATCGGCACGCCGCCCGCGAACCACATCATTTCAGTCACATACTGACCGCTGGGTTGAATGTTGGTGAGGTAAGGGATCTCATTGTTTATCTGGTCAAACAACTCAGGTTTCAGTTCCCAACCCAGTTCATGGGCGATCGCCGGGAGATGGATCATGGCGTTGGTGCTGCCACCGATGGCGGCATGGACCTTAATGGCGTTTTCAAAGGCGGCAGGCGTGAGAATTTTCTGCGTCGTGATATTTTTCTCTGCCAGGTATAACGCCTGATGACCGGCGTTTCGCGCGATGCGGCGAATTTCCGCCAGTGTCGAGGGCAGCAATGCGCTTCCCGGTAAGGCAAGACCGAGCGCTTCAGACATGCACTGCATCGTGCTGGCGGTGCCCATAAACTGGCACGCGCCTGCTGTCGGGCAACCGCACTGCTGCATGGCTTCCACCTGCTGGATGCCTATCTCGCCTTTCTTGAGTTTGGCGGTAATACCACCGAGATCGGACGTGCTCATATTCGGTGCCGGACGCATTGAGCCGCCGGGGATATGCAGCATCGGAAGATTCAGGCGCGCAGCGGCGATCAGATGCGCCGGGATCGATTTATCACAACTGGAGATCAAGATACCGGCATCGTATGGTACGACGGAAGCATGAATTTCGACCATGTTCGCGATAGCCTCACGGGAGGCTAAGATATAGTTCATCCCGTCATGACCCTGACCCCAGCCATCACAAATATCGGTCACGTGGTGACGAACGGCACGACCGCCGCTTTCGTGAATGCCTAAGACGGCTTCATCGCCCAGATGATTAAGATGAAAGCTACCGGGATGACTTTCGCCATAGCAATCATCCACCAGAACCTGCAGTTTATTGACATCTTCTTTGGTGTAATTCATCCCCAGACGCAGGGCGTCCAGTTGTGACCACAGGTCACGGGCGTGTTGGCATTTCTGACTCATTTGGCGATTCCTTCTTGTTTGAGCGACGTCTCAGGCGCCGATGCATGATGAGGGTTGCTACTGCCTGCAGGACGGGCAGTAACCGAAGGTAAACTGAACAGCAGCGCGACGGCGATGAGGAGTGCGGCAACCAGCACCGTCATCCCTGCGGTTTGTGAGAATGTGACGGTTAACAGGCCCACCAGATAAGGACCAATAAAACCGCCAATGTTGCCTAATGCGTTGATGGTGCCGCGTACGCCGCCCAGCACGTTGGGAGAGAAGAGTAATGGCGGTAATGTCCAGAACGGTCCCGCATAGGCCTGCAGGAAGAAGCCGCAGATGACCATCATGCCGTACGCCAGCCAGATGTTATCTTTCAACAGCAGGGAGAGTGCGAGACAGGCGGCAAAGCCCAGCAACGGAATTGCCGTATAGAGGCGGCGATTCATGGTTTTGTCGCACCATTTGGCAATGTAGTACTGACCGACGATGCACAAAATGTACGGTGCCGCAGTCAGTAAGCCGACGATAGTCATTCCGCTGCCGGTCAGGTGTTTAATCAGGTTTGGCATCCAGAGGGCGAAGCCGTAGAAACCAACCTGCACGAAGAAATAGATACCGATCAGTTTCCATAAGTTAATGCTGCTCAGAACATTGCGAATGCTGCTTGTCTCACCGGCGATCGTCAGTGCGCGATCGGCCTGCAGTTTCTGTTCGATCCAGGCGCGCTCTTTAGGATCCAGCCATTTGGCCTGATGAGGATGGTCAGAAACCAAAGGCAGCCAGACGAACAGCAGGCCGAGAGAAAGTAAGCCTTCGATGATGAACATTTCTCGCCAGCCATAGGTTTCGATCAGCCAGCCGGAAAGCGGCCCGGTGATGATTGAGGCCACGGCAAGGTTCATCTGGAAATAGGCAATCGCTCTTGCGCGTTCTTCATTAGGGAACCAGTGACCGATCAGCGCCAGAATAGCGGGATAGACCGCACCCTCAGCGACGCCAAGGACAAAGCGGATAATCAGTAATTGGGTTGGAGTCTGGACGAAGCCTGTCAGCAGCGCGAACCCGCCCCATGCGACGATGGTCCAGGCGATTAATTTCTTGGCACTGTATCGTTCCGCAATTTGACCGCCGGGAATTTGCAAAAAGATATAACCAATAAAGAAAATACCGGCGACCAGACCGGCAAACGAGGCGGTCATCCCCAGGTCTTCGTCCATTCCTCCCGCAATCCCAATTGCGATGTTCGTCCTGTCCATGTAAGCCACGATATAAACGAGGATGGTGGCTGGAATGATGTGCAGCCAGCGCCCTCGCGTAGTTGGTTTATCGAGTTCAATGCTCATTAGCGCATCCCTTAATAGTAGAGGTAGTTTGTTCTGTATAGAGAACTATTGTTCTGTATGCAGATACTATGAGGGGATAAATTTTGAGCGTCAATTCCATATTCTCAGCAAGGTTATATTTTGTGATTTGCTTCATATCCTGCTGCAACACTCACCGGAAAGTGTTCTGGCACGAAAAAAAAGAGGGTTGAAAACAAAGGGGAATGGCTGACAGGCTGATTCTGGTTACCGATTTTCGCCGGATAAAGAACGCACACGCGAACAGGCAACGTATTCCATACGGGGAATGGCGGTGTTTTTTGAGGATTTCAGGGGCGGGGAAGTAAGTGTTTCGTTACCGCAGTGCGCGTTGTGTTGTAGAGGGAAACATAAAAACGCCCGATAGCGTGTCGCTATCGGGCGTGAGGAGATTACGATGCCAGTGAAAGCTGATGTTTCGCGACGTACTCTGCCAGCCACTGGGTCATGCGAGACTGCTGTTCGGCGTTGAGCCACATCCCTTCTTTGGTACGACGCCACAGCGCATCGTCTGCACGGCGAACCCATTCGTGGTCTACCAGATATTTCAGCTCTGCTTCGTAGAACTCATGGCCGAAATCTTCGCCTAAATCCGCGACAGAGGTGGCTTCGCCGAGGATCCACTCTGTGTTGCTTCCGTAGGTGCGTGAGTAATGGCGCGCCAGCGATTCGGTCAGGAACGGATAACGACGGCGCAGTCTCGCCGCGTAGTCTTCGCGATCGCCACCGATTTCACCGCCTGGCAGCACGCAGTCTTTGGTCCATGCCGGGCCAATGCCCTGATAGTACGACGACAGTTTCTCCATCGCGTGCTCGGCGAGCTTACGGTAGGTGGTCAGTTTACCGCCGAAGACAGAAAGCAGCGGCGCTTTGCCATTTTCGTCATGAATATCCAGCGTGTAATCACGGGTGATGGCCTGCGGTGAATCGGATTCGTCGTCGCACAGCGGACGCACGCCGGAATAGGTCCAGACGATATCGTCACGACCAAGCTGTTTCTTAAAGTGCGCGTTGTACACTTTCAGCAGGTAATTGATTTCGCTTTCGTCGATTTTTACCGCTTTTGGATCGCCTTTGTACTCGACGTCGGTGGTGCCGATGATGGAGAACTCATCCATCCACGGAATAACAAACACAATGCGTTTATCTTCGTTTTGCAGAATGTAGGCTTGTTTCTGGGTATGGACGCGCGGCACCACGATGTGGCTACCTTTGATCAGGCGAATACCGTATGGCGAAGGCAGATGCATACCTTCGTCGAAAAATTCTTTCACCCACGGACCCGTGGCGTTGACCAGCCCACGCGCCTGCCAGGTGAATGTCTTACCGGTATCGATATCTTCGGCTTCGACGATCCACAGACCGTTTTCGCGACGCGCAGAGGTTGCACGAGTGCGGGTTAACACTTCCCCACCTTTTCGCACCACCATCTGGGCATTGGCCAGCACCAGACGCGCATCGTCGACCCAGCAGTCGGAATATTCGAAACCGCGCACAATTTCCGGTTTCAGTACCGACTCTGCGCCAAAACGCAAACCGGCAGAACCCGGTAAGCTGGTGCGTTTACCTAAATGATCGTACATAAACAGACCAATACGAATCATCCATGCCGGACGCAGGTGAGGGCGATGCGGCAGGCGAAAGCGCATTGGGAAGGCAATATGCGGGGCCATTTTCAGCAGCACTTCGCGTTCAGCCAGCGCTTCGCTCACCAGCCGGAATTCGTAGTGTTCCAGGTAGCGCAAGCCACCGTGGATGAGTTTAGAACTGGCAGAGGAGGTTGCGCACGCAAGATCTTGCGCTTCCAGCATCAGCACGGATAAACCGCGTCCAGCGGCATCTGCCGCGATACCGGCACCGTTGATGCCTCCCCCTATCACAATCAGATCTTTGGTTTCCATGCTGCCCTCGTGCGCTTTCGTTATGGCTCATAAATGTTCGTTATCGAGCATAATAGCAAAGAAACGCTCCATTGGTAACATCGAATAAACAATTTACAGTGATACATATAACATTATGGCGTTTCACTCCCATGGGGACGTACACTAACGGATAAAATGCCGAAAACGTTTCACCTGCACGATAAAGAAGAGAATGTATGGATCAGTTTGAATGTATTAATGTTGAAGAAGCGCACCAGAAGCTGCATCAGGGCGCGGCGGTACTGGTGGATATCCGCGATCCACAAAGTTATGCGATGGGGCATGCTCCCCAGGCATTTCACCTGACGAACGACACGCTGGGCTCGTTTATGCGCGATCACGATTTCGATACGGCGGTTTTGGTCATGTGCTACCACGGCAACAGCAGTAAAGGCGCGGCGCAATATTTGCTTCAGCAAGGCTATGACGCGGTCTACAGCGTAGATGGCGGTTTTGACGCCTGGCATCGCCATTTCCCTGCCGAAGTGGCATACGGTTCGTCTTCATAGCCAACAAAGATGCAGCTTGAAATTAGAAGGGTATATATACTGTCCTCTTTTGTATGGATTAAGCGACAGCAACCATGTTGATGATTACCTCTTTTGCTAACCCCCGCGTGGCACAGGCCTTTGTTGATTACATGGCGACGCAGGGTGTTATCCTGACCATTCAACAACATCATCAAAGCGATGTCTGGCTGGCGGATGAAACGCAGGCCGAACGTGTGCATGCTGAGCTGGCGCGTTTTATGGAGAACCCTGGCGATCCGCGCTATCTCGCGGCCAGCTGGCAGTCCGGTCATACTGGTAGTGGGCTGCGTTATCGCCGCTTCCCGTTTATTGCCACACTGCGTGAGCGTGCCGGCCCGGTCACCTGGCTGATTATGGCGGCCTGCATTCTGGTATTTATCGTCATGAATATCGTTGGCGATCAAACCGTGATGGTGTGGCTGGCCTGGCCGTTTGACCCATCATTACAGTTTGACGTCTGGCGCTACTTCACTCACGCCTTCATGCACTTTTCGCTGATGCATATCCTCTTCAACCTGCTGTGGTGGTGGTATCTTGGCGGTGCGGTTGAAAAACGTTTAGGCAGCGGCAAACTGATAGTGATTACGGTCATCAGCGCCCTACTGAGCGGATATGTGCAGCATAAGTTTAGCGGCCCGTGGTTCGGCGGGCTTTCCGGCGTCGTTTATGCGCTGATGGGTTACGTCTGGCTGCGTGGCGAGCGCGATCCGCAAAGCGGAATCTACCTGCAGCGCGGGCTGATTATTTTCGCGCTGATTTGGATCGTCGCCGGATGGTTTGATTTGTTTGGGATGTCGATGGCCAATGGCGCACATATCGCCGGGCTGGCAGTTGGGTTGGCAATGGCGTTCGCGGATACGTTAAATGCGCGAAAACGAACATAGTTCCAGGGAATAACAATGAAACAAACACAACGACATGATGCAATCATTGAGCTGGTAAAAAAACAGGGATACGTCAGTACTGAAGAGCTGGTGGAGCATTTCTCCGTTAGCCCACAAACGATTCGCCGGGATCTCAATGACCTGGCCGAACAAAACATGATTCTGCGTCATCACGGTGGCGCGGCGCTACCGTCCAGTTCCGTCAACACACCGTGGCACGATCGTAAAGCCACGCAGACGGCGGAAAAAGAGCGTATTGCGCGTAAAGTTGCCTCGCAGATCCCTAACGGTTCAACGCTGTTTATTGATATCGGGACCACGCCCGAGGCCGTGGCGTACGCGCTACTCGACCACAGCAATTTACGTATTGTGACCAACAACCTCAACGTGGCGAACACGCTGATGGTAAAAGAGGATTTTCGCATTATTCTCGCGGGTGGTGAACTTCGCAGCCGGGACGGCGGTATTATTGGCGAAGCGACGCTCGACTTTATTTCTCAGTTCCGCCTGGACTTCGGCATTCTGGGGATCAGCGGCATCGACAGTGACGGCTCGCTGCTGGAATTCGACTATCACGAGGTGCGTACCAAGCGCGCAATTATTGAGAATTCCCGCCACGTCATACTGGTGACGGATCATTCGAAGTTTGGCCGTAATGCGATGGTGAATATGGGCAGTATCAGTCTGGTGGATGCGGTATATACCGATGCTCTGCCCCCAGCAGGGGTAATGAAGGTGATCACCGATAACCATATTCAACTGGAACTGTGCTAACGCGTTGATGAAGAGACTGCCCGGTCAGCGTGAGTGCAGCCGGGCAACATTACACCCCATAACCCATCATTTTCAGCAGCCGCTGCGCGTGTTGGACCGCATCCTGACGGTGCGCCACGCCCAGTTTTTGATACAAATTACGGATATGCGTCTTGATGGTGGTCGCCGCTACCGCCAGTTCGCCAGCGATTTGCTCGTTGCTGTAGCCGGAGTAGATAAGCCCCAGCACCTGCCATTCGCGCTGCGTCAGCGGACTGGTGCGGATTAGCTCTGGTACTTCCGGGTGGTTCAGCAGGCGCTCAACAAAGCTTTCGTCAAAGTGGGCGAACTTGTGGCGGTGATGCTGGTTGATCTCACGCAGAATGCGCTGCGCGCGGTGTTGGTCCAGTTCCGGCAGCGTATTCAGTTGAATAAGCTGGCGTAGTTGCTGCGCCATCGACTCGCCTTCAATCACGAAATGGCTGATGAATCCGGTGCGATTGGCTAATTGCAGGGCATCAAGCAGCACGCGCTGCGCGTCATTTTTGCGCCCGGCCTGCCAGTAAAGTTGGTTGAGCAGCAGCAGGTTACGGTTAAGGTCGCTCATCAGGCGCAGGCTGCGTGCGTTTTCATTCAGCTCTTCGAGTACGATTTCAGCGGGTTCAAATTCACCCAGCAGAATTTGCGCTCTGGCGATATTACGCCACTGGCCTTGCAGGAAGTGGTTATTGGCAAACTCCGGTTTCGGCGTCTGGCGCAGCCAGTTGGCGGCCGACTTTTTATCGCCGACCATTTGCCAGTAGATCACCCGAACTTTATCGGCGTTTGAGATCCAGTCGCTATGGTAGTGACCGTTGCCCAGCAGATTCTCCAGGCGGTTGAGATGGCTGCGGGCATTGTCCAGATCGCCACGGGCCAACGAGCACTGCACCAACAGCGCCAGACACTGTAATTGTTGCTGCGGCTGAAAGGCGGAAAGCACTTCGATACCGCTGCGCGCAGAGGCTTCCGCTTCATCCAGTCGCGCCCACGCCCACAGCAGTTGGGCCCGAATGCGCACCAGAAATTCGTGCATGGGCAACTGTTCCAGATGCTGATCTTTAATCAACTGGAACGCTTTCTCCTGGGTTTCCCAGGCGGCCTGCAAGAATCCCTGGGCAAAGAGGATTTCACTCTGCTGGATCAAACTCCAGAGCGCGTAGTGCCAGACATCATGATGACGCGCCATCTGTTCGGTCTGCTGCATCAGCGTTAAGGAGCGAGAGAGGTCGCCTTTACAGTGCAGCACTTCGCCGTGCACCGAGGTTGCAACAATACGGCTGTAATACAAGGCGATGGGCAACTCATCCAGCGCCAGTTTCGCCAGGCGTTCAGCCTCATCGGGATTGCCGTCGTTGATCGCCACCTGAGCGCGGAGCGCGTTAAACTCGGCATGCAGCGTGCTGTCCATCACGCCCTGAATCTCTTGTTCGGCACGGGCCAGCAGGGTGTTTACTTCGCTGTAGCGATGCTGGCTCTGCATCAGCCAGGCCTGTAACAACACCAGACGCGGGTTTTCCAGCAGGCTTTCCCACGGCAGCGCTTTTAGTGACTCTTCCAGCAGCGCCAGTTCGCTGTGGTTAAACAATCCCCACGCGTGGTTAAGCAAAATATCGCGCAGCATATGCGCATCGCCGGCCGCCAGCGCATGGTGGATGGCTTCGCTGGGGAAACCCTGCGCCATCCAGCTTTCCGCTGCGGCGCGATGGATATCAGGTAACTCGGTCGCCAGTTCCCACTGGCAGCGCTGGCGCAGGAAACTGCCAAACAGCGGGTGATAACTGAACCATTCGCCGGAGTCATCCATCCGTTGCAGGAAAAGCCCTTGCCGCTCGATCTCTTCCAGCCGCATCTGACCATTTTCTTCGCCGGTTACACGTACAATCAGCGCATCGTTCATTGACCGTAAAACTGCACTTTTCAGCAGGAAAAGGCGGGTGCTGACATCGACGCTGTCCAGCACTTCATCGACCAGATAATCTGAAAGATGGCTGGCGTTAATTCCCGCCAGACGGCGTGCCGACTGATGCGCAGAGTGGTTGTTTTGCCGCGCAGAGAGGGCGATGAGCTGTAATGCGGTCGCCCAGCCTGCCACATCGTCACACATCCGGCTGCTTTCGGTGGCTTCGATGGGGGAGGATAAGCGGCGGTCAAAAAACTGTTTGGCTTCCTGATGATTAAAGGCCAGTTGCTGACTGCCTATCTCCAGAAGCTGGTCGCGCACGCGCAGGTTGGCAATCCCCAACTGCGGTAAATTACGCGACAGTACCACCAGCGTGAGATTTTCAGGCTGATGACGCAGGAAGAAGCGCATGGACTCATGAATCACCGGATTAGTGATCAGATGGTAATCGTCGATGACCAGATACAGCGGGCGATGCCATTCCGCCAGCTCAATAAAGAGCTGCGCAAAAAGCGAAGTCAGACTGACATACTGCCGTTTTTGCACCATCACTTCGCTGGTAGTGCAATGACCGTTAGTGGCCTGCTGTACCGCGGCAATCAGATAGCTGGCAAAACGCTCCTGCTGGTTGTCGCCCTCATCCAGTGAGTACCAGCCGAGTTCACTTTTCCCGGCGGCCCATTGTGAAATGAGCGTAGTCTTCCCATAACCTGCAGGACTTGTGATCAGGGCCAGCCTGAAATTGTTCGCGCCGGAAAGTTTAGCCAACAGGCGCTCACGGACCACTGTATGGTCGAGACGAACCGGACGACTTAGTTTGGACGGAATCAACATAGTTAACACTTCACTGTGGAAAATGGGGGACTGCGATTTTTTTTGCGCTTCGTAATTAATAGATATAAGGTCGGCCAGATTAGGAACTTTTGCAAGGTATGTCCGTTAATGAACCGCCTTAATTTGCACTACATCACAAATTTATCTGATGGATAACCTCTACTGGATACGGTTGGCGGAGGGGATGTCGGGGTATTTACTTTTGCTAAAGAATCCTGACACTTTGTATAGGCTTACGATCCTCTCTGTGACAGGCGAAATTGTAACTTACCGTGATAAAATTTTTACCGACAAAGGGTAATCAAAAGGTGAGGATGTTATCGATATAAAAAAAGGTAATCTTATTCTCGTTATTATTAGCAGTTTCTATGACTGCTCCTACCAGAAACTACGATTATCAACAAGGGTTTCGCAAAGCTTAACATCAGTCACATGATAATCATGAAGGTTGTCCTGCGGACAGGAGTGGTAGGAAAGTGCCAGCAACAGAAATGGCACAATACAGTTTGCAATAAAACCGATTATAAAGAATAAGGTGATAGCGGCGAGAACCCATCCTTCAAAAGGATCGGGAAGTGCCTTGTATTGCAAATCATCGGTAAATAAAACACGAACCATAGCAATCACAACATACATGACCAGAGGTATAGCTCCTATAAGTGCACAAGTTTGATTATAAGAAATAACGTCTCCCATCCTCATTAAAGATAAAAAATCCGTCATAACCAATCCAAAGAATAAGAAATCCAAAAAGCCAAAACAAAAAATAATAAAAAAAATAATTATGATTTGGAGTCGTAATTTTCGCATGCCTGTTTGCCTGTACATAAATGAGAGTTAAAAAAAACTACGATTATCAACAAGGGTTTCGCAAAGCTTAACATCAGTCACATGATAATCATGAAGGTTGTCCTGTGGGCAGGAGTGATATGACGATACCAGAAATAAAAACAGGACAATAAAGTTTGCAATAAAGCCGATAGCAAAAAAGAGCGCGCCAGTGCCCAGCACCCAGACTTCAAAAGGATCAGGAAGGGCTTTGTATTGCAAATCATTGCTGAATAAAACCCGTACCATAGCAAAGGTTGTATACAACATTAACGGTATTCCACTTATCAGTAAGCACGTATGGTGATATGTGATTACATCACCCATTCTTATCAAAGATAAGAAATCGGTCATTACATTACCAAATATTAATGCATAAAGCATGCTAAGGAGGAAGGTAATTAATAAAAGGCACATTAACCGCTTAAATAATTTTTCCATAAGACCTCCTTAAAATGAGCGATTAAAAAAACTACGATTATCAACAAGGGTTTCGCAAAGTTTTATATCGATCACATGATAATCATGAAGGTTGTCCTGCGGGCAGTAGTGGTATGGTGATACCAGAAATAAAAACAGGACAATAAAGTTTGCAATAAAGCCGATAGCAAAAAGGAGCGCGCCAGTGCCCAGCACCCAGACTTCAAAAGGATCAGGAAGGGCTTTGTATTGCAAATCATTGCTGAATAAAACCCGTACCATAGCAAAGGTTGTATACAACATTAACGGTATTCCACTTATCAGTAAGCACGTATGGTGATAAGTGATTACGTCACCCATTCTTATCAATGATAAAAAATCGGTCATAACAAAACCAAATATTTGTAAATCAAGAATGCCAAGGAGAAATATAATCAGCAAAAAATACATTAGCCGCATAAATAATTTCTTCATAAGTCCTCCTTAAAATGAGTCAAAGTAGGGAGAGTCGAATCCATAATCGTAATTTTTATGATGATGTATATAATCACGAAGCTTTTCTTTTAACGCATTTGATAGCCCCAATTTGTCATCAATTATGTTAAGTCCAATGTTGAGACCTATTCCTATGGCAACTATGAATCCAATTGCAACAATTATTGGTGCACTAATTAAAGTCAAAACTCCCGCGACCACCCCAATCACAACCCCCGACACTACCGCTTTAGCCATGTCCATTGAAATATCGACCAGAAAATCCACCATCTGATAATCTGATTTAAAAATCAATTCGATGGCTCGCCAGGCCAGAGAAAAATAGAGGCAATATCTGACGCCACTCCTGATACTATTGTAAAGCCCACGTTTACCGATGGCCATTTCCAGTATTTGCGGATGCCTGGCACCGTAGCGGGTCCCGTTAAGAATACGGCGTAACGCAGGGTATCCCGTAATTTTTATATAGGCTTTGCCGCCCACGTTGTACTCGATCGCTTTTATTTTTAATACAGTAAAGTTAAAAACCAATTCGTTAGCCGGGTTGTAATATGTTGTGAGCTTAGACAGACTGCGAAAGGCATCCAGTCCATCTTTCATATTCCCCGGCGCTGCGCGGTACGAAAAAAACTGATCAATTCCTCCCATTAAGTCATCCACGACTTGCTGTGCTTCTTCTATCGTCAACAGGAGGATATGGTGGTGTTGTGTGATGAATGATCCATCCATAAAAGCCATATCGCGCTGCACAGGGTTCATTGAACTCCAATGGATGTCTGCTGAGCCGCGCAGCGGATCGCCATCGGGATGACGTGAAGTGTTCTCGTACAACGAAGAAGAGGGACGATGACGCATGCTATTTCCTTATATATGTTATTCAGACTCAGAAGAGTCGGTCGCTCCAAAAGCTAAATGCGCTGGTGCTCGCCATACAGTGTTCCCAACTGATGGATTCATACGTAAAACAAACACGTTCCTGTGCTTCGTTTCCATTTTCAATAATATTATGCGGCACAATTATTTTGATGTTAGAAATATGAGCTTTGAATAATTTAATTTTATAGTAGATCTCCTGTTGACCTCCTGGATTAACGCGATACAGGTCGAGTTCACACTCAAGCGTTTCGTTATCGTTGATGGCTTTGCTGAGTAACGGCGACGAACGGTCAACGGGCTTAATTATTTGCAATTCATGATGACAAACATTTTGTTGCCGTGATGTTTAATGTTCAAGTGCGTAAATCATTATCTGATCAATATGACGGGTTTGAGATTTATTACCTATTGAACTCCGGGAGCCGCACTGCGCTGATATATCTCCCTGAATCTCTCCTGTCAGCGTGAGCCAGGATAAATGGGACATATTATTTCCTTTTAATTTATTAGTGGTGATAATATATTAAAATACAATAAATTTAGTGTGCGCTTGTATTATTGTCATTTCAACTGGTTTTGTTTTTATATGGACTTGAAACCAGAGAGATTCTTCATATCCGCGTTATATCATTTCTTCCCTGATTCTGTGATTAGAGCCAGGTAAAATATAAAAATGGTTTAAAATAAGTGTATGACTGTGAACTGAACAGTCGGGTGCGGTACGCGAGAGTGGCACCGATCACACTTTTACGCTCATCCCCACTACTCCTCCCCGCCTAATCAAGAGTGGGATGAGGAAGGTCAACATTGAGCCTGGCAAACTAGCGATAACGTTGTTTTTTACCAAAGGACCCGGAATTCCTATGTCACAGCCAACCTTCAATCAAGAGCAATTTCAGGCAGCCCTGACACGTCAGTGGCAGCGTTTCGGTTTACTGTCAGCTCACGAGATGACGTCCCGTCAATGGTGGCACGCCGTCAGCGGCGCGCTGGCGGAACTTCTCAGTGCCCAACCTGTGGCGAAACCGGCGAAAAATCAGCGCCATGTGAACTACATCTCGATGGAGTTCCTGATTGGTCGTCTGACGGGGAATAATCTGCTTAACCTGGGCTGGTATCAGGCGGTGAGCGATGCGCTGAAAGCGTACGACGTCCAGCTGACCGATTTGCTGGAAGAAGAGATCGACCCGGCGCTGGGCAACGGAGGATTAGGGCGTCTTGCCGCCTGCTTCCTGGACTCAATGGCGACCGTGGGTCAATCTGCCACCGGTTATGGTCTGAACTATCAGTACGGCCTGTTCCGTCAATCCTTTGCCGACGGCCAGCAAATGGAAGCGCCGGATGACTGGCATCGCGGCAGCTATCCGTGGTTCCGTCATAACGAGCAGCTTGATGTGCAGGTGGGTATTGGCGGTAAGGTGACAAAAGGCGGTCACTGGGAACCCGGCTTTGTGATTACCGGGCAGGCGTGGGATCTGCCGGTGCTGGGCTACCGTAACGGCGTGGCGCAACCGCTGCGTCTGTGGCAGGCCACTCACGCTCATCCGTTTAACCTGACCAAATTTAATGACGGTGATTTTCTGCGTGCGGAACAGCAGGGGATTGACGCCGATAAACTGACCAAAGTGCTTTACCCGAACGATAACCACACGGCGGGTAAGAAGCTGCGTCTGATGCAGCAATACTTCCAGTGCGCCTGTTCAGTGGCAGACATTCTGCGTCGTCATCATCTGGCTGGCCGCAAACTGCATGAGCTGGCGGATTACGAAGTCATTCAACTGAACGATACCCATCCGACAATTGCGATTCCGGAACTGCTGCGCGTGCTGCTTGACGAGCATCAGATGAGCTGGGACGACGCCTGGGCGATCACCAGCAAGACCTTCGCTTATACCAACCATACCCTGATGCCAGAAGCGCTGGAGTGCTGGGATGAGAAGCTGGTGAAAGCGCTGCTGCCGCGTCATATGCAGATCATCAAAGAGATTAACGATCGCTTTAAGACGCTGGTCGATAAAACCTGGCCTGGCGACAAGCAGGTTTGGGCAAAGCTGGCGGTGGTTCACGACAAACAGGTGCGCATGGCGAACATGTGCGTCGTCAGCGGCTTTGCGGTCAACGGCGTTGCCGCGCTGCACTCCGATCTGGTGGTGAAAGATCTGTTCCCGGAATATCACCAACTGTGGCCGAACAAGTTCCATAACGTGACCAACGGCATCACGCCGCGTCGCTGGATCAAACAGTGCAACCCGGAACTGGCTGCGCTGTTTGATAAAACGCTGAAAAAAGAGTGGGCGAACGATCTCGATCAGTTGATCAATCTTGAGAAGTACGCTGATGATGCTAAATTCCGCAAGACCTGGCGTGATATCAAGCAGGCCAATAAGGTACGTCTGGCTGAGTTTGTGAAAGTTCGTACCGGGATTGAGATTAACCCGCAGGCGATTTTCGATATTCAGATTAAGCGTCTGCACGAATACAAACGTCAGCACCTGAACCTGCTGCATATCCTGGCGTTGTATAAAGAGATTCGCGAAAACCCGCAGGCCGATCGCGTACCGCGCGTGTTCCTGTTTGGCGCGAAGTCGGCTCCGGGTTACTACCTGGCGAAAAACATCATCTTTGCCATTAACAAGGTGGCGGAAACCATTAATAACGACCCGAACGTCGGCGACAAACTGAAAGTGGTGTTCCTGCCGGATTACTGCGTGTCAGCAGCAGAAATGCTGATTCCGGCGGCGGATATCTCCGAGCAGATCTCCACAGCGGGGAAAGAAGCTTCCGGCACCGGCAACATGAAGCTGGCGCTAAACGGCGCACTGACGGTCGGCACCCTGGACGGCGCGAACGTAGAAATCGCCGAGAAAGTGGGTGATGAGAATATCTTTATCTTTGGGCATACCGTGGAACAGGTGAAGGCGCTGAAAGTCAAAGGCTACGATCCGCTGAAATGGCGCAAAAAGGATAAAGTGCTCGATGCCGTGCTGAAAGAGCTGGAGAGCGGTAAGTTCAGCGCCGGCGATAAGCATGCCTTTGATCAGATGCTGCACAGCATAGGCAAACAGGGGGGCGATCCGTATCTGGTGATGGCGGACTTTGCGGCCTACGTTGAGGCGCAGAAACAGGTGGATGTGTTGTATCGTGACCAGGAGGCCTGGACGCGTGCGGCGATCCTGAACTCCGCACGCTGCGGTATGTTCAGCTCGGATCGCTCCATTCGCGATTATCAGACCCGAATCTGGCAGGCGAAACGCTAAGGAAGCGCGATGGATAGCAAACGTCTGGATAATGCCGCGCTGGCGGCGGGGATCAGTCCCAATTATATCAATGCCCACGGCAAGCCGCAGTCAATTGGTGCCGAAACCAAGCGACGTTTGTTGGATGCTATGCACCGTACCGCTGCCGCCGCAAAGGTAGCGGTGACGGCGGTGCCGAATGTGATGGTCTACACCGCAGGCAAAAAGATGTCGCTAGCGGTAGAGGGACACGGTGAATTCAACTGGCTGTTGACCACCGAAGAGGGTGTGCAGTTTAAGGGGCACGCCACCGGCGGGAAATCCTTTACTCTGCCGACAAAGCTGCCGCTGGGTTATCACACGTTGACCCTGACGCAGGATGAACAGCGACACCATTGCCGCATCATCGTGGCGCCAAAACGCTGCTACGAGCCGCAGGCGCTGCTGACCGGGCAGAAACTCTGGGGTGCCTGCGTACAGCTCTATACGCTGCGTTCAGAGCACAACTGGGGAATCGGTGATTTCGGCGATCTGAAGTCAATGCTGGTGGATGTAGCAAAACGCGGGGGGGCGTTTATCGGCCTCAATCCGATCCACGCGCTCTATCCGGCAAACCCGGAGAGCGCCAGCCCGTACAGCCCGTCTTCACGTCGCTGGCTGAACGTCATTTACATTGATGTGAACGCTGTCGATGATTTTCGCCTGAGTCAAGAAGCGCAGGCCTGGTGGCAGATGCCCGATACGCAGAAAATACTGCAACAGGCGCGGGATGCCCAATGGGTGGATTACTCGGCAGTCACCACGCTGAAGATGACCGCGCTGCGCATGGCATGGAAAGGGTTTGCCACGCGCGACGATGAACAGATGGCGGCATTCCGGGCGTTCGTGGCTCAGGAAGGCGACAGCCTGTACTGGCAGGCGGCGTTTGATGCGCTGCATGCCTGGCAGGTGAAAGAGGATGAACTGCGCTGGGGCTGGCCGGCCTGGCCGGAAGCGTATCAGTCTGTTGATTCGCCGGAGGTGGAAAAATTCTGTCACGAACATCGTGATGAAGTGGATTTTTATCTCTGGTTACAGTGGCTGGCGTACATCCAGTTTGCCGCCTGCTGGGAAACCAGTCAGGGCTTTAAGATGCCAATTGGGCTGTATCGCGATCTGGCGGTGGGCGTGGCGGAAGGTGGGGCGGAAACCTGGTGCGATCGCGAGCTGTATTGCCTGAAAGCCTCTGTTGGCGCGCCGCCGGATATCCTCGGTCCGCTTGGACAGAACTGGGGCCTGCCGCCGATGGATCCGCATATCATTACGGCGCGTGCCTACGAGCCGTTTATCGAACTCCTGCGGGCGAATATGCAAAACTGCGGCGCGCTGCGCATCGATCATGTCATGTCGATGCTGCGGTTGTGGTGGATCCCCTACGGTGAAACCGCCGACCACGGCGCCTATGTTCACTATCCGGTCGACGACCTGTTGTCGATTCTGGCGCTGGAAAGTCAGCGTCACCATTGCATGGTGATTGGTGAAGACCTGGGTACCGTTCCGGTGGAGATTGTTGGCAAACTGCGAACCAGCGGCGTGTACTCTTACAAAGTGCTCTATTTCGAGAACGACCATGAGAAGAACTACCGTGCGCCAAAAGCGTATCCGGAACAATCAATGGCTGTCGCGACGACGCATGATCTTCCTACGCTCAAAGGTTATTGGGACAGCGGTGATTTGACGCTGGGCAAAGCGCTGGGACTGTATCCTGATGAAGTGGTGCTGCGCGGACTGTATCAGGACCGTGAGCGGGCGAAACAAGGGCTATTAGATGCGCTGCACAAGTACGGTTGCCTGCCAAAACGTGCCGGGCGTAAGGCTTCGCTGATGGCGATGACGCCGATGCTCAATCGGGGGATGCAGCGTTATATCGCCGACAGTAACAGTGCGTTATTAGGGTTGCAGCCGGAAGACTGGCTGGATATGGCGGAACCGGTCAACATTCCGGGGACCAGTTCAGAGTACAAAAACTGGCGTCGTAAGCTCTCCGTGACTCTTGAAGCGATGTTTGCCGATGAACGGGTGAACAAGCTGATTAAGGATCTGGATAAACGGCGAAAAGCGGCAGCGAAGAAGACGTGAAAAAAAGAACCCGCCAACTGGCGGGTTCTTTTTAGCGTTAAACCACCGTTCCCAGCAGCAGACAGCCAATCAGTCCGCAGACAGAGATAATGGTTTCCAGCATCGACCAGGACTTGATAGTCTCGCCGATGGTCAGGTTAAAGTACTCTTTGAACAGCCAGAAGCCAGGGTCGTTTACGTGAGAGAAGATAACGCTACCGGAACCGACAGCGATAACCATCAGCTCAGGGCTGACGCCGGTGGTTGCGATCAGCGGTGCGACAATTCCACCCGCCGTAATTGCGGCAACGGTAGCAGAACCCAGCGCGATACGCAGAACGGCGGCGATAGACCATGCCATCAGCAGCGGAGAGATATTGGTTTCGTGCATCATGGACGCAATGTATTTGTCCACGCCGCTGTCGACCAGCACCTGCTTGAACGCACCGCCACCGCCGATGATCAACAGCATCATCGCGATAATTTTGATGGAAGAGGTCAGCGTATCGTTAATCTGATCCATGGAACGGCCACGGTTCAGACCGAAGGTGAACAGGGCGATCAGGACTGCAATCAGGGTTGCCATCACCGGGTCACCAAAGAACTCGGCAACAGGCAGGAACGCATGGCCTTTCGGCAGGATCATCTCTGCAATAGCGCGCATTGCCATCAGTACTACCGGAACCAGTGAGGTCCAGACGCTGACGCCAAAGCTCGGCATCTCTTCTTCCGTGAAGGTTTTCGCGCTGTACAGACCTTCCGGGATCGGCTTATCGATGCCTTTCAGGCAGCGAGCGAAGACCGGACCCGCCAGAATGACGGTCGGGATTGCCAGGATCGTACCAAACAGCAGGGTTTTACCCATGTCGGCATGGAAAATGGTCGCGATAGCGGTCGGGCCTGGGTGCGGGGGCAGGAAGCCGTGCGTGACGGAGAGCGCCGCAGCCATCGGAACACCGACATACAGCAGCGGGATGTTAGCCGCGGCGGCAATAGTGAACACCAGCGGCAGCATCAGCACAAAGCCCACTTCATAGAACAGTGCAAAACCGACGGTGAAACCGGTTAATACCACGGCCCACTGAATGTGTTTCTTACCAAATTTCGCAATCAGCGTGGTGGCGATACGTTGCGCACCCCCGCAGTCTGCCAGCATTTTGCCGAGCATGGCGCCAAAGCCCATAATCAGGGCAAGACTTCCCAGGGTGCCGCCGACACCCGCTTTGATGGAGCCAATGACTTTATCGAGCGGCATTCCTTGCATCAATCCAACCGCAAGCGCCACCAGGACGAGAGCGATGAAACCGTTCATTTTGAAGCGGATCATCAGGAGTAATAACAAAATTACACCGATAGCAACGATGACTAATGGCATGATTTACCTGGCCTTTCAATTTGTTATGGGTAACGTCAATGTTTTGACGACAAACTACGTTTGTCCCAACCGGGAACAGAGACGTAACGGCACCTCGACGGATTACCCTTAAAACTATCTAGTTTAGTCGGATGTGATGTGTGTGTTTGGTGCTCATATGAATGATACGGGTAACATAGGGTGATTGAGAATCACCCCGGCAGGCAAAATTTAAATTATGCGAGGCAGGTCAAATTATCGAAGAGGATATTGCAAAAGACGCAAAGAGGGGCGCTATGCCCGATAAGCGTTAGCGCCATCGGGCAATACGCGAGCAGCGAACTTAGTAGTAGGAGTGTTCGCCACGCTGGTGTTCGGTCAGGTCGCGAACGCCTTTCAGTTCCGGGAACTCGTTCAGCAGCTGCTTCTCGATCCCTTCTTTCAGGGTCACATCGACCATGGAACAGCCGTTACAGCCGCCACCAAACTGCAGAATGGCGTAGCCTTCGTCGGTGATCTCCATCAGAGAGACACGACCACCGTGACCGGCAAGCTGCGGGTTGATTTGCGACTGGAGCATATACTCCACGCGTTCCATCAGCGGCGCATCGTCAGCCACTTTACGCATTTTCGCGTTCGGCGCTTTTAGCGTCAGTTGGGAACCCAGTTGATCGGTCACGAAATCGATCTCAGCGTCTTCCAGATAGGGCGCGCTCAGCTCATCAACATAAGCGGTCAGCAGGTCAAATTTCAGGGCGGTGTCGGTTGCTTCCACGGCGTCCGGCGGACAATAAGAAACGCCACATTCAGCGTTAGGCGTACCGGGATTAATCACAAATACACGGATTTGTGTCCCTTCTTCCTGATTTGCCAGCAGTTTGGCAAAGTGCGCTTGTGCAGCATCGGAAATACGGATCATAGTAATGGCCTAATAGTTGACTATTTTAGTTGGTTATAATACGCCCATCATCGAGGCTCTACAAGGTTCGACACAGGCACCATACCTGGACAGTCGCCGCGCCGTTGCGTAAAAGCAGCTGTGCGATCTCCGCGACGGTACTCCCGGTCGTGATGACATCATCCACAACAACCATATGGAGTCCCTTCACCGGCAATTCAAGGCGAAAGGCATTTTTCAGGTTGCGCTTGCGCAATCTGGCACTGAGATGGTGCTGAGTGGCGGTAGGGCGAATGCGCGTAACGCTTCGACTGTCCCAGGGACAACGCAGCCAGCGAGACAGCGACTGGCATAACAGATCGCTCTGATTAAACCCCCTGCGCCAGTGGCGGCGCTGCCAGAGAGGAACGCTAATCAGCCTGTCCGGCAGGGTCAGCCCGGTCTGACGACGCGCCTGCAATACCTCCAGCAGCAAAACGCGCGACAGCGCGGGGGCGATGTCGCTGCGCCGGGAAAACTTAAGTTGATGAATGAGCGTGCTGAGCGGCGGGGCATAATCGCTGACGGTAATCAGTCGCTGCCAGGGTGGCGCTTTTTGCAGGCAGCGCCCGCAGGCCATTGTGGGATGCGCGGAGGGGAGTCCACATCGCGGACAGAGCGAGACGTGCCGACGCGCAGCGCGTTCGCAGACAGAACAGATC
The DNA here is from genome assembly GCF_030337175.1 of Citrobacter sp. Ca225. Lineage (NCBI taxonomy): Bacteria > Pseudomonadati > Pseudomonadota > Gammaproteobacteria > Enterobacterales > Enterobacteriaceae > Citrobacter > Citrobacter sp. Ca225. The sequence continues at coordinate 359,226 of NZ_JAOWCD010000103.1, read as the reverse complement.
CCCCAACGACTCAGCGCCAGCGGCATTCGGCATAGCCAGCATAATCCCGGTACTGTTAGCATAGATTCATCCTTGTTGGCGAAAAGAGAACAGTAACTGATGAATGACATCTGGTGGCAGACCCGTGGAGAGGGAAATTGTCATCTTGTGCTGCTGCACGGATGGGGACTTAACGCCGAAGTGTGGCATTGCATTAGCGAGGAACTGAGCTCGCATTTTACGCTGCATCTGGTCGATTTACCGGGCTTTGGCCGCAGCCAGGGTTTTGGGGCCATGACGCTTGAGGAAATGGCGGAGCGCGTCCTGGAACTGGCGCCAGAGAGCGCTATCTGGCTCGGCTGGAGTCTTGGCGGGTTAGTGGCGAGCCAGGTGGCAATAACTCATCCCGAGCGCGTTCAGGCGCTGGTGACGGTGGCGTCATCGCCCTGTTTCAGCGCACGTGAAAATTGGCCGGGGATTAAGCCGGAAGTCCTGGCGGGGTTCCAGCAGCAACTGAGTGAAGACTTCCAGCGGACGGTAGAGCGCTTTCTGGCATTGCAAACGATGGGAACGGAAACGGCGCGTCAGGATGCACGCGCATTGAAAAAGACCGTGCTGGCGCTGCCGATGCCGCCGGTAGATGTGCTTAACGGAGGGCTGGAGATCCTGAAAACGGTTGATCTGCGCGAGTCACTGACATCGTTAACGGTACCGTTCCTGCGTTTGTACGGCTATCTTGACGGGTTGGTTCCCCGCAAGGTGGTGCCACTGCTTGATGCACTATGGCCAGCGAGCGAATCGCTGATCTTTGCCAGGGCAGCGCATGCCCCGTTTATTTCGCATCCTGATGAATTCTGTCAGACGCTGGTGGCGCTAAAGCAAAGACTGTAACGCGAAGAAAAATGCCCGGAAAGTGTCTTACTTACCGGGTCGGAGATTAATGGTTCCGCGCGATGCAGCATAATCTCGTCATCAGGAACGACGGTAACCACCAGTGGCAACGACGCACCATACAAACGCCGTGCTGCTTGCGGACTCTCCGTAATACCTTAACGCAGCGCCCACCATTCACGCAGGCAGGCTTTGCCTTCCGGGCAACTTTTGCAGCTTCCGGAGAGACAGCCGTCAGGTTCTTCCTGAATCCGCATAGCTTTACCCATCATTTCCAGTTGACTGAGCATGGCGTCGATCATCGGCTGCGGCGTTTGCAATGTATGGCTGATTTGCGCTGCCTCCATGCGCCCCCGCAAGGCCAATAAATCGCGAACCTGAATTAGCGAAGCCATCGTGACACCTTAGTGACAATCGCCGGTGGTTGTACTGGCGCAGCAATCGCTGGCTTTTTTCCGCGTGGCCAGCAGATTGACATCCACCCGGCTACGCGCCCGGCGCAGCAGTCCCAGCACCACAACGTTAAACAGGATCACGGCCAGGATACAAACCAGACTGTAGCGCGGATGCTCACTGTAGCTGGCGACCTGGTAGAACAGGGTTGACAGCGAGTAGGCGATGTTCAGCCCCCACAGAATGGAGAAGCCCATCCAGCCGCGGCTCGATTCACGGGCAATTGCCCCCATTACCGAGATGCAGGGAACATACAGCAGGACGAAAATCAGGTAGCTGTAGGCTGCCGCCGCGCTGCCAAATTTCGCATCCATGACGCCCATTGCGCCAGTCGCCATTTCTCCGTCGCCTTTGCTGGCTTCAATAGGGTTCGCCAGTACGCTCAGGCTGAAAGTATCTTTCAGGCTCTGCCAGGTTTCATCCAGCGCGCTCAGCAGCTCATCGCCAAGATTAAATTCAGCCGGATTAAATTCCTCATCCTGAATGTTTTCTGCGGTATAGAGCGTGTTGAGTGTACCGACCACCACTTCTTTCGCCATCGCACCCGTGAACAGCCCAACCGTTGCCTGCCAGTTGTCTTCATGAACACCAATCGGTTTAAAGATGGGAGTGATGACGCGACTGACGGAGGCCAGCGCCGAATCGTTGATATTATCGACAATCTTGCCGCTGAGTGAAAAGCTGTTAAACGCGCTCAGGAAGATGCTGACAATGACGATCACTTTACCGGCGCGCAGCACAAACCCTTTCAGGCGCTGCCAGGTCTGGATGATCAGACTCTTGATATGCGGGACGTGATAAACCGGAAGCTCCATAACAAACGGAGACGCTTCGCCACGCATGATCGTGTGTTTGAGCATCAGGCCGGTCAGAACCGCCATCACAATGCCCAGCACATACAGGGAGAACACCGCCAGTGCGCCGTTCTGCCCGAAGAAGGCCGCCGCAAACACGGCGAAAATCGCCAGTCGTGCCCCACAGGACATGAACGGTGCCATCATGATAGTCATCAGACGCTCACGTGGCGCATCCAGGGTGCGGGCCCCCATCACCGATGGCACGTTGCAGCCAAAGCCGACAATCAGCGGGACGAATGATTTGCCCGGCAGTCCCAGCGCCTGCATCAGACGGTCCATCACAAACGCTGCGCGCGCCATGTAACCGGAGTCTTCGAGGAACGAGAGGAACAGGTACATCATGCCGATCTGCGGAACCAGCGGCAGAACGGTGTTAATCCCACCGCCCAGCCCTTGGGCGAGGAAAATGGTCAGCCAGTCCGGGAAGTGAAGGGTATAACCGATCCACTGGATACCGTGAATAAAAATCGCCACAGAGCCAGCATCAAAAATCGGGGCCAGCGCGCCGCCAATGTTAATGGCAAGCAGGAACATCAGGTACATCACAAACAGGAAGATCGGCAGACCGAGAAAACGGTTGAGGATGATTTTATCCACCGCCGTTGTAAAGCGGCTGGGTTCTGCTGTTAAAGTATTGCTCACCACGTCGCAGATCGCCGCAATGCACTGGTAACGCGCATCGGCGATATGCAGTGCCGGGTCGTCCATCTCGTCGCTCAGATGCGCCAGCGAAATATCCAGTTGCGCAGCAGCGTCACCGGCGTATGCCCGGCTGTAGATATCCCCTTCCAGCATTTGCAGGCCGAGCCAGCGGCGCTGTTGTACCGGCATTTCTTTAGCCATGGCGTTTGCCAGTTTATCGGCCTCACGCAGCAGCGGCTGGGCGTAATGCACCAGTTCAACGTTTTCGTTCTTGCTGTGGCGGTCAATCGCCAGCTTCAGCGCTTCGATACCGCGTCCGCGGGTAGAAACCAGCGGGACGACCGGGCAGCCAAGGCGGGTTGAAAGGGCATCGATATCAATGCGGATTTTCTGTTTTTCCGCAATGTCGAGCATGTTGAGTGCAACAATGCAGGGAATGCCCAGCTCAAGCAGTTGCAGCGTCAGATAGAGGTTACGCTCAAGATTTGAGGCATCTACCACGTTAATTAACAGGTCGGCGTCGCCGCTCAGAATGTAGTGGCAGGCAATCTGCTCATCCAGAGAGGTTTGCGAAGAGATGGTAGTGAGCGAATACGTGCCGGGCAGATCGACCAGCGTGACCTGATGATCCGTGGTCGTGAATTGCCCCTCTTTACGTTCCACGGTGACCCCAGCCCAGTTGCCTACGCGTTGGCGCGCACCGGTCAGTTGGTTAAACAGGGTTGTCTTGCCGGAATTTGGATTACCAATTAAGCCAATGGTTAATTTTTTCATCATTATAGACTCACTGTATTAACAGGAAACCGCTTCCACTTCTAATAATGCCAGGTCTTTTTTACGCAATACCAGGCTAACGCGACGCGTTTCAATATGGACAGGATCGCCTAAGGGGGCGACGCGCACCACGTTAAATGAGGAACCCGGGAGCATGCCGAGGGAAAGCAGTTTCTGACGGTATGCAGGACTTATTTCTCGGGAAAAACCAGTGATTTTCCACGCAGTATCTGGAGCAAATTGCATAAGAACCTACTTGTTTCTCGCTAACTGGATGTTTACCTCATGGGGCAAAGGGGCGCGGCATGAGACCAGATGATTAGCCAACGAAGGAAAGAGTAAATAATCAACAATGCAATGATAATGAGAATGGTTTTTATCTTCAACCGATTAAATGTGACGGAATGTAGGTTTGAATAATAATCTGCGTCATTTTTGATATGGCTCAAAAATAATAACCAGCAGGTGAAATGATTTGAATTCTTAATAAATTAACGTTGTTAATGTTTAATTAAGGTTTCATCTGTTAATGGCGTGATAAATATAACGCGATGGAGAAGGTGGATGCGGTAAAGGGCCGGACAGGGCGGTTCCGCCGCCATCCGGCACTCGATCTAAACTTAACGTTTTTTACCCATTGCTGCCGCCAGCGCATCCATCATCGCGCTGTTACCGGCGGGCTGCGCTTCACGAGTACGTGGTTTTGCCGCTTTCGCTGCCGGACGATCATTGCCGCCGCCGCGACGGGCATTGGTTTCACCCGGCTGTTCGTCCAGACGCATCGTCAGGGCAATACGCTTACGTTGCAGGTCAACTTCCAGTACTTTCACCTTCACGATGTCGCCCGCTTTCACCACGGTGTGGGGATCGTCAACAAACTTGTTCGACAGCGATGAGATGTGAACCAGTCCATCCTGGTGAACGCCGATATCCACAAACGCACCAAAGTTGGTGACGTTGGTGACGGCACCCTCGAGAACCATCCCCGGCTGCAAATCGTTCATGGTTTCAACGCCATCGGCAAACTGCGCGGTTTTGAATTCCGGACGCGGATCGCGACCCGGTTTCTCCAGCTCTTTGATGATGTCACTGACGGTCGGGACACCGAACTTGTCGTCGATGAAATCGACGGCTTTCAGATTGCGCAGTTCGCTGCTGTTGCCCATCAGATCTTTCAGCGCCTGTTGGGTTGCCGCCAGAATACGTTCCACGACCGGATAGGCTTCCGGGTGAACGGTGGAAGCATCCAGCGGGTTATCACCGTGGTTAATACGCAGGAAGCCTGCGCACTGTTCGAAGGCTTTCGGTCCCAGTCGGCTGACTTTCAGCAGTTGCTGACGATTCTGGAACTGCCCGTTCTCGTCGCGCCAGGCCACGATATTCTGCGCCATCATTCGGGTCAGACCGGCTACACGGGTTAACAGCGGAACCGATGCCGTATTCAAATCAACGCCGACGGCGTTCACACAGTCTTCCACCACCGCGTCCAGCTTACGGGCTAACTGTGTCTGGCTGACGTCATGCTGATACTGACCGACGCCGATCGATTTCGGATCGATTTTCACCAGCTCAGCGAGCGGATCCTGCAGACGGCGCGCAATAGAGACCGCGCCGCGCAGCGAGACGTCGAGATCCGGGAACTCCTGGGCTGCCAGTTCTGACGCGGAATAGACTGACGCCCCGGCTTCGCTGACGATCACTTTCTGCGCCGTCACTTTCGGGAACTGTTTCTGTACATCGAGGAAGAAGCGTTCGGTTTCACGCGAGGCGGTGCCGTTACCAATCGCCACCAGTTCCACATTGTACTTCTCACACAGCGCAGCCACTACCATGGCGGCTTTCGCCGCCTGACCGGTGTGAGGATAGATGGTATCGGTGGCGACCAGCTTACCAGTGCCATCCACCACGGCGACTTTTACCCCGGTACGCAGACCCGGATCGAGGCCCATAGTGGCACGCAGACCCGCTGGTGCCGCCATCAACAGGTCGTGCAGGTTGCGGGCGAATACGTTGATTGCTTCGTCCTCCGCGCGCTCGCGGACAGTCCCCATCAGCTCGGTCTCGAGGTGCATAAGCACCTTGATACGCCACGTCCAGCTCACCACGCCTTTGCGCCAGCTGTCTGCCGGTGCGTTGTTCAGACGCAGGCCGAGGTGATCCATAATGATCTGCTCGCAGTAGCTCTCTTTCGGCGGCTCATCGAACTGCGGATCGGCATTCAGCGAAAGCTGCAACACGCCTTCATTACGGCCGCGGAACATTGCCAGCGCACGGTGAGAAGGCACGGAGGCGATCGGCTCGTGATGATCGAAATAGTCGCGGAATTTTGCGCCTTCCTCTTCTTTACCGCTGACTACGCTGGCAACCAGATGGGCATTTTTCCACAGATAGTCACGTACCTTCGCCAGCAGCGCGGCGTCTTCGGCAAAGCGTTCCATCAGGATATAGCGTGCGCCATCAAGCGCGGCTTTGCTGTCGGCAACCCCTTTCTCTGCATCGATATATTTTGCCGCTTCGGTGTCCGGATCGTGTGACGGGTCGTTCCACAACAGGTCGGCCAGCGGTTCCAGACCGGCTTCAATCGCTATCTGTCCACGGGTGCGGCGTTTGGGTTTATACGGGAGGTAAAGATCTTCGAGTTCGGTCTTACTTAACGTGCCGTTGATGGCAGTCGCCAGATCATCGGTCAGTTTGCCTTGCTCGGAAATGGACTTGAGAATGGCCTGACGGCGCTCTTCCAGTTCGCGCAAATAGCCCAGTCGGGTCTCCAGATTACGCAGTTGCGTATCATCCAGGCCGCCGGTGATTTCCTTACGGTAACGTGCGATAAACGGCACGGTGTTCCCTTCGTCAAGCAGGCGAACGGCAGCGGTGACCTGGTCGGCCCGGGCCTGAATTTCACCCGCAATAATGCGGCAGAAAGAATCATTCATCATGGATTGGCTTCATCTACTGAGTAAAAAATCAGGGAACAGTTATACGGATTGATGGGCAAAAACGCCAGCCATAGCGCGGGGCTTCGGATTGTTCCTGCTCATTTTTCGTATTCGATCGCATTCACGTACCAGCTTGCTTCCCCACCAGGCGTGTTGACCACCGCGAGATCGCCGACCTCTTTTTTCAGCAGCGCGCGCGCCATCGGCGAGTCGATGGAGATATAATCTTTGCGGCCAAAAATTTCATCGTAGCCGACAATCCGAAAGCGACGGGTATCGCCATCGTCATTCTCAATTTCTACCCATGCGCCGAAAAACACTTTGCCTTCCTGCTGCGGGGAGTAATCGACGATCTTCAAATTCTCCATGCATTTAGTCAGGTAACGGACGCGTCGGTCGATCTCACGCAGGCGCTTTTTATTATACTGATAGTCGGCATTCTCACTGCGGTCACCCAGACTCGCCGCCCAGGTCACCTTTTTTGTGACTTCCGGGCGTTCTTCACGCCAGAGGTAATTAAGCTCACTTTTGAGTTTTTCGTACCCTTCCCGGGTGATCAGAGGCGTTTTCATCTTATTGATTACCTTTAAGTCTGTGACGAAGCGCACAATTCGTATTACGTCACCCTGATAACAGAATAAATAATGTGCTGCGCGTTTCATTGTATACTTAAGCTGCTGTTAAATATGCTTTGTAACAATTTAGCCTGGAATTCATACCAGAATTCGCTGGTGACGAACGTAAGCTTTTTTAAGAATACATACCTTCAATTGTTGCGAACCTTTGGGAGTACAAACAATGCAAGAGAACTATAAAATTCTGGTGGTCGATGACGACATGCGCCTGCGCGCGCTGCTGGAGCGTTATCTGACCGAACAGGGCTTCCAGGTTCGAAGCGTCGCTAACGCCGAGCAAATGGATCGCCTGCTAACCCGCGAATCTTTCCACCTTATGGTACTGGATCTGATGCTGCCGGGTGAAGATGGCCTGTCTATTTGCCGCCGTCTGCGCAGCCAGAGTAACCCGATGCCGATCATCATGGTCACGGCGAAAGGGGAAGAAGTTGACCGTATTGTCGGGCTGGAAATCGGCGCCGATGACTATATCCCGAAACCGTTTAACCCACGCGAACTGCTGGCGCGTATTCGGGCGGTGCTGCGTCGTCAGGCGAACGAACTGCCGGGCGCGCCTTCTCAGGAAGAGGCGGTCATCGCTTTTGGTAAGTTCAAATTAAACCTGGGCACTCGCGAAATGTTCCGTGAAGACGAGCCGATGCCGCTCACTAGTGGTGAATTTGCGGTACTGAAAGCGCTGGTGAGCCACCCGCGCGAGCCGCTGTCCCGTGACAAACTGATGAACCTGGCGCGTGGTCGTGAGTATTCCGCAATGGAGCGTTCCATCGACGTACAGATTTCTCGTTTGCGCCGCATGGTGGAAGAAGATCCCGCTCATCCGCGTTATATCCAGACCGTGTGGGGCCTGGGTTACGTTTTTGTACCGGACGGTTCTAAAGCATGAGGCGAATGCGCTTCTCGCCACGAAGTTCATTTGCCCGCACGCTGCTGCTCATCGTCACCCTGCTGTTTGTCAGTCTGGTGACGACCTATCTGGTGGTGCTGAACTTTGCGATTCTGCCGAGTCTCCAGCAGTTTAATAAGGTCCTGGCCTACGAAGTGCGTATGCTGATGACCGATAAACTGCAACTGGAGGACGGCACGCAACTGGTGGTGCCTCCCGCTTTTCGCCGGGAAATTTACCGTGAGCTGGGGATTTCTCTTTATTCCAACGAAGCCGCCGAAGAGGCGGGACTGCGTTGGGCGCAACACTATGAATTTTTAAGCCATCAGATGGCGCAGCAGCTGGGCGGGCCGACGGAAGTGCGCGTTGAGGTCAACAAAAGCTCGCCGGTTGTCTGGCTGAAAACCTGGCTGTCACCCAATATCTGGGTGCGCGTTCCGTTAACGGAAATTCATCAGGGCGATTTCTCCCCGCTGTTTCGCTATACGCTGGCCATCATGTTGTTGGCAATAGGGGGGGCGTGGCTGTTTATACGTATACAAAACCGACCCCTTGTGGATCTCGAACATGCCGCGCTGCAGGTAGGGAAAGGCATTATTCCACCGCCGCTGCGTGAGTACGGCGCCTCTGAGGTCCGCTCGGTGACCCGCGCCTTCAACCATATGGCAGCCGGGGTGAAGCAGCTCGCGGATGACCGAACGCTGCTGATGGCGGGGGTCAGTCACGATCTCCGCACCCCGCTGACGCGTATTCGTCTGGCGACAGAGATGATGGGCGAGCAGGATGGTTATCTGGCGGAGTCCATCAATAAAGATATCGAAGAGTGCAACGCGATCATTGAACAGTTCATCGACTACCTGCGCACCGGGCAGGAGATGCCGATGGAGATGGCCGATCTCAACGCCGTGCTGGGCGAAGTGGTGGCGGCAGAAAGTGGCTATGAGCGCGAAATTGAGACGGCGCTTCAGCCGGGTAGCATTCAGGTGAAGATGCACCCGCTGTCTATCAAGCGTGCAGTCGCCAACATGGTGGTGAACGCTGCGCGTTATGGCAACGGATGGATCAAAGTCAGCAGCGGGACTGAACCGCATCGTGCCTGGTTCCAGGTGGAAGATGATGGCCCCGGCATTAAGCCTGAGCAGCGTAAACACCTGTTCCAGCCGTTTGTCCGTGGCGACAGTGCGCGTAGCACCAGCGGAACCGGTCTGGGACTGGCGATTGTGCAGCGTATCGTGGACAACCATAACGGGCTGCTGGAGATCGGCACCAGCGAGCGGGGCGGGCTCTCTATCCGCGCCTGGCTACCGGTTCCTGTGGTCCGCGTCCAGGGGACGACTAAAGAGGCGTAAAAAAAGGGAGGCGAAATGCCTCCCTTGTTATTTTTACTTTATCCGGACTGACTTACAGCTTCGGCCCGGCACTGACCAATGCTTCGCCTGCTGGCGTATCGGTGTATTTCTCGAAGTTCTCGATGAACAGTTTCGCCAGCGCAGTGGCTTTTTCCTGCCACTGTTCCGGAGACCCGTAGGTATTACGCGGGTCGAGAATACGGGTATCCACGCCTGGAAGTTCGGTCGGGATCGCCAGATCAAACATCGGCAGGTTGAAGGTTTCTGCATCGTCCAGAGAACCGTTCAGGATAGCGTCGATAATGGCGCGGGTATCTTTGATGGAGATACGTTTGCCCGTACCGTTCCAGCCAGTGTTGACCAGGTATGCCTGCGCACCTGAGGCCTGCATGCGTTTCACCAGCACTTCAGCATACTGCGTCGGATGCAGCGACAGGAATGCCGCGCCGAAGCAGGCGGAGAAGGTTGGCGTCGGCTCGGTGACACCGCGTTCCGTACCCGCCAGTTTAGCCGTGAAGCCAGACAGGAAGTGGTACTGCGTCTGGTTGGCGGTCAGGCGAGAAACCGGTGGCAGCACGCCAAAAGCATCAGCGGTCAGGAAGATCACCTTCGTGGCATGGCCGGCTTTGGAAACCGGTTTAACGATATTTTCGATGTGATAGATAGGATAGGAAACGCGGGTATTCTCGGTTTTCGAGCCGTCGTCAAAATCGATAGTCCCATCGTCGCGCACGGTGACGTTTTCTAACAGCGCATCACGGCGGATAGCGTTGTAGATTTCCGGTTCCGCTTCTTTCGACAGCTTGATCGTTTTTGCGTAGCAACCGCCTTCAAAGTTGAACACGCCATCGTCATCCCAGCCGTGCTCGTCATCGCCGATCAGACGGCGTTTCGGGTCGGTGGAGAGGGTGGTTTTCCCGGTGCCGGAAAGACCGAAGAACACCGCAACGTCGCTTTTCTCGCCCACGTTGGCGGAACAGTGCATGGAGGCAATGCCTTTCAGCGGCAGCAGATAGTTCATCACCGAGAACATACCTTTCTTCATTTCGCCGCCGTACCAGGTACCACCAATCAGCTGGATACGTTCGGTCAGGTTGAAGGCGACAAAGTTTTCGGAGTTCAGACCCTGCTCTTTCCACTGTGGGTTCGTGCACTTCGCGCCGTTCATCACGATAAAGTCAGGCTCAAAGCCTTCCAGTTCGTCATCGCTTGGGCGGATGAACATGTTCTTCACGAAATGCGCCTGCCACGCCACTTCGGTAATGAAGCGGACAGAGAGGCGAGTATCGGCGTTTGCGCCACAGAAAGCATCAACGATAAACAGACGTTTACCGGAAAGTTGTTTAGTGACTAATCCTTTCAGGTGCTGCCAGGTTTCCTGGGATAGCGGTTTGTTGTCGTTCTTGCCTTTTCCTTTGTCGGACCACCACAGCGTATCACGCGTGGTGTCATCACGAACAATGTACTTATCCTTCGGCGAACGTCCGGTGAAAATACCGGTATCAACTGCAACGGCACCCAGGTTCGTCAACACACCACGCTCATAACCTTCCAGGCTTGGGTCTAGCTCTTCCTGATAAAGGGTTTCATAGCTGGGGTTGTAGACGATATCCTGAACGTCGCTGATACCATAAGCCTTGAGATCTTGCGGGGTTAATCGTTTCACGCGCATATCACTGCTCCTTAGCCAATATGTATTACCTGGAATAGTAAGGTTTTTTTGGGGGTGTTAACCGCGACAAGGCTCATAGATTTACTTATCTGGACAAAATCACGATTGACTGAAAACGCTGTGACTCCAGTCACGAAGCGGGGCTTATTATGGCAGGAATGACTTTTTAGTTGTGGAAAATGTTCCTAAAAGGTTAAGGATTAGTATTTTTCACGGGAATGTTGTGAGTGTAATCGCATTCATGCGAGAAATTAACAAACCACTTACATACAAAATATCGATTCACCACGAAAGAAAATTTTAGCAAAAAGTGCGGAATTTAGTGCGGACGGTCGGAGACGCATCGCGTCATCCGACCGGTTCAGGATATCGATCAGTGAACCTGCGGATCGGCAGGGGAGGCGTTATTACGGATCTCGGCAATATCCATGGCATTGAACAGGTAGTGGCTCCCGCAATAGTCGCAATGCATATCGATTTCGCCTTCTTCCGCCAGAATGCTATCCACCTCTTCGTCCGGCAGCGTTTTCAGTGCGCCAGCACAGCGTTCGCGCGAGCAGGTGCATTTGAACTCAACGTCCTGCGGATCGTAAAGGGTGACCTCTTCTTCGTGATACAGACGCCACAGCACTTCATTGGCTGGCAGGGTCAGTAGCTCTTCCGCCTTGATAGTTTCGGTCAGCGTGGCCAGATGGTTGAAGTCATCCGCTTGCGCATCCTGGGCTGGCATCACCTGCAACAGCATTCCGCCGGCAGCGGCTTTCCCGTCAACATCACCGGTACGAATGAACAGACGGGTTGGCAATTGCTCAGAACGCAGGAAGTAATCTTCCAGACATGCCGCCAGCGTATCGCCTTCCAGACCGACAACGCCCTGATAACGCTCGCCTTCTTCCGGGGTAATGGTAATGACCAGATAACCATTACCGACCAGCGTTTTCAGGTCAGCATCTTCCGGGATCTCGCCCTGGACGCGCGCCACACCACGCATCTGCTGATTGTTGTTGCCGTTGATCACCGCCAGGCTCAGCGGACCATCACCCTGGAGCTGAACGGTGATATCACCGGCGAACTTCAGCGTCGCCGTGAGCAGACTGGTGGCAACCAGTAACTCAGCGAGAACGGTTTTCACTGGCTGCGGATAAGTATGGTTTTCGAGGATCTGTTGCAGGGTTTCCGATACGGTTACCAGTTCGCCGCGCACGGCAAAATTTTCAAACAGATAGCGGTGTAATTGGTCATGTTGCGGCATAATCATCTCTCTAGCGGGCGACAGTTATTCACTGTCGCCGTGTTTAAATCGTAACAGGTCACGGCGTTCTTTTTTGTCCGGTCGCCTGTCCGGGTGCGGCATGGTCAGAGCGTTAAGCTTACGCGCCAGCGCCATTTTTTCGCGTTTCTCTATGCTTTCCGTTGTCTCTTCGTACAGAGTGACGGCTTCGCTGACCGGACGACGCTGCTCGGTGATCGCCTTGATCACCACCTTTCGCTCGTCGTTGCCCTGACGCAGCGTTAGCGTGGCGTTCAGTTCGACGATCTTGCTTGGCTTACTGCGCTGTCCGTTATAGTGAACTTTCCCGCCGTCCACCATTTCGCGGGCCAGTGCGCGGGTTTTATAAAACCGCGCAGCCCAAAGCCATTTATCCAGTCTGACCTCAACCGAGGGCTTCTCTTTCATGGCGTCTCCTTCACATCAGTGAGGGGATCAGTCGGCGGTAGTCATTCAATGACGGATGGCGCGCATACTGTTTTTCCGCAACGCCAGAGTCGGGGTTAGTCACGCCGAGGCAATAACGAATACCAAACTTCGCCGCCGCATCGAGAATAGGTTCGCTATCGTCGATAAACAGCGTTTTCTCTGCACTCATTCCCGTTTCTTCCGCCACGGCGCGCCATAACCGCTGATCCTCTTTGGGATATCCAAATGTGTGGGTAGAAAGTAATAAATCAAGGTGTGAGGCCAGACCGGTATGCTCCAGCTTCACGGCCAGATTATGCGGATGCGCATTGGTCAGCAAAATCCGCCGTTTACCGCAGGCTTTGAGCGCGTCTAAAAAGGGGATTGTATCGTCACGTAACACCGCTCGCGGCCCCATTGCGGTAGTCATCGCGCAGATATCCAGACCCAGACGGTCGCTCCAGTAATCAAGACAGTACCAGTTTAGCGTATGCTGCACGGCATGATATTCCTGGCGGATGCGTTCCTGCGCCTCTTGTGGCGAGATCCCGTTCTGCGCGCCGTAGGTCTCAGGCACCAGCTTTTGCCAGAAGTAGTTATCAAACGCCAGGTCGAGCAGCGTGCCGTCCATGTCTAACAGAACGGTATCCACGTTCTGCCAGGCAATATCAATATGCATGGGAACTCTCCAGAAGAAAACGCGATGCGGCACAGGGTAGCACACCCGGTGCCGCAGACATGTTATCAGATGAGGCTTTCCGGAGCGCTGATGAGCTTCGGATTCAGACAGCTTTCATAGTACTGTTGAATCTCCATCATGCGGGTGCGATGACGCTGGTAGCGGCGGAATGCCTGTACGCCATTATAGAGTGTGCAGGCTAACATCGTCAGCATCAGCAGCGTGGTGCCGAGGTAACGCCACAAACCAGAACGATCAGGGATGCGGTGCAGGGCGATATGCTGCGTGCCATTGGCGTCAGTATAGATATTGGTGACAATCCCTTCGGCGCTAAACGGCGTGTTCATCAGCATTTGTGCCAGTCGCTGGAAGGCGCTCCACTGTTCCTGCGCCGGGTAATCGTACAGCGATACGGTCGGCCAGGGCTGATCGACCAGATCGCTGCCTTCATCGCTGACAATCAGGAATCCGCCAGGAGCGGGACTGTTCAGCGATTGGGCGGCGCGGGCGGTCTCGCGGGTAATAAAGGGCGCCGTGGAGGTGGTAACCAGATTGTCGAGCGATTCGGCGCTGACGGGACGCAGCAGAACGTTAACACCATCCAGTTTGCCCGCGTTGGCCCGTTTCACCAGCGCGCTCCAGTCTTTACTGTTCCCCAGGTTTACCAGCGCATTTTTGAGGCGTACGCACTCGTCTTCTGCCGCGCACAACTCGGCGGTTTTCAGGACGATATCGCCAAAATCATCCAGCAGCACCATGCCCGATTTCTGAATGGCGGAGCGCAAGGCCGCGCTGACGCGAGAGTCATCTTCCGGTTTGGGGTGCAACTGGCGGTTAACGGCCTGCGAGAGCGCAGTGGCTTTGTTCACTAGATCGGATTCCGGCAACGGTAGCGCAGGGGCGTCATTCCAGATGATTTGCGAGCAGTCAAACGGCATAAACGGTGAACTGGTTTGTGCGCTCCAGGTGCCCTGCGCATGAATATTACACATGCCGGTCCCGCGAAGATTTAACGTGTCGCCGACGCGCACGCCGGACTGTTCAAGCTGTTTTACGCTGGTCGCTTCGATGGTTTGTGCACCTTTCATCCACGACAGCGTGAACTTAATCGGCATATCGAGCGGGATCCAGAATAACAGCATCATCAGCACCAGCAGTGAGCCACCGGCGATGATCGTGCTGCGTACCCAGTGCTGCAACGGGAAGTGTTTAACCTCGTCATGCAGGGATAAAAACCGTCCCTGACGCACGACGTGGCGATCGAGATAAATATCAATATCTGTTTGCTGGCCGAGATCTTGCGCAATGTAAGGCTGCCAGTGGCTTGGATACACCAGGTCGATAATCCCCAGCGAGATATTGTTGATCTGCTCCTGGTCATTTTCGCCAAACAGTCCCCAGCGGCGCGGCGTTCCCCGCAGGCAGTGAATTTCGCGTAGTGCGGATTTCGATGGCGGCGCGAATAAGCCCCACAATCCTGCCGCCAGTAACAGCACGGCTCCGCCCACCATCCACGGCACAAAGACGTCCGGCGTAACCAGACAGAAAAAGAACAGCAGGAAGGCGGCGACAATTAACAGCGCTTCGCGAAAACCGGCCGGGCGACTGAGCGCGTATTCTTCATGCGTCTCCTGACGAATGTTCAGCAACTCAATTTGTTCGCTCTCTTCGCCGCGAATCGACGCCTGTGTGGATGTGGTCGGTTGCAGCGCGTAACCACGCGCCTCCTGCATATACTCTTGCAGGGAATGACCATTTAGCGAGATCACCAGCGGCAGCGTATCGGTGTGGATCAGCTCAACGCTGTTTTCATCATTAATGTACTGTTCCCAAAAGGGAGGCAGATGGACTTCGACGGAATCGAGGTAGTAGCGCCACTTATTCGGATCGTCCGTCGTGATGCCGTAGCGGGTGATTGAGTGGGTCAGAATGATGACGTTATTGCTTTCAGCATTCAGCGTCAGGGAAACAGGGGCTGCGCTGGCACCCGTCGGACCGGGTACCTGCTGGATTTGACTCAGGCTATCAAGATAATTTTCAACGGCGCTGCGTTCTTCAGGCGTGAGTTTGCGCGTTGCCGCCTCTGAGAATGCATTTGTCCACGGCAGCTTACGCCGTCTGGCACGAACGTTAAGTCGCCACCAGGCCAGCAATGCGCAGACCAGCAACGCCGCTAAAAAAATCAGAATGGTGCTCATGCTTTCCCCATCTTACTTAATCTGTCAGGTGTGGTCAGTCGCACCCTGTCACAATGAACGTGATCCCGTGGTTGGCTATCGGCAAGCATGGAGTTGAACTTGAGCATTTTTCAGCGCATCCCAGTGAATGCTGATGATAGCAAAACCTG
This sequence comes from Citrobacter sp. Ca225, assembly GCF_030337175.1. Classification (NCBI taxonomy): domain Bacteria; kingdom Pseudomonadati; phylum Pseudomonadota; class Gammaproteobacteria; order Enterobacterales; family Enterobacteriaceae; genus Citrobacter; species Citrobacter sp. Ca225. Next base: position 343,451 of record NZ_JAOWCD010000103.1, on the reverse strand, counting down.
CAAAAGCGGAATATCAGCAAATTCCTGGACCTATTTCAACCTATTGACTTTTAATTTGAAATAGGAATTATATTTTTATTAGGTTACATAAATGTAAATAACTGGCAATTCGCATTGCCGAAACCGTGTTGCGTATCGCACAATAACGACTGATTTCACGGCATAGATTCTCACGATGAGCAAATCATTACAAAAACCCACCATTCTGAACGTCGAAACTGTCGCACAGTCGCGGCTATTTAGCGTTGAAAGCGTGGACCTCGAATTCAGCAACGGCGTGCGTCGTGTCTATGAACGGATGCGTCCCTCGACCCGTGAAGCGGTAATGATTGTTCCGATCGTTGACGATCACCTGATTCTGATTCGTGAATACGCGGTGGGAACGGAGTCCTATGAGCTGGGCTTTTCCAAAGGGTTGATCGACCCGGGTGAAAGCGTGTTTGAAGCGGCGAACCGGGAACTGAAAGAAGAGGTCGGTTTTGGGGCAAACGATCTGACTTTTTTAAAAAAACTCAGCATGGCGCCGTCTTACTTTTCCAGCAAGATGAATATCGTGGTGGCGGAAGACCTTTTTCCCGAGTCACTGGAAGGCGATGAACCCGAACCGTTGCCGCAGGTGCGCTGGCCGCTGGCGCATCTGATGGATCTGCTGGAAGACCCCGACTTTACCGAAGCACGAAACGTGAGCGCGTTGTTTCTTGTACGCGAATGGCTGAAAGGGCAGGGACGGCTGTAAACGAGCACCCTGAAGGAATGAAAAAAGGCGCCGCAGCGCCTTTTTATTGTCATCCCTAAACCACCTCCTAGGGAGGTGGTGATTGCTCCTGTAAGGCTATAGCCTGAAGAATGCCCATGTCGGAATATCTTTGCTTACTCACCACAAGTAAAAGGAGACAAACCGACATGGGACTTTACAGGAGTTCATCACATGTATATTGGCGTTGCAAATACCACATAGTCTGGACGCCCAAGTACCGATTCAGGATCCTGAAAGATAAGTTGGGTAAGGAGCTGTACAGGACGATCTATATCCTCTGTGGAATAAAGGATTGTGAGGTTCTGGAGCTAAATGTTCAGCCCGATCATGTGCATCTGGTCGTCATCATCCCACCGAAGATCTCGATATCAACTCTCATGGGCCATCTAAAAGGACGCAGTGCAATCAGGCTTTATAATCGTTTTCCACATATCAGGAAGAAGCTGTGGGGAAACCATTTTTGGTCCCGAGGCTACTTTGTCGATACGGTGGGAGTGAATGAAGAAATTATCAGACGATATGTGAGGCATCAGGAGAAAACGGAACAAACGCATGAACAGCAAATGGAATTGCTAGGGTAGTCATCGAAAGTTGACAGTAGCCCCCCTTACAGGGGGCATTCTCAAAAGCCACCTTCTCAGAAGGTGGTCTTTTACTTAGAACAGTTCGTGTGTCTCACCACCGTCAGTGATGGTCGTTCCCACCTCATGCACCGCCTGCTGTGTCGGCTGCGTGCCTTCGATGAAATATTCTGCCCGGCTGTTACCGCCGTTTGCCAGTTGTCCGGTGCTGCGATCGATATTGACCGTGACGATGCCTGGTGGCGGCGTCAGCGGCTCCTCAGGAACCCCTTCCAGCACCACTTTCATGTAAGCATCCCACGCGGGTTGCGCACTTTTCGCACCGCCTTCGTAGCCAGAGATTTGATCTTTGATCGCGCCAGAGGCGGTGGTGCGCCCCAGGTCACGGCGGTGATCGTCAAATCCAATCCATACGGAGGTGACTACCCCTGGACCGTAGCCGGAGAACCAGGCGTCTTTCGAGCTGTTGGTGGTCCCGGTTTTACCGCCGATATCGTGGCGATTCAGATCACGACCTGCACGCCAACCTGTACCCATCCAGCCGGGTTCGCCGAAAATGTTGGTATTCAGCGCGCTCTTGATCAGGAAAGCCAGCGGCGTGTTGATCACGTGCGGTGCGTACTCTTGCGCCCCGGTCTGCGCCACTAACGCCTGATTTGCCTGCTCCAGTTTGGGCATTGGCACGGCGGCGTTCTGCTGCTCGCCAGAGATGGAGACATCTTCGACGTTGCTGTTTTCCAGAACGTTGGATTTCTGGGTATCACCGTAAATCACCGGAATATCACACTCCGGGCAGGCGATTTTCGGCTTCGCTTCGAAAATTACGCCGTTCTGGTCCGTTTCAATCTTGCTGATGAAATAGGGATCGACCAGGAAGCCGCCGTTCGACATGACGGCATAACCACGCGCCACCTGTAGCGGGGTAAATGACGCGGAGCCCAGCGCCAGGGATTCGGTACGCACAATGTTTTGTGCCGGGAAGCCGAAACGCTGCAGATATTCCGCCGCGTAGTCCACGCCCATGGCCCGCATGGCGCGTACCATTACTACGTTTTTCGATTCGCCCAGCCCCTGACGTAAACGAATCGGGCCTGCGTACTGCGGTGGTGAGTTTTTCGGACGCCAGTCGGAACCGGCGCCAGCATCCCAGCGAGAAATTGGCACGTCGTTCAGCATACTCGCCAGCGTCAGACCTTTGTCCATCGCGGCAGTGTAGAGGAACGGCTTAATGTTAGAACCGACCTGACGCAGCGCCTGAGTGGCACGGTTGAACTTGCTCTGGTTAAAGTCAAAACCGCCGACCAGCGCCAGCACGGCCCCGTTTTTCGGATTGATAGAGACCAGCGCGGAGTTCACATCCGGAACCTGCGCCAGCCACCAGGCTTCGCCCATCTTCCGCACCCAGATCTGCTGACCGGTCTGCACCGCGTCAGTGACCTTACGCGGCGTCGGGCCTTGCTGAGTATCCGAACGATAAGGACGCGCCCAACGAATGCCTTCCATCCGCAGCGAGACCGAAGTGCCGTCTGCCAGAGTCGCCGTCGCTTCCTGCGGGTTTGCACTGGTGATCACCGCTGGCAGCAACGGCCCGTAAGTTGGCAGCGCTTTCAGCGTATCGGTGATTTTCTTACTGTCCCATGCGGTTTCACCCACTTTCCACAGCACGTTGGCCGGACCGCGATAGCCGTGGCGCATGTCATAGTCCAGCACATTATTACGTACCGCCTGTTGCGCGGCCTGCTGCACCTTACGGGTGATCGTGGTGTAAATGCGGTAACCGTCTTCATAGGCGTTTTCGCCATAACGGTTGTACATCTCCTGACGCACCATTTCTGACAGGTACGGGGCGGAGAAAGCGATTTCCGGCGCATGATAGTTGGCGTCGATCGGCTCATTCCGCGCCTGATCGTACTGTGCCTGAGTGATGTACCCTTCGCTCAGCATGCGAGACAGCACCACGTTACGACGTGCGGTCGCGCGGTCCATCGAATAAAGCGGGTTAAAGGTAGAAGGCGCTTTCGGCAAACCGGCAATTACCGCGATCTCACCCAGATCCAACTGGTCGACTGATTTACCGAAATAGACCTGCGCCGCCGCCCCGACGCCATAAGCGCGGTAACCGAGGTAGATCTTGTTCAGATAGAGTTCGAGGATCTCATCCTTACTCAGCAATTGCTCAATGCGGATCGCCAGGAACACTTCCTTAATCTTACGCATCAACGTGCGTTCAGGACTGAGGAAGAAATTTCTTGCGAGCTGCTGCGTGATGGTACTCGCCCCTTGCGAGGCGTGACCGGAGAACAGCGCTACGCTTGCCGCACGGAAAATCCCCACCGGGTCAACGCCGTGGTGCTCATAGAAACGACTGTCTTCTGTGGCGATAAAGGCTTTGACCATTTCCGGCGGGATCTGATTGAGCGTCACCGGAATACGACGTTTTTCACCATATTGCGCAATGAGCTCGCCATCTGCGCTGTAAACCTGCATCGGGATCTGCAAACGCACATCTTTAAGCGTCGCGACGTCAGGTAACTGTGGCTCAATATAGCGATAGAGGCCATAAATCGAGCCTGCTCCCAGCAGGATGCAACATACTGCAAGGATCAATAAATACTTTACGAACTTCACCGGAGATTTCCCATTTAGTTTCATTTGGGCAGTTTATAAACAACCGCGCGGTAGTATAAAGGCAAGCCAGACGCATTGATATACCCGTGAGAGCGACGGGTGATAAGGAGATCATCAGCAATGGCTTTCAGATTCTGGCAAGTCGGCCTTCACATTCAGCCACACGAAGCCCTGGCGGTTGCCGTCGTTCGCGGCGCGTCGGGTTGGTATCTACAGCGCTGGTGGCGTCTGCCGCTGGCGCAACACACAATCAGCGACGGACATTTCCACGACGCCGAACAGCTTGTGGCGGTGTTACAACCGTGGAGTCGCGAGCTGCCGCAACGCCACCATATACACCTCTCTTTTCCTGCGAGTCGGACGCGGCAAAAGCGCTTTCCCCGCCCCTCAATGTCGCTTCGCGAGCGTGAACAAACGGCCTGGCTGACCGGTTCGATGGCGCGTGAACTGGATATGGAGTCGGCAGCTCTGCGCTTTGACTATAGCGAAGATGCGCTCGCCCCGGCCTATACGGTCACCGCCGCGCAGGACAAAGAGATTTCGGCTCTGTTAACGCTGGCGAAAACACTCGGTGTAAACGTCACGGCGATCACCCCAGATGCCTGCGCATTGCAGCGTCTGCTGCCTTTTCTTTCCCCGGAACAAACCTGCCTGGTGTGGCGCGATGACACGCAGTGGCTGTGGGCGACGCGCAACGCATGGGGGCGCAAATCGCGGGCAGAGATAGCTCATCTTCACGACCTAGCTGCCGGACTCTCCCTCAGAAGCGAAGAGGTGGCGCTCTGCGCAGACGAGGGGTTTGACCCCTGGCGGGCGGTTTCAATTCGTCAGCCTCCCGTACCCAGGGAAGGTCATGCATTCGCCGTTGCGCTAGGACTGGCGCTGGGAGAAATGCGTTGATGCATCCTCCCGTCAATTTTTTGCCCTGGCGGCAACAGCGGCGTAATGCCTGTCTGCGTATGTGGGGTGGGCTATTCGGCGCATCAGCGGCGATCGTGCTGGCACTAACGCTGATCGGATATCTCGCCCGCGCCACGAGCGGGCAGGCTAATGGGGTGTTGTTGCAGGCGGAGCAACAACTTGCCACGGCGCTTACGACAGTGAAACCCCGGCTTGAGGCGCGCCAGCGTCAGGCGCAGCAGGTCATTCAACGAGACAGATTGCGCGAGCAGACCCGCCGCTGGCAGCCCGCGCTGGAAAGTCTTGCGTTGAGTGTGCCGGCACAGGCCTGGCTAACCAGTATGGACTACCAGCAGAGCTCACTGGAACTCAGTGGAAAAGCGCTCACCTTTTCTGCGCTCAGCGCACTGGAAGCCGCCCTGCGCGACTCGCCGATGTTTGAGATAAACCATACCGGCGCCACCCTGCAGGATGCGCAGGGATACTGGCAGTTCCAGTACCGTGTGATATGGAGAGAAGCGCATGATCGCCCTCTTTGACACCTGGTGCGCTTTTTCGCCGCGTACCCGCATTGTCTGCTGGGTAAGTTGGGTGGCTGCGTTAAGTACGATCGCGTTGTCTTTTCTGTTCTTCCCGGGAATGCGTGATGAGGGTGCGCTTAGCCAGCAACGGGTGGCCAACCGCCAGCTCAGTTCAACGTTGTATCACCTCTCTGGCGCGCAGGCAGAGGCACAGCTTTCATCGGCATCGCAAACGCCGGTGTTTTCACCGCTCACGCTTCAGGTGCCGAATATGCAGCTACTGTACTGGCGTCCATCGGCGCAGGGCGGAGAACTTGCGGTGAAGGCGCCTTGGAAGGCGATGGTGTCATTGTTCGGATACCTGGCGGCGCGAGGCATGTCCGTGAGTGCATTTTCGCTGAAAGCAGAAAACGACGAGCGAGTGTTGACGCTCAGGCTGGAGTCTCTCCATGAAGGGTAAGAACGCGGTGTTGGTGGCTCTTTCATTGTTGATGCTGACCGGCATGCGCGATCCGTTCCGCCAGCCTGAAGATCATTGCCATGGTGCCGAGCTGGCGCAATGGCAATACCAGGGGATGGTGAGCAGGGGAGAGCGAAATATTGGACTGCTTCAGGACGGGCAGCATCACTGGCGGCGTGTCGAGCAACATGAGGTTCTGGATAATGGCTGGACTATCGTGCAACTCACGGCACAGACGCTGACAGTGAGCACAGGTAAAGAGTGTGACCCGCCCCAGTGGCAGTGGCAACGACAAGGAGAGGGTAATGAAGCAATGGATACTGGTGGTGTTGATCGCCATCCTGCAGCCGGTTCAGGCCGGAAAAAACCAGAACGTGACGCTGGTGGTGGATGACGTGCCCGTCACGCAGGTTCTTCAGGCACTGGCTGAACAGGAGCGAAAAAACCTCGTGATATCGCCGGATGTCAGCGGCGTGGTGTCGTTGCATCTGACGGATGTCCCGTGGAAACAGGCGCTCCAGACGGTAGTGAAAAGCGCTGGACTGGTGTTACGTCAGGAAGGGGCGATTTTACATGTGCATTCCGAGAGCTGGCAGAGCGAAGAGGCGGCGCGACAGGAGGCGGAGGTCGCAAGACGCCAGGCGAACTTACCGCTGGAGAATCGGCATATTGCCCTGCATTACGCCGATGCCACTGAACTGGCGAAAGCGGGGGATAAACTGCTGAGTGCCAAAGGTAGCCTCACGGTAGATAAGCGTACCAATCGACTGCTGGTCAGGGATAACTCGCCGACGCTGGCGCTGGTGGAACAGTGGGTGGCACAAATGGATCTCCCGATAGAACAGGTCGAACTGGCGGCGCATATCGTCACCATTAATGAAAAAAGTCTGCGTGAACTGGGGGTGAAATGGACACTGGCAGAGGCCGAGAAGGCCGGTGCGGTGGGGCAAGTGACAACGATAGCCAGCGATCTCTCGGTCGCGAATGCGACCACCCGCGTCGGGTTCAATATTGGTCGTATTAATGGGCGGTTGCTGGATCTGGAGCTGTCTGCACTGGAGCAACAGCAACAGCTCGATATTATCGCCAGTCCGCGACTGCTGGCTTCTCACCTACAGCCTGCCAGCATCAAGCAAGGGAGCGAGATCCCCTATCAGGTTTCCAGCGGCGAAAGCGGTGCGACGTCGGTTGAATTTAAAGAGGCCGTGCTAGGGATGGAAGTCACCCCAACGGTTTTACCGAAGGGGCGGATCCGCCTGAAGCTACGTATCAGTCAGAACATGCCGGGGCAGATGCTGCAACAAGCGGATGGCGAGGTACTGGCCATCGATAAGCAGGAAATTGAAACGCAGGTCGAGGTGAAAAGTGGAGAGACGCTGGCGCTGGGCGGCATTTTTTCAAACAAGAGTAAAACCGGGAAGGACAGTATTCCGCTGTTAGGTGATATTCCCTGGTTTGGACAACTCTTTCGCCACGATGGGAAAGAAAACGAACGTCGTGAGCTGGTGGTATTTATTACGCCCAGATTGGTCTCGACAGAATGATTTATGCATGAAACACCGTTGTTTTTGCACTTAACTCGTTTCAGGGATTTGACGTGCGCAGCTATTTAGCATACAAGGAGTACCGATTTGAGAGTCGGTACTTCTCATCGCCGTCCGGCAATGCCGACTCGGGTTGTCTACAATCTGGTTTGATGATTTATTCAGTTGCCAAACCTGCTTGAGTATTGAGATAATTTTCAGTCTGACTCTCGCAATATCTTATGAGGTTTCAGTTCATGTCCTGCTGCGCTCAGTGTCTGCGACGCGGGTTTATCATTAACGAATAGTCTTAGTAGTACCGAAAAAATGGCAGAGAAACGCAATATCTTTCTGGTTGGGCCTATGGGTGCCGGAAAAAGCACTATTGGGCGCCAGTTAGCTCAACAACTCAATATGGAATTTTACGATTCTGATCAAGAGATTGAGAAACGAACCGGAGCTGATGTGGGCTGGGTCTTCGACGTAGAAGGTGAAGACGGCTTCCGCGATCGTGAAGAGAAAGTCATCAACGAATTGACGGAAAAACAGGGTATTGTGCTGGCTACCGGTGGTGGCTCTGTAAAATCGCGTGAAACCCGTAATCGTCTTTCCGCGCGTGGCGTCGTGGTCTATCTCGAAACGACCATCGAAAAACAACTTGCGCGTACGCAGCGCGATAAAAAACGTCCGCTGTTGCAGGTAGAAGCGCCGCCTCGTGAAGTTCTGGAAGCGTTGGCCGACGAACGCAATCCGCTGTATGAAGAGATTGCCGACGTAACCATTCGTACCGATGATCAGAGCGCCAAAGTCGTTGCAAACCAGATTATTCATATGCTGGAAAGCAACTGATTCTGGCTTAATACACACTCGGTAAGCGGGTATAAGTCATTAAGGTGGATGTCGCGTCATGGAGAGGATTACCGTCACTCTCGGGGAACGTAGTTACCCTATCACCATCGCGGCTGGTTTGTTTAACGAACCAGCTTCATTCTTACCGCTGAAATCGGGCGATCAGGTTATGTTGGTCACCAACGAAACCCTGGCTCCCCTTTATCTTGATAAGATTAGCAGCGTACTTGAACAAGCGGGTGTGAACGTTGATAGCGTCATCCTGCCTGACGGCGAGCAGTACAAAAGCCTGACGGTGCTGGATACGGTATTCACCGCCTTGCTGCAAAAACCGCATGGTCGTGATACGACGCTGGTCGCACTGGGCGGCGGCGTCATTGGCGACCTGACCGGTTTTGCCGCTGCCAGCTATCAGCGCGGTGTACGCTTCATCCAGGTCCCGACGACACTTTTGTCGCAGGTTGACTCCTCCGTTGGCGGTAAAACCGCCGTAAACCATCCCCTCGGCAAAAACATGATCGGCGCGTTTTACCAGCCGGCCTCCGTGGTGGTGGATCTCGACTGTCTGAAAACGCTCCCTGCCCGTGAACTGGCATCCGGTCTGGCGGAAGTGATCAAGTACGGCATTATCCTGGATGGCGAATTCTTTAGCTGGCTGGAGGAGAATCTGGATGCGCTACTGCGTCTGGACGGACCGGCAATGGCCTGGTGTATTCGTCGTTGTTGTGAGCTGAAAGCCGAAGTTGTTGCCGCAGACGAGCGCGAAACCGGCTTACGTGCTTTACTGAATCTGGGGCACACATACGGTCATGCCATTGAAGCTGAAATGGGTTATGGCAATTGGTTACATGGTGAAGCGGTCGCAGCAGGTATGGTAATGGCTGCGCGGACGTCGGAACGTCTGGGGCAGTTTGCGCCAGAAGATACGCAGCGCATCATCACGTTACTTAAACGTGCCGGCTTGCCGGTCCACGGACCGCGCGAGATGTCCGCGCAGGCTTACCTGCCGCACATGTTGCGTGATAAAAAAGTGTTGGCGGGAGAAATGCGCTTAGTCCTTCCGCTGGCGATAGGGAAAAGTGAAGTACGCGGCGGCGTGTCGCACGAGGTGGTTCTTAACGCTATTGCTGATTGCCAGCAGGCGTAACAACAAGAAAGGCGGACTGATACGGCTCACGTATCGGCCATTTAGATTCAGGTTAGTTGCAACGTCGTAAGCATTAGCCTTTGAGTGGGGTGTTAAATGGATGAATTCAAACCAGAAGACGAGCTGAAACCCGATCCCAGCGATCGTCGTACTGGTCGTTCTCGTCAATCTTCAGAACGCGGAGAACCGCAGATCAACTTTGATGATTTTGATCTGGACGCTGACGATCGCCGTCCTGCACGCGGGCGTAAAGAACGCCTTGATGAGCAAGAGAGGGAAGAGGATTACGAATCCGATGATGAAGAGTTCGTGGATGAAGAACGCGTCGAGCGTCGTCCGCGTAAGCGTAAAAAAGCCGCCGGTAAACCCGCTTCTCGTCAGTACATGATGATGGGCGTGGGCGTGCTGGTCCTGCTGCTGCTGATCATCGGTATTGGCTCCGCGCTGAAAGCGCCTTCCACCCCGTCTTCAAGTGAACAAACGGCGTCTGGCGAGAAGAATATCGATCTCACCGGCAATGCCGCTGACCAGGCAAACGGCGCCCAACCCGCTCCGGGAAGCACTTCCGCTGAACAGACTGCGGGTAACACTCAGCAGGATGTTTCTTTGCCACCAATCTCCTCCACGCCAACGCAGGGTCAAACGCCTGTGACCACAGAAGGTCAACAGCGTGTAGAAGTGCAGGGCGATCTGAATAATGCACTGACGCAACCGCAGGGTCAGGAACAGCTAAATAATGTGGCGGTAAACTCTACGCTGCCAACAGAACCGGCGACCGTTGCGCCCGTGCGTAATGGTACTGCGTCAAGCCAGACGGCGACGGCACCCGCCGCCAGCGCCCAGCGACCTGAACGTAAACAGGCTGTGATCGAGCCGAAGAAACCGCAGACCACCGCGAAAACGACGTCCGCAGCACCGAAACCGGCGGCTCAGCCTAAACGGACTGAACCCGCAGCGCCTACGGCCACGACGACGCCAAAAGCGACGGTCAGCACCGCACCGGCACAGACAGCAGCGCCCGCGCAAACGCCAGCACCTGCTCAGACCGCGCCAGCGGCAACGGCAGGTAGCGCATCTGGCGCTAAAAGCGCCGGTAACGTCGGATCGCTGAAGTCCGCACCGTCCAGTCATTACACCCTGCAGCTCAGCAGCTCTTCAAACTACGACAACCTGAATGGTTGGGCGAAGAAAGAGAATCTGAAAAACTATGTGGTGTATCAGACGACGCGTAACGGCCAACCGTGGTATGTTCTGGTGTCTGGCGTGTATGCCTCGAAAGAAGATGCGAAACGCGCGGTTTCCACGCTGCCAGCCGATGTGCAGGCAAAAAATCCGTGGGCCAAACCGTTGCATCAGGTACAGGCCGATCTGAAATAATGTTAAAGCGCAGGATGCTGTCGGAGCTTTCTCCACAGCCGGAGAAGGTGTAATTAGTTAGTCAGCATGAAAAAAAATCGCGCTTTTCTGAAGTGGGCAGGGGGTAAATATCCCCTGCTTGACGACATCAAACGGCATTTACCGCAGGGCGAATGCCTGGTCGAACCCTTTGTGGGTGCAGGGTCGGTGTTTCTTAACACCGACTTTTCTCGTTATATTCTTGCCGATATCAATAGCGACCTCATCAGTCTCTATAAGATCGTGAAGACCCGTACCGACGAGTACGTGAAGGCTTCCCGTGAACTGTTTAACCCGGAAACCAATCAGGCTGAGCTCTACTATCAGTTCCGTGAAGAGTTCAACGCCAGCCAGGATCCTTTCCGTCGTGCGGTTCTGTTCCTGTATCTGAACCGATATGGTTACAACGGCCTGTGCCGGTATAATCTGCGCGGTGAGTTTAACGTGCCGTTTGGACGTTACAAAAAGCCTTACTTCCCGGAAGCTGAGTTGTATCACTTTGCGGAAAAAGCGCAGAATGCGGAATTCCACTGCCTCTCATATGATGAGTGCATGGAGCAAGCGGATGCGAACTCGGTTGTCTATTGCGATCCGCCCTACGCCCCGCTGTCAGCAACGGCGAATTTCACCGCGTATCATACCAATAGCTTCAGCCCGAAAGAGCAGGCCCATCTGGCTAAAATGGCCGAAAAGCTGGTCAGTAAGCAGATCCCGGTGTTAATTTCGAACCATGACACGCCGGATACCCGCGAATGGTATAAAGCGGCGGAACATTTTCAGGTCAAAGTGCGACGCAGTATAAGCAGCAACGGCGGCACACGTAAAAAGGTGGACGAACTGCTGGCTCTGTACAAACCAGGAGTCGTTTCACCCGCGAATAAATAATTCTCAAGGAGAAGCGGATGAAACAGTATTTGATTGCCCCCTCAATCCTGTCGGCTGATTTTGCTCGCCTGGGTGAGGACACCGCGAAAGCTCTGGCTGCCGGTGGTGACGTCGTGCATTTTGACGTCATGGACAACCACTATGTACCGAATCTGACCATGGGTCCGATGGTACTGAAATCCCTGCGTAAATATGGCATTACGGCTCCCATCGATGTGCATCTGATGGTGAAACCTGTCGATCGAATCATCCCGGATTTCGCAGCCGCGGGCGCCAGCATCATTACCTTTCATCCGGAAGCCTCCGAACACGTTGACCGATCGCTGCAACTGATTAAAGAGCACGGCTGTAAAGCCGGGTTGGTCTTCAATCCGGCGACACCATTAAGCTATCTGGACTATGTAATGGACAAGCTGGATGTGATCCTGTTGATGTCCGTTAACCCAGGCTTTGGCGGTCAATCTTTCATTCCGCAAACGCTGGACAAACTGCGCGAAGTCCGTCGTCGCATTGACGAGTCGGGTTATGACATTCGCCTCGAAGTGGATGGCGGCGTGAAGGCGAGCAACATAGCTGAAATCGCCGCCGCGGGAGCCGATATGTTTGTCGCCGGTTCCGCCGTCTTCGATCAGCCAGACTACAAAAAAGTCATTGATGACATGCGCAGCGAACTGGCGAAGGTAAGTCATGGATAAATTGCAGGATATTCGGGGCGTTGCCTTTGACCTCGACGGAACGCTGGTGGACAGCGCGCCGGGATTGAGCGCCGCAGTGGACATGGCGCTGTATGCGCTGGAGCTGCCGGTTGCCGGTGAAGAGCGCGTCATTACCTGGATTGGTAATGGTGCTGATGTATTGATGGAGCGGGCGTTAACCTGGTCTCGTCAGGAGCGCGCCACACTTCGTAAGACGATGGGCAAGCCGCCGGTCGATGAAGATATTCCCGCCGAGGAGCAGGTCCGTATTCTGCGTAAGCTATTTGACCGCTACTACGGAGATGTCGCAGAAGAAGGGACGTTTCTGTTCCCTGATGTCGCCGACACGCTGGGCGCACTGCACGCCAAAGGACTGCCGCTCGGTCTGGTGACCAACAAGCCGACGCCGTTTGTTGCGCCATTGCTCGACGCGCTGGATATCAGTAAATATTTCAGCGTCGTTATTGGCGGTGACGACGTCCAGAACAAAAAACCACATCCGGATCCGCTGCTGCTGGTGGCAAGTAAGCTCGGCATTGCGCCAGAGCAATTGCTCTTCGTGGGGGATTCGCGTAATGATATTCAGGCGGCAAAAGCCGCTGGCTGCCCGTCCGTTGGCCTCACCTATGGTTACAACTATGGTGAACCCATCGCGCTGAGCCAGCCAGACGTCATGTATGACCGCATTAATGAACTACTGCCCGCTCTCGGGCTTCCGCATAGCGAAAATCAGGAATCGAAAAATGACTAAGCCCATCGTTTTTAGTGGCGCACAGCCCTCAGGTGAATTGACCATTGGTAACTACATGGGTGCACTGCGTCAGTGGGTGAACATGCAGGATGATTACCATTGCATCTATTGTATCGTTGACCAGCATGCTATCACCGTTCGTCAGGATGCCCAGCAACTGCGTAAAGCGACGCTGGATACGCTGGCGCTCTACCTCGCGTGTGGTATCGATCCTGAGAAAAGCACCATTTTCGTTCAGTCTCATGTGCCTGAACATGCGCAACTGAGCTGGGCGCTGAACTGCTACACCTACTTTGGCGAACTGAGCCGTATGACCCAGTTCAAAGATAAGTCAGCGCGCTACGCTGAGAACATCAACGCTGGTCTGTTTGACTACCCGGTACTGATGGCAGCAGATATCCTGCTGTATCAGACCAACCTGGTGCCGGTGGGCGAAGACCAGAAACAGCACCTGGAACTGAGCCGCGATATCGCTCAGCGTTTCAACGCGCTGTATGGCGACATCTTCAAAATTCCTGAGCCGTTTATTCCTAAATCAGGCGCCCGCGTGATGTCTCTGTTGGAGCCGACGAAAAAGATGTCCAAGTCGGACGACAACCGCAACAACGTGATTGGCCTGCTGGAAGATCCGAAATCCGTGGTCAAGAAGATTAAACGCGCGGTAACGGATTCCGAAGAGCCGCCGGTGGTGCGCTACGATGTGCAGAACAAGGCGGGCGTCTCTAACCTGCTGGATATTCTCTCCGCCGTGACCGGACAGAGTATTCCCGAACTGGAAAAACAGTTTGAAGGCAAGATGTATGGTCACTTGAAAGGCGAAGTCGCCGATGCGGTATCCGGCATGCTGACTGAGTTGCAGGAGCGTTATTATCGTTACCGTAACGACGAAGCCTTCCTGCAACAGGTGATGAAAGACGGCGCGGAAAAAGCGGGCGCGCGTGCATCAGCTACGCTGAAAGCGGTTTATGAAGCGATTGGTTTTGTTGCCAGGCCGTAACGGGTACGCGAAATGAAAAAACCGGGAGATTCCCGGTTTTTTTGTATCGGCGCAATGATCAGCGAGATTATTCTGCGGTCGGGCCGCAGCCGCCAATCATCTTAGAAATAGAAATGGCAGGGTGCAGAAGATAGTCATAAGAGCAGGTCTTATTACGGTTTTCGATGTGACCTGTACAAGCTGTCAGGGTTGCCAGTGCCGCACCTAAGAGTGCCATTTTGATAAATGTGTTCATTTACATTCCCTATGTAAAAAATATAATTTTTTAACCATCAATTGAATTAGTGAATCTTCATTCGCTAACCGGGGTCGACGATAACGTAATCTATTTTTCGCGTCAGTAAGGGAATAGGCATGCGGGAGGGGTGGAAGGGGTAATCATTTTAAAATTAATGAGTTAATATAATGTCCGGATCTGGAACTTGTATTTTAGGGCCAAAAAAATAAGGCCAGACGATGCTGACCTTACCGACAATTAAGGCTTAGTGATTAGAGAACCAGTTTAGTTTTTCACGTAATCCCACCACGCGCCCCACAATGATTAGCGCCGGGCTTGCAACCTGTGTTGCCAGTTCGCCGAGATTATTCAGTTCACCTTTGACTACCCGCTGTTTCACCGAGGTGCCGTTTTCAACCAGTGCGACCGGCATATCGGCCTGCATGCCAAATTCGATCAGTTTTTGCTGGATAGTGGCCGCCTGATTTAGCCCCATGTAAAACACCAACGTCTGTTTTTCTGCCGCCAGGTTTTCCCAGTCCAGTTCGCCGCCGGTCTTCAGGTGCCCGGTAACCAGACGTACGCTCTGGGCGTAGTCACGGTGTGTCAGCGGAATGCCGGAGTAGGCGGAACAGCCGGATGCCGCGGTTATTCCCGGCACCACGGAAAACGGAATACCGGCATGGCACAGTGTTTCCAGCTCCTCTCCACCACGACCAAAGATAAACGGGTCACCGCCTTTCAGACGGACGACACGTTTGCCCTGTTGCGCTTCACGCAGCAGGATTTGGTTAATTTCCTCCTGCGGCACGCAGTGATAACCCGCGCGTTTACCGACAAACACACGGTCGGCGTCGCGACGCACCAGGTTCATGATGTCGTCAGACACCAGACGGTCATAGACCACCACATCGGCCTGCTGGATCTGCTGCAACCCTTTTAGCGTCAGAAGTCCGGCATCGCCAGGGCCTGCACCCACCAGCACCACTTCACCGCGATGATCCAACGGCTCGCTGAGCATCTGCTCGGTGGTTTCTTCTACCGCTTTATGGTCGGCATTCGCCAGCGACTGTGCCAGCCTGTCGTTAACAAACAGCTTTTCCCAGAAGCGGCGACGTTCACCCATCGTGGCAAACTGTTTTTTCACCCGGGAACGAAGTTGCCCGGCATAATGTGCAACCTGACCCAAATGTTGAGGTAAAACGGATTCCAGTTTTTCACGCAGCAGACGGGCCAGCACCGGTGAGGTGCCGCCGGAAGAGACCGCCACCATTAGCGGTGAACGGTCGATAATCGATGGCATGATGAAACTGGCGGCTTTCGGCGCATCCACGACGTTACAGAAGATGCGGCGGGATTCTGCAGCATCGCTCACGCGCTGATTCACCGCATCATCATCGGTCGCGGCAATCGCCAGCCAGCACGGGTCGAGAAGGGCTTCATCAAACGGTCCTTCCACCAGCGTCAACATGTTTTCATTTGCCCATACGGTGAACTGCGGAATAAACGCCAGCGCATTAACCGTTAAACGAGCGCCTGCTTCCAGCAGTAACCGTGCTTTGCGTTCTGCGACATCACCACCGCCGACAATCAGACAGTCGCGGTCTCGTAGTTGACAAAATATAGGCAAATGATCCACGACATTACCCCTTAATTATTGGCTGTAGCCTCAGTTTGGTTGATTTTTGCCGGAGCAGGTCGCTCCGATTTTGGCGTAGCATACCAATAACCTAACCCCATGAACACGACACCGGACAAAGTATTGCCGAGTGTTACCCACAGCAGGTTATGACCAATCCCCGCCAGGGTATAGGCTTCGCTGTGGTGTCCGAACCAGGAGAGGGCGAACAGCGTCATGTTGGCAACTGAGTGTTCATAGCCGGACGCGATAAACGCCAGCAGACACCACCAGATAGCGATAAATTTCGCAGCGCCTTCAGTACGGATCGCCATCCAGATTGCCAGACAAACCAACCAGTTACACAGCGCGCCTTTGAAGAACAGTACCGTTGCCGGTGCCGTGGTTTTCGCCAGCGCGACCGAGTGTACGATGCTGGTATCGACCGGTAGCAGGCTACCGCCACCCCAGCTGTACAGTAGCGCGACGAACACGGAACCCACCAGGTTACCCAACCAGGTCTGCGGCAAAATCGCCCACATCTGCCCCTGGCTGATGGTGCCCGCTTTGACGCCAAGCGTCAGGAACATCGTGTGACCGGTAAACAGTTCGGAACCAGCAATAATGACCAGCGTTAAGGCAATCCCAAAGGTCGCGCCCATCACCAGCGGACGCACGGACGGATCGAGTAAGTTACCGAGAGTGAAAATCAGGATGATACCGAGGCCAACGTAAGCCCCTGCCATCGCAGAACTGACCCAGAAGCCGAGCGGGTTATTCGCCGACAGGCGTGCGATGCGCGCAGCGTTAGCCGCACATTTGTTAATTGTATCTGTGAACATGACTGTGATTACCCATAAAAAATAAAATAAAAACGTAACCGTAGGCCGGATAGGCCTTTATGCCGCCATCAGACCTACGAAAAAACGGGACTGCCAATACGTTAAAAAGGGAGGCGTTGCGCCTCCCTAAAATTCATTAACTGCGCAACTGCACAATGCCATCTTTCACCCGCGCGTCGTAGTGCGCCACGGAATGACGTTCATCCTCCATGCACAGGCCGTCGCTCAGGCGAAAGCGCTGTTTTTTCAACGGGCTGGCGACCCACAATTCGCCCTGATGTTCCGCAATCAATCCGCGAGACAGCACGCTGGATTCAAAGAACGGGTCGATGTTGCTGATCGCAAACACCTGGTCGTTGTGATACGGACGAAAAATAGCGACCTGTTCCTCACCTAACAACGCGCAGACGCCGGTTGCGGGCAGGATGTCATCAATGTGGCAGATGTTTGTCCACTGGCTCATGCGTTTTCCTCCACCAGAGTGACCGGGATGCGTTCATACGGCGTGGCCGGACGATGCTGTTCACGTTCAGGCACTACCTGGACGTTCGGATCGCGTTTATCGCTGTTGATAAAGTGTCTGAAACGCGTCTGGGCAGATGGCGTGTTGACGGTTTCCGTCCACTCGCAGACTACGGCTTCGCGCAGACGGGCCATCTCTTCTTCCAGATGTTCGTTCAGACCCAGTTTGTCGTCGATGATGACGGAACGCAGATACTCAATGCCGCCTTCCAGGTTGTCTAACCACGGGGCGGTACGGGTCAGTTTGTCCGCCGTACGGATGTAGAACATCATGAAACGGTCGAGATATTTGAGCAGCGTTTCACGATCGATATCCGCTGCCAGCAGATCCGCATGACGCGGTTTCATCCCGCCATTACCGCAGACGTACAGGTTCCAGCCTTTCTCGGTAGCGATGATACCGACGTCTTTGCCCTGGGCTTCGGCACATTCACGGGTACAGCCGGAAACGCCGAACTTCATCTTGTGCGGGGTGCGAATGCCTTTGTAGCGGTTTTCCAGCTCAACGCCGAAGCCCACGCTGTCACCCACGCCATAACGGCACCAGGTGCTGCCCACACAGGTTTTCGCCATGCGCAGCGCTTTGGCGTAGGCATGGCCGGTTTCGAAGCCAGCTTCAATCAGTTGGCGCCAGATTTCCGGCAGGTCGTCTTTTTGCGCGCCGAACAGGCCGATACGCTGAGAACCGGTGATTTTGGTGTACAGATTAAATTCACGGGCGATACGACCTACGGCAACCAGACCTTCCGGCGTGATTTCACCGCCGGCAGAGCGTGGGATCACAGAGTAGGTCCCGTCTTTCTGGATGTTCGCCAGGAAGTTGTCGTTAGTATCCTGCAGCGGGGTGTGCTGCGGTTTCAGAATGTACTCATTCCAGCAGGAAGCCAGCAAAGAGCCCACGGTCGGTTTACACACTTCGCAGCCATAACCTTTACCGTGTTTTGCCAGCAGCTCCTCGAAGGTTTTGATGCCTTCCACTCGAATCAGGTGGAACAGTTCCTGGCGCGAGTAAGCAAAGTGCTCGCACAGGTTGTTGTTCACTTCGATACCCTGTTTCGCCAGTTCGGCGTTCAGCACCTGGGTAACCAGTGGGATACAGCCGCCGCAGCCGGTACCGGCTTTGGTTTCGGCTTTCAGCGCGGCAACGGTGTGGCAGCCTTTGTTGATGGCGGCGACCAGCATCCCCTTGGTGACGTCGAAACAGGAGCAAATCTGCGCGCTGTCCGGCAGTTTATCCACGCCAATAGACGGTTTACCACTGCCGGCATGGGCCGGCAGGATCAGCGAGTCCGGGTTTTCCGGCAGTTCGATGGCATTCAGTACCAGTTGCAGCAGGTTGCCGTAATCGCTGGTATCTCCCACCAGCACAGCGCCGAGCAGGGTTTTGTTATCCTGGCTTACGATAAGGCGTTTGTAGACTTCTTTGCTTTCGTCGAGGTAAACGTAACTACGGGCACCCGGCGTGCGGCCATGTGCGTCGCCAATACCGCCGACGTCAACGCCCAGCAGTTTCAGCTTGGCGCTTAAATCTGCGCCTTCGAAGGCGTTTTCGTTATTGAGAATATGGTCAACGGCGACCTGCGCCATTTTGTAGCCCGGCGCGACCAGACCGTATACCCGGTTGTTCCAACTGGCACATTCACCGATGGCGTAGATATCCGGGTCGGACGTCTGGCAGGCATCGTTGATCACGATCCCGCCGCGTGGCGCAACCTCCAGACCACACTGGGTCGCCAGTTTGTCGCGTGGGCGAATACCGGTCGAGAAGACGATGAAGTCCACTTCCAGCTCGCTACCGTCGGCAAAACGCATCGTTTTACGGGCTTCAGTGCCTTGCTGGACGATCTCCTGGGTGTTTTTGCTGGTGTGCACGCGCACGCCCATGCTTTCAATCTTGCGACGCAACTGTTCGCCGCCCATAGGGTCAAGCTGCTCAGCCATCAGCATCGGGGCGAATTCAATTACGTGAGTTTCCACGCCGAGGTTTTTCAGCGCGCCTGCCGCTTCCAGACCTAACAGACCGCCGCCGACGACCGCACCACGCTTGCTGCGACGAGCACAGGATTCAATCGCGTTGAGGTCTTCAATGGTACGATAAACGAAGCAGTCCTGGGTTTCGGAACCTTTAATCGGCGGGATCCACGGATAAGAACCGGTCGCCATAATCAGCTTGTCGTAGTAAACCGTACGGCCCGCACTGGAGTGAATCACTTTTTCCTGGCGGTTGATGGTAATCGCACGTTCGCCGACCAGCACGTTAACGCCGTGCTTCTCGTAAAATCCTTCGCGAACCAGAGACAGTTCTTCGGCGGTGTGGTGTGAGAAGTAGGATGACAGGTGCACACGGTCGTATGCCTTGCGGGGTTCTTCGCAGAAAACAGTAATATCAAAATTGGCAGCGTCGGATTTATCAAGAAGGTCCTCAATAAAGCGATGGCCGACCATACCATTACCGATAATAGCGAGTCTGACTTTGCTCATTTTTGCCTCGATTTCTTTTCTATTACTGCCTACCTTAACGATTCAGCACCCCCACTTATTGATGCAAATCAAATTCACCTTTATATACCTCTTAAGGAGTATATTGCTGATTTGACAGCATTTTCTTAAGTTGTGGAAATATCAGACTTTTCGCGATTGTACAAATAACGTACAAAATGAGGGGGTTTTTAGCAGAAGAGGGCTACCACTAAAGATTGGCTGCCTTACATCCTTCGAGGAAGGGAAGAGAAACGAGAAAAGGCCGAATGGCGGTAGCGTTTTATCCGGCCTATAAAGAGGATCGCCATCCGGCAAATCACGTTACTGTGCTGTCGGGGCCTCATGCTGACGATGACGGGTCACAAAACCGAGGATAAAGCACATCACGAAGACGATAGCGTACAGGCCATTCGCGGTGAGCAAGGCCGCCTGAGGACCGCTGTGCGCCACGATAGGACCGGTGACGACAAACGTCAGCATGGTGCCGATGGTGCCGCAGGTCAGGACGAAGTTAACCAGTTTTGGCGAGGCTACGCGGGTTTGCTGCGAACCCAGGGTGATGATAGTGGTATAGATGGCGCTGGAGAAAAAGCCGAGAGCCAGAATAAACCACGGCATATGTTCAGGCGTCCCGGTGATGAACAAGTACATCAGCACGGTGGCCAGTGCCGCCAGTACAGTCAGAATGCGCTGCAAATCAAAGAAACGCAGAATGAAGCTGAATGCCCACATCCCAAACATGTATGACATCCAGAAGTTGCTGACCAGCGTACCGGCATCGTTCAGGCTCATCCCCAACCCTTTCGCGTACTCGGGTACCCAGGAGATAAAGCCCAACTGACCGAGGATGTAACACAGCGCAGCGACAGACAGAAACAGGACGCCAATGCCCCATTTCTCTTTCACGATGGGTGTATCGCTTTGCGGCGCGTGTTTGCCCAGCGGCGGGAATTCACAACCAAAGGTCAGAAGAAAAATAGCGACATAGACCAGACCGATGCAGGCGTACACCCAGTACCATTCGATGCTGCGCGCCAACAGGAACGCGGCGACCATCGGGAAAACCATCCCAGCCATGCTGAAGAAGGAGTCGGTAAACAACAGACGGGAGCCGCGCTGACGGCCTTCATACATCTGCGTAATCAGGAACGTACCAATGGACATGGTGATCCCGCTGACCAGTCCCAGCACAAACATTGCGGCAGAGAATAAAGCCAGACTGTGGCTGAACATCAGACCGGCAACGGCCAGTACCATCAGGATAAAGCCAAAGCGCAGTTGCGTTTTCAGCGGAACAATTTCCATCAGCCAGGCATTAAGGAAAATTGAGATCAAGATACCGGCGTTCAGGAAGGTGAAAGTGTTACTCATACTGGAAACTGGCAGCTGGAAATACTCTGCGATGTTTCCCATCACCATCCCGGTGACAATAACCAACGCACCGGTGAGGGCGTAGGAGAGAAAGCTAATCCATGTGAGCTTGATACGATTGCTGTTAGTCATGACTGGCCTGTAAATGGAAGTAAAGCGCATTGACGGCGCCGGGAACGGGCGGATTTTAGGCTTTTTAGTGATGCATTTAAACTTTTATCGGAAATTACAGGATCTGTTACATTTTTAAAGGTGATGTAAGTCACAATAATTAATGCTTTGATGAAGTTACATATGTTTCAGGTACGTAAAATTAGGTAAAGGGATGGCCTTGTCCCTGAAGGCTCTTTAGAATCAAACCACTGGCTTTTGTTACCGCTCTCCTAAAGGAAATCTCATGCTCAAATCGACCCTGGCGGCTGTTGCAGCTGTTTTCGCCCTTTCTGCTCTCTCTCCCGCAGCGCTGGCAGCAAAAGGGGATCCGCACGTTTTGCTGACGACCTCTGCAGGTAATATTGAACTGGAACTGAATAGCCAGAAAGCGCCTGTTTCAGTGCAAAACTTTGTCGATTATGTGAACAATGGTTTCTATAACAACACCACGTTTCACCGTGTAATTCCCGGCTTTATGGTCCAGGGCGGTGGCTTCACCGAGCAGATGCAGCAGAAGAAACCTAATCCCCCGATTAAAAACGAAGCCGATAATGGCTTGCGTAACACGCGCGGCACCATCGCGATGGCGCGTACTGCTGATAAAGACAGCGCGACCAGCCAGTTCTTTATCAACGTGGCCGATAATGCCTTCCTCGATCACGGCCAGCGTGATTTCGGCTATGCCGTATTTGGTAAAGTTGTGAAAGGGATGGAGGTGGCCGATAAGATTTCCCAGGTGCCGACCCATGATGTCGGCCCTTACCAGAATGTGCCGTCAAAACCAGTGGTTATCCTCTCCGCCAAAGTTCTGCCGTAATCCTTTCCCGCGCGGGCATTGCAGGCCCGCGTTGCTTTATCTTCCCTGCGTAACCGCGTTTTGCTGCTTATACTTGTGGCAAACACGGATCAATCAGGGAGGCGTAAAGTGAAAAAACTCACCGACAGGCAAAAATCCCGGCTCTGGGAACAGCAGCGCAACGTGAATTACCAGGCCAGCCGCCGTCTTGAGGGCGTCGAAAGTCCGTTAGTCACGCTTAATCCCGCAGAGGCGCTGGCGCGTCTGGAAGAACTCCGGAGGCACTATGAGCGATAAAATCGGCGACGACCGCGATCCGTATCTTTACCCCGGACTGAATGTGATGCGTAACCGTCTGGGGATCCACCAGGTTGCACGTCTGGAACAGGCCGCTTATGAACTGACTGCACTACGAGCGGCGACTATCGAACTGGGCCCGGCGAAGCGCGGCTTGCCTCATCTGTGCGCGATTCATCGGCAGCTTTACCAGGACGTCTTTGACTGGGCGGGTCATCTGCGTGAAGTGGATATCTATCAGGGTGATACCCGTTTCTGCCATTTCGCGTACATCGAAAAAGAGGGAAATGCCCTGATGCAGGATCTGGAAGAAGAGGGCTACCTGATGGGGCTGCCAAAAGAGAAGTTCGTCAGTCGCCTTGCACATTATTACTGTGAGATCAACGTGCTACATCCGTTTCGTCTTGGCAGCGGCATGGCGCAGCGGATTTTCTTCGAACAGCTGGCTATTCATGCGGGGTATCTTCTTCACTGGGCAGATGTGCCGGTGGCGGAGTGGCGTCGGGCGAATCAGGAAGGGGCGATGGGCGACCTTAGCGCATTGCAGGCGATATTTCGTAAAGGGGTAAGCGAAGCCGAGGAAACTGAGTAGAATAGCGCGGTTTTCCTCGACCGGAGCCGCCATGATCCTGCTTATCGATAACTACGATTCTTTCACCTGGAACCTCTACCAGTATTTTTGTGAGCTGGGCGCTGACGTGCAGGTTAAGCGCAATGATGAATTGACGCTGTCGCAGATCGATGCGCTACAGCCGCAAAAAATCGTCATTTCGCCCGGTCCCTGCACCCCGGATGATGCCGGAATTTCGCTGGAGGTGATTCGCCACTATGCCGGACGTTTGCCGATACTGGGTGTCTGCCTGGGGCATCAGGCGATGGCGCAGGCTTTTGGCGCAACGATCGTACGCGCCGAAAAAGTGATGCACGGAAAAACGTCGCCCATCCACCATACGGGACAGGGCGTGTTTCAGGGGGTAACTAACCCGCTTACCGTCACCCGCTATCACTCGCTCATCATCGACCCCACCACACTGCCAGACTGCTTTGAGGTGACCGCCTGGAGCGAAACACAGGAAATTATGGGGATTCGCCATACGATGTGGGATCTGGAAGGGGTGCAGTTCCACCCGGAGAGTATTCTCAGCGAGCAGGGACATCAATTGCTGGAAAATTTCCTCAATCGGTGATTTGTGATTGCTATCCTGTGATTTTTTATGCATATTTTGTGATTATATTTTCACATTCATTTTTGCATAACTGGATGGGCATGAGATGGCAACTGAACAAACGGCAGTAACCCGGGCAACTTTCGATGAAGTCATTCTGCCGATTTATGCACCGGCGGAATTTATTCCGGTAAAAGGCAAAGGCAGCCGGATCTGGGATCAGCAGGGCAAAGACTATGTTGATTTCGCGGGCGGAATTGCGGTGACCGCGCTGGGGCATTGCCATCCTGTACTGGTCGATGCGTTAAAAGCGCAGGGCGAAACGCTCTGGCATACCAGTAACGTCTTCACCAACGAACCCGCGCTGCGTCTGGGACGGAAAATAATCGATGCCACCTTTGCCGAGCGCGTGCTGTTTATGAACTCGGGAACAGAAGCCAACGAAACGGCGTTCAAGTTGGCGCGTCATTACGCCTGCGTGCGCCATAGCCCGTTCAAAACCAAAATCATTGCCTTTCATAACGCGTTCCACGGTCGCTCGTTGTTTACCGTCACGGTGGGCGGTCAGCCGAAGTATTCCGATGGCTTTGGGCCGAAACCGGCGGATATCATCCATGTACCGTTTAACGATCTCCATGCGGTGAAAGCGGTGATGGATGACCATACCTGCGCGGTGGTGGTTGAGCCGGTACAGGGAGAAGGTGGCGTTCTGGCCGCGACGCCGGAGTTCCTGCAAGGGCTGCGCGAGCTCTGCGACGAGCACCAGGCATTGCTGGTGTTTGATGAAGTACAAAGCGGAATGGGGCGTACCGGCGATCTGTTTGCCTATATGCACTATGGCGTGACGCCGGATATCCTCACCAGCGCGAAAGCGCTGGGCGGCGGCTTCCCGGTGAGCGCGGTATTGACGACGCAGGAAATCGCCTCGGCGTTTCATGTCGGCTCTCATGGTTCGACCTACGGCGGTAACCCGCTGGCCTGCGCGGTGGCGGAAGCCGCGTTCGACATCATCAACACGCCAGAGGTTCTGGGAGGCGTGAGTGCAAAACGCCAGAGATTCGTTCAACATCTGCAGCAGATTGATGAGCAGTACCACGTGTTCAGCGATATTCGCGGTATGGGGCTGTTGATTGGGGCCGAGCTGAAATCACAATACAAAGGGCGTGCGCGTGATTTCCTCTATGCGGCAGCCGACGCGGGTGTGATGGTGTTGAATGCCGGTCCTGATGTGATGCGCTTTGCCCCATCGCTGGTGGTGGAAGAGGCGGATATCGACGAAGGGATGCAGCGTTTTGCACAGGCTGTGGCGAAGGTTATCGGTTAACGGTGTGCCTGACGGCGCGGCGTTTATCAGGCCTGGTGCTGATAACGCGCGTATCCGGCAATCCGTGTTAACCCCGCATATCCCGTAACCGGCGGCTGAGCCAGATCCCATGGTGCGGCCGCTGACGCCATGCGACAGACGAGATAGTATGCATCGTGTTCAGGTGCCCCAGCACGCGTTGCAGATGCTGTTCCAGCGTGCTTAAGGGGCCGTGGGTGAGCGCTTCGGGCGCTTCCAGAATATTCACATCCCCCGAACTGCCCGGCCCGTCGTATTCCAGCCGCTGCTGACAGCGTTGGATGGCAATTTCGCACGATTGCAGATATCGCTGCGCCAGTTCCGGCGTCAGCATCGTATGCTCACGCGCCAGCGTGGTCATGGCATTGATATGTTCGACGATAAACTGACTGTGCGTCACCCACAGCTTCATGTCCGCCAGGTAGTGCGTGTTAAAGCCTGGCTCCTGCATCGCCTGATTCAGCGAGTTAAACAGCGTGTTGTGCGCCTGATTGACGCGCATACGCTGATAAGCCAGCGGTGTGGCCTGCGGATCGTCACTCAGAATCAGACGAATAGCTTCCTGATCGGCCTCCAGCGCATCATGGGCGTTTTTACGCAACAGTCCGCTCTGCCATTGTGGCCATAACCAAACGGTGCCGCCAAACGCAATCAGGCAGCCTATCACCGTGTCGACAAATCGCGGAATGATGAACTGTTCGCCGTCCAGCGTCAGGAGTTGCAGGGTGTACACCGCCGTGACGGTAAATCCCACGGTCGCCCAGCCGTAGTTTTTGCGGATGGTCAGATAGCTGACCAGGGTGATCACCAGCATCAGCGCCAGCGTATATCCTTCAGGAATATGAAAGTGCAGTGTTACGCCTGCGATAATCAGCCCCACCAGCGTTCCCGCCGAACGGTGCAGAATACGCACGCGGGTGGCGCCGTAACCGTTTTGTGTCACAAACAGCACCGTCATCAGGATCCAGTAAGGCTTCGGCAGATGCAGCGCGGTTCCCATCAGACTGGCGATGCTGAGCATGACGCTGATCCGCCCGGCGCTGCGGAGCGCCGGAGATTTCAGCGAGAGGTAGTTTTTCAACGCCGGCAGCAGCGGTAGCCGACGCTGCTTATCGGCCATCAGATCGCGGGCGTACAATGGTCGCTGGGTGCGCAGTACGCGGGCGATACGGCTGAAGTGCCAGTAACAGAACTGCCCGACGGGGTTATCCGGATGCTGATGAGCAATTTTTTCCAGCGCGCCAATCTGCTTTTGCATGGTGAACCGCGTCGGCAGCCGGTGATACAGAATGTCATCCGCCAGTACGCGCAGGCGAGCGGCGACCGTTTGCGCCGTCCAGCGTATCACCTGCTCCGCGTGACTGCGCTCGACCAGCTTTTGCACCTCTTCCGGTTGATGCAAACTGACGGAGATATGTTCCTGCAGATCCAGCGCTTCCTGAAAGGCGCGCAGCATCCGCTTATAGTCATTATTGTGATGCGCCGACAGCATGTGCATCTGCTGATAGCACTGGGTGATGAGGTCGACGGCTTTCTGCTGGCGCACCAGCAGCGGCGGCAGGGCTTTTTCCGGGTCGGTATGCTGGGTCAGCATGCTGTATTTCGCTTCGCAGTAATCCGCCAGTTCCCGGTACAGCAGGCTCAGCGACTCGCGCAGCGGCTGTTCGCGCCAGAGCCAGAACCAGAACCAGTTAAACAAGCCATACCACAGCGTGCCCAGCGCGTAGATCAGCAGCGGTTCCCAGACCGGCATATTTCCCGCGAGGCTCAGTGTGAAAATCGCCGCGATCAGCGAGGCCGGAAGCAAACGCGCGTGAAGGGAGCTCAATTCAGCGGTGACGCCGAGCGTGAGCGTCAGGCCGGTCAGGATCAGGGGTAACGGCACCGCCTGTGCCAGCAGCAGCTGCATGATCAGGCTACAGCCGGCAAACAGCGACGCACCGATGATCAGACGTTTGAAAAAGCGTTTGTGCGGAGTATCAAGCCCGGCAATGTTGCAGCAGGCGGGAACGAGAGAGAAGAGCAGGCCCAGATGTAACTGCCCGATGATCAGTCCGACGGCCACGGGCAAACAGAGCACCAGCGTTTGACGTAGTGCATAATTGATTTCTGGGTGATAAATCAGTCTGCGCCACATTGGCAAAACAAAAATGACGCGCTAGCGGGTAGCGCGTCATTTCCGATGAGATTAACGAGTGCCGTAAACGACGATCGTTTTACCGTGAGCGGAGATCAGGTTCTGATCTTCCAGCATCTTCAGAATACGACCAACGGTTTCGCGAGAGCAGCCAACGATCTGGCCAATCTCCTGGCGAGTGATTTTGATCTGCATGCCGTCCGGGTGAGTCATCGCATCAGGTTGTTTCGCCAGATTCAGCAGAGTCTGGGCGATACGACCGGTCACGTCGAGGAAGGCCAGGTTACCGACTTTCTCTGAAGTGACTTGCAGACGGCGAGCCATTTGGGAAGAGAGGCGCATCAGAATATCCGGGTTCACCTGGATCAACTGACGGAATTTCTTGTAAGAAATTTCAGCCACTTCACACGCTGTTTTCGCCCGAACCCATGCGCTACGTTCCTGGCCTTCTTCAAACAGGCCCAGTTCGCCAATAAAATCACCCTGATTCAGATAAGAAAGGATCATTTCTTTGCCTTCCTCATCCTTAATCAACACTGCCACTGAGCCCTTAACGATGTAGTACAACGTTTCTGCTTTTTCACCCTGGTGAATCAGCGTGCTCTTGGACGGGTACTTATGAATGTGGCAATGAGACAAGAACCATTCAAGTGTCGGGTCTGTTTGCGGTTTGCCAAGCACCATGCGCGATTATCCTCTGTTATAAGCTGTCTCCAGAGCCAAAAAATGCCGCTGTCTCTGGGGTTGCAAAAATGTGCTTCCCGCGTCCTGGGAAGAGGCTGTCAAAAACTCACTGCAGCCTTTAATGTGAAGTCCTCTGCATACATGCAGTACATCAATGTATTACTGTAGCATCCTGACTGTTTTAGCATAGCTTTAGCCGTGTGTCTCCTGGTGTCTCGCTTCAGCATGACGGAGGTCGCCTTCCGTTGCGAGAATTGTTATGTACGCGTAATCTGTCAGGAAAATTGACGCACTGGAGTTAAAAAATATGCAAGCGCGTGTTAAATGGGTTGAGGGGTTAACCTTCCTGGGTGAGTCGGCTTCCGGACACCAGATTTTGATGGACGGTAACTCTGGTGATAAAGCGCCGAGCCCGATGGAAATGGTGTTGATGGCAGCGGGCGGTTGCAGCGCCATTGACGTGGTTTCTATCCTGCAAAAAGGCCGTCAGGATGTGACGAACTGCGAAGTGAAACTGACGTCAGAACGTCGCGAAGAGGCGCCACGCCTGTTCACCCACATCAATCTGCACTTTATTGTCACCGGTAACGATCTGAAAGATGCCGCCGTTTCGCGTGCGGTCGACCTGTCAGCGGAGAAGTACTGCTCTGTGGCGCTGATGCTGGGAAAAGCGGTCAACATTACCCATTCGTATGAAGTGATTGCGGCGTAATTTTTCCTGTCGCCGGATGGCGGCTAGCGCCTGGTCCGGCCTACAGATCCCTGATTTGTAGGCCCGATAAGCGTAGCGCCATCGCGCACTTCCCATCGTTTATTCGATCTTCTTGCCTTCCATCAGTCGCTGCACCAGCGGCAACATGATGAGTTCCATTGCCAGCCCCATTTTGCCGCCGGGTACCACCAATGTATTGATGTGGGAAATGAATGACCCCTGCAGCATCGCCAGCAACCAGGGGAAATCGATTCCTTCCAGATTACGGAAATGAATCACGACAAAGCTCTCATCCAGTGATGGAATGCCTTTGGCCGCGAATGGGTTCGAGGTGTCCACGGTGGGAACGCGCTGGAAGTTAATATGGGTACGGGAGAACTGCGGCGTGATGTAGTTGATATAGTCGTCCATCGAACGCACTACCGAATCCATCACCGCCTCACGAGAATGGCCTCGTTCGCTGGTGTCGCGGATAAGCTTCTGGATCCACTCCAGGTTAACGATGGGGACCACGCCGACCAGGAGATCAACATGTCTTGCGACCTCATGCTGGGGCGTGACGACGCCGCCGTGCAGGCCTTCATAGAACAATACGTCGGTGGGTTCTGGCAGGGGTTGCCACGGGGTAAACGTCCCCGGTACCTGATTCCATGGCACGGCTTCATCATAGGTATGCAGATATTTACGCGACTGGCCTTTGCCCGTCTGACCGTACTCAATGAACGTCTGCTCCAGTAGACCGAAGTCATTGGCGTCGGGGCCAAAATAGCTGATGTGGCGTCCGGCGTCGCGTGCTTTGCGGATCGCCATATCCATTTCCGGACGGGTATAGCGGTGAAAACTGTCGCCTTCCACCTCGGCTGCGCGCAGGTTGAGCTGCGCAAAAATTTTACGGAACGCGAGGCTTGTGGTGGTGGTCCCCGCGCCGCTGGATCCTGTTACCGCAATCACCGGATGTTTGGCAGACATGTTAACTCCATCAATAAATTGATTTTTTATTATAGTCGGCCGATAGCGTGCGGGTTATTCGCGAAATTGCTTGCGCGGCATGATATTGACGGTTTCGTGCAACTCAGACCACACCAGCACCGCTTCGCCACACTGTAACTGGCGTTTGACGTCGGCGACTTTTTGTTCAAGGGTACGTTCATGTTCACCATAATCGGTACCTTCGCGCAACACAAAGCTTTCGATCAGATTGTCCAGCGTCTCGGGGGAAAGGTCCTGCCAGGGGATTTGCATGATTAGGCCTCCAGATACGGTGTCAGCCAGTCAGGGATGCGCGATTCCAGCCACATTTCTGGCCGACGTAGCGTCCCGCCAATAAATCCAACGTGCCCGCCATGTTCGGTTAACTGATATTCCACCTGCGGCGGTAAATCTTCTGCTTTGGGGATCACATGATGATCCATAAACGGGTCGTCTTTCGCGTGAATGATCAGCGTCGGAATGGCGATGTCGCTGAGCAAGGGCATGGCACTGCACTGACGATAGTAGTCGATAGCATCGGCGAAGCCGTGAATTTTGGCAGTGATCAGATCGTCAAACTCACGGATCCGGCGCAGGGACTTCAACTGCGCCAGGCTCACCGGCAGCGAGCCTGGATAAGCCGCCAGCTTGCGCGATGCGTTAGCTTTCAGCAGGTTGAGCAGATAGCGCTGATAAATACGGGAAAAGCCTTTATCCATATGATAGCTGCAGGCTTCCAGTACAAAGGGAGCCGAGACAATGACCGCCGCATCAAGCGGGATGTTTTTCCCTTCTTTAGCCAGCAGGCATGCCAACATATTTCCGCCGAGCGAATAGCCTACGGCGGCCGTCGGCGCGTGGCCAAATTCCCGCTGCAACCAGCCTAAGAACCAGGTTCCGTCTTCGGTTTCACCGGAGTGATAAATACGGTTCAGGCGATTCGGTTCGCCGCTGCAACCGCGAAAGTGCATCACCACGCCAAGCCAGCCACGATTCTTTGCCGCTTCAATCAGGCCATGTGCGTACGGACTGTTCAGGCTGCCTTCCAGACCATGAAAGACCACCAGGCGCGGCTTGTGCTTCGCCTGATGCGGATCTTCACTCCATGCCAGATCGACAAAGTCGCCGTCGGGCAATTCCAGACGCTGCCAGTGGGCGTCGAAATTCACCTTTCGGCGGATCAAACGCGGCAACATGGTCTGTAGATGGCAGTTACTGATACCGCGCATCGGGCGAAATTCGTCACTGCTGCCATTTGGCATCTCTGGGTCGTGAAGGATTACGTGTGTCATCACCGTTACTCGCTCAGCATCTGCTCAAGCTGTTCCTGGGCGTCCAGCCAGACCAGTTCGCACGCTTCCAGCCCGGCTTTGGCGCTGGCCTGCTGTTGCAGACATTCCGTCAGCTCGGCTTTGCGGCTCTGGTCGTAAAGTTCGCTGTCACCCAGCTTCTCTTCTGCCTGCGCCAGCTGTGCGTTCAGCTTCTCCATCTCTTTTTCCAGACGGGCGATCTCTTTACGCAACGGCTGGGTTTGCGTCCGCAGTTCAGCTTCCCGACGCTTCTGATCTTTACGCGCTTGCGCGCTGTTGATGTTCTCTTTCGGCGTCTCGTCGGACTGGCTTTCCTGCTTCTGCACATCGCTCAGCCACTGCTGATAATCTTCCAGATCGCCATCGAACGGCTCGACCTTGCGGTCATGCACCAGATACAGGTCGTCGGTTGTGGAGCGCAGCAAATGGCGGTCGTGCGATACGACCACCAGCGCGCCTTCAAATTCAATCAGCGCTTCGGTTAATGCCTGGCGCATGTCGAGATCAAGGTGGTTAGTCGGTTCATCGAGCAGCAACAGGTTCGGACGCTGCCAGACGATCAGCGCCAGCACCAGTCGCGCTTTTTCACCGCCGGAGAAACGACGCGTCTCTTCGCTGACTTTATCGCCCTGAAAGCCGAAGCCACCCAGGTAATCGCGTAGTTTCTGTTCCAGTTCTTGTGGCGCCAGTCGCACCAGATGCTGCAACGGCGACTCATCCGCGCGCAAATACTCAAGTTGATGCTGGGCGAAATACCCGAGCTTAATGCCTTTTGCCAGGCCAATTTCACCGCTCACCGGCGCGAGTTCGCCCGCCAACAGTTTAATGAGCGTGGATTTACCCGCACCGTTACGTCCCAGCAAACCAATACGCGATCCTGGCACCAGGTTCAGTTTGATTGAATCCAGAATGATGCGTTCGCCGTAACCGGCGCTCACTTTCTCCATCTTCAAGAGCGGATTCGGCAGGCTTTCCGGCGCGCGGAAGCTGAAATGGAACGGGTTATCGACATGCGCCGGGGCAATCAGCTCCATGCGTTCCAGCATCTTAATACGGCTCTGTGCCTGTTTTGCTTTCGTGGCTTTGGCGCGGAAGCGATCGATATAGCTTTGCAGATGCGCCACGCGCTCCTGCTGGCTTTCATACATCGCCTGTTGCTGGGCCAGACGCGTGGCACGCTGAATTTCAAACGCGCTGTAGTTGCCGGTGTACTCGAACATCGTTTGCTGTTCGATATGAATGATTTTATCCACAACCGGATCGAGGAAATCACGGTCGTGAGAGATCAGAATCAGAGTGCCCTGATAGCTCTTTAGCCATTTTTCCAGCCAGATAACCGCATCCAGATCGAGGTGGTTGGTTGGTTCATCGAGCAGGAGGAGATCGGAGCGACAAATCAGCGCCTGAGCCAGGTTGAGACGCATACGCCAGCCGCCGGAAAAGTCGCTGACTGGACGTTCCAGTTGTTCATTAGAGAAACCGAGACCATGCAACAGGCTGGCTGCGCGGGAGCGTACGGTCCAGGCGTCGATGGCATCCAGCTTGCCGTGGACGGTGGCAATGGCGTGTCCGTCGTTACGTTCGTTAGCGTCATGCAACTGGGCTTCCAGTTGACGATATTCGCGGTCACCGTCAATAACATATTCCAGCGCGGGCTGGGGCAGAGCTGGTGTTTCCTGATTCACCCACGCCAGCTGCCAGCTACCGGGAAAGGTAAAACCGCCGGCATCTGCGCTGATTTCATTTTTCAGCAATGCCAGCAGGGTAGATTTCCCGCAGCCGTTCTTACCCACCAGGCCCACTTTCTGGCCCGGATTGATGGTGGCAGTGGCATTGTCCAGTAAGACGCGCACGCCGCGACGAATTTGTAACGAGGAGAAAACAATCATAAGGCGCCGTATGTTCAGACTATGTTAATTTATCATTATGATAATGTAAGGTGTGGGCCATTTTCCGCACCGGGCCGCAATGGTAGCCCAAAACGACGACGATACACAAAAACAGAAATAAACCGGGAGGGGGATGATGTCTCAGCCAGCAAAGGTCTTGCTGCTGTATGCCCATCCGGAATCTCAGGACTCGGTGGCTAACCGGGTACTGCTTAAGCCGGCCACGCAGCTCAGCAACGTTACGGTGCACGATCTCTACGCGCACTATCCTGATTTTTTTATCGATATCCCGCATGAGCAGGCGCTACTGCGTGAGCATGACGTGATCGTGTTTCAGCATCCGCTGTACACCTATAGCTGTCCGGCGTTGCTGAAAGAGTGGCTGGACCGCGTATTGAGCCGTGGCTTTGCCAGCGGCCCCGGGGGAAATCAGTTAGCGGGAAAGTACTGGCGGAGCGTGATAACAACCGGGGAACCGGAGAGCGCCTATCGCTATGACGCGCTGAATCGCTATCCGATGAGCGATGTACTACGGCCATTCGAACTGACGGCAGGGATGTGCCGGATGCACTGGTTGAGTCCCATTATTATCTACTGGGCCAGACGACAAAGCGCGCAGGAGCTGGAAAGCCATGCAAAAGCGTATGGCGACTGGCTTGCTCATCCCGTTCCTGTGGGAGGCCGCTGATGGAAGGTTCCGATTTAATGCTGGCAGGAGTGCTGTTTCTCTTCGCGGCGGTGGCTGCGGTGCCTTTGGCATCGCGGCTGGGGATTGGCGCGGTATTGGGCTATTTGCTTGCGGGGATTGCTATTGGTCCGTGGGGGCTGGGGTTCATCAGCGACGTAGATGAGATTCTCCACTTCTCTGAACTTGGCGTCGTGTTTCTGATGTTTATTATTGGGCTGGAGCTGAACCCGTCGAAGCTCTGGCAGCTTCGGCGTTCTATCTTTGGCGTGGGTGCGGCGCAGGTTCTGCTGAGTGCGGCGCTGTTGGCCGGACTGCTAATGTTGACCGATTTCTCGTGGCCTGCGGCGGTCGTCGGCGGGATAGGCCTGGCAATGTCTTCCACTGCGATGGCACTACAACTGATGCGCGAAAAAGGGATGAATCGCAGCGAATCCGGGCAGTTGGGCTTTTCGGTTTTGCTGTTCCAGGATCTGGCGGTGATCCCGGCGCTCGCGCTAGTACCGCTGTTAGCCGGTTCGGCCGATGAAGACTTTGACTGGATGAAGATCGGTATGAAGGTGCTGGCGTTTGCTGGCATGCTGATTGGTGGACGCTATCTGCTGCGTCCGGTGTTCCGGTTTATTGCCGCCTCCGGCGTGCGTGAAGTGTTTACCGCCGCCACGCTGCTGCTGGTGCTGGGATCGGCATTGTTTATGGATGCGCTGGGGCTGTCGATGGCACTCGGCACGTTTATCGCCGGGGTGCTGTTAGCGGAAAGCGAATATCGGCATGAGCTGGAAACCGCGATCGATCCGTTTAAAGGACTGCTGCTGGGTCTCTTCTTTATTTCTGTCGGGATGTCACTCAATCTGGGCGTGCTGTATACCCATCTGCTGTGGGTTGTGGCAAGCGTGGTGGTGCTGGTGGCGGTCAAAACGTTGGTGCTTTATCTGCTGGCGCGACTGTACGGCCTGCGCAGTTCTGAAAGAATGCAGTTTGCGGGCGTGTTGAGCCAGGGCGGAGAGTTCGCTTTTGTGCTGTTCTCAACCGCGTCGTCGCAGCGGTTGTTTCAGGGCGATCAGATGGCGCTTTTGCTGGTGACCGTCACGTTGTCGATGATGACCACGCCGATGCTGATGAAGCTTATCGATAAATGGCTATCCCGCCAGCTTAACGGCCCGGATGAAGAAGATGAAATGCCGTGGGTTGAGGATGATAAGCCGCAGGTCATCGTAGTGGGCTTTGGTCGTTTTGGTCAGGTTATCGGCCGTTTGCTGATGGCGAATAAAATGCGCATTACCGTGCTGGAGCGGGACATCAGCGCGGTGAACCTGATGCGTAAATATGGCTATAAGGTCTATTACGGTGATGCGACGCAGGTGGATCTGCTACGTTCCGCGGGCGCAGAGGCGGCGGAATCTATCGTCATTACCTGTAATGAACCGGAAGATACGATGAAGCTGGTGGCGATCTGTCAGCAGCATTTCCCGCATTTGCATATTCTTGCGCGAGCGCGCGGACGTGTTGAAGCGCATGAGTTATTACAGGCAGGGGTATCACAGTTTTCCCGTGAGACCTTTTCCAGTGCGCTGGAACTGGGACGCAAAACGCTGGTGTCGTTGGGGATGCATCCCCATCAGGCGCAGCGGGCGCAACTGCATTTCCGCCGGCTGGATATGCGGATGCTGAGGGAGCTCATCCCAATGCATGCTGATACGGTACAAATCTCTCGCGCCAGAGAAGCCAGACGCGAGCTGGAGGAGATTTTCCAGCGCGAGATGCAACAAGAACGACGCCAACTGGATGGCTGGGATGAATTCGAATAGAGGATAAGTATGGCAATTCGTAAACGTTTTATTGCAGGGGCGAAATGCCCTTCCTGCCAGGCGCAGGATTCTCTGGCGATGTGGCGCGAGAATAATATCGATATTGTTGAATGCGTTAAGTGCGGACATCAGATGCGGGAAGCGGATAAAGAAGTCCGCGATCACGTTCGCAAAGAAGAGCAAGTGATTGGGATCTTTCATCCAGACTAGCGATATGGCCCGAGATTTTTTAAGCTAAAGGGTACACAGGTGCAGATTTCCGCTACAATCTGCGCCAGCAATTTTCCCACGCTCAGGAGATATCATGAAAGTAGCAAAAGACCTGGTGGTCAGCCTGGCCTATCAGGTACGTACAGAAGACGGTGTGTTGGTTGATGAGTCTCCGGTGAGTGCGCCGCTGGACTACCTGCATGGTCACGGTTCCCTGATCTCTGGCCTGGAAACAGCGCTGGAAGGTCACGATGTTGGCGACAAATTCGATGTTGCGGTAGGCGCGAACGACGCTTACGGTCAGTATGATGAAAACCTGGTGCAGCGCGTTCCAAAAGACGTCTTCATGGGCGTTGATGAGCTGCAGGTTGGCATGCGTTTCCTGGCGGAAACTGACCAGGGCCCGGTACCGGTAGAAATTACCGAAGTGGAAGACGACCACGTTGTGGTTGACGGCAACCACATGCTGGCGGGTCAGAATCTGAAATTCAACGTTGAAGTTGTGGCGATCCGCGAAGCGACCGAAGAAGAACTGGCTCACGGCCACGTTCACGGTGCGCACGGTCACGACCATGACCACGATCACGACGGCTGCTGCGGCGGTCACGGCCATGATCACGGTCACGAGCACGGCGGCGAAGGCTGCTGCGGTGGCGGCGGTAAAGGCAATGGCGGCTGCGGTTGCCACTAATACCCGTCGTCTTTCAAACCACCGCAGCGTTGGCTGCGCTTTCGAACCCCGGTCACATAGTTTTCTATGCTCCCGGGGCTTGCTCAAGCTTGCCGCCTTGCGGTGACTCGAAATCCTTTGGGTATTTATGAGACCGTCCGATAAGTGTTGGTGCCATCGGATACAAGAAAGCGGGTTTAACCCGCTTTTTTTACGTCTCAATAATGAGGCGGTGGCGTCTCTTCGGCCTGGGAGGCGATGTGGGAAGGCTGGCTCGCTTTGAGCTTTTCCGTCAGCAGTCGCAGATGATCGCGCAATTTGGCCATTTCCATCTCGTGAGCGGTTACCGTTACGTTGAGCTCTTCAATGGTGATTTCCTGAAAAGCCAGCCGACTTTCCAGCTCGGCCAGCCGGGTTTCCATCGTTGTGTCCTGCATGATTCACCTCATCGATTGTCTCTGGTCGCGGCGGATTCTACTTAACTTTGTCTGAATACACAGCCCTGATTCAGTCTTGTCGAAACTAATTTAAACAAAAAGAGTCTCAAAAGTAGCGAGAATCAGGCATGTCCGTATGTTGATTTGTTCAACAACGCTTTATAGTACGCTTCTCATAGTAAAGTTAACCATGGGGTGAGATGCCCCGGCCCTGGAGATATGGATGAAATCACTGTTTAAAGTCACTTTGCTGGCGACCACGATGGCCGTTGCTCTGCACGCCCCGATCACCTTCGCAGCGGACGCCGCAAAACCGGCCGCCGCCGCTGCTGACAGCAAAGCTGCGTTCAAAAATGACGACCAGAAATCGGCTTACGCACTGGGTGCATCGCTGGGTCGCTATATGGAAAACTCCCTGAAAGAACAGGAAAAACTGGGCATCAAACTGGACAAAGACCAGCTGATCGCCGGTGTGCAGGATGCGTTTGCTAATAAGAGCAAACTGTCTGACCAGGAAATCGAGCAGACTCTGCAGGCTTTTGAAGCACGCGTGAAAGCTTCCGCCCAGGCGAAGATGGAAAAAGACGCAGCTGACAACGAAGCCAAAGGTAAAGAGTTCCGCACCAAGTTTGCGAAAGAGAAAGATGTGAAGACCTCTTCGACTGGCCTGCTCTACAAAGTTGAGAAAGCCGGTACAGGCGAAGCGCCGAAAGACAGCGACACGGTGGTGGTGAACTACAAAGGTACGCTGATCGACGGTAAAGAGTTTGATAACTCCTACACCCGTGGCGAACCGCTCTCTTTCCGTCTGGACGGTGTGATCCCTGGCTGGACTGAAGGTCTGAAGAACATTAAGAAAGGTGGGAAGATTAAGATGGTCATCCCACCAGAACTGGCTTACGGTAAAACCGGCGTTCCGGGGATCCCGGCTAACTCCACGCTGGTATTCGACGTAGAACTGTTGGACATCAAGCCAGCACCGAAGGCGGATGCCAAGCCAGAAGCAGCAGCTGAAGCTGATGCAAAAGCAGCAGATGCCGCTAAAAAATAAAAACTGAGAACCGCCGCCGAACAGAGCGGCGGTTTTTTTTGTGCAGGCCGGATATAATTAATAGTGGAAAGTGGAACCACCACTGTATTAATTTAATCATCCACAAAATTAATGAGCCTGCCCTGAAAACATAACGACAGGCTCCTGAAAAGGAGTGTTTTTTTTCATGTCCAGGTCGCTTTTAACCAACGAAACCAGTGAGCTTGATTTACTGGATCAACGTCCTTTCGATCAAACCGACTTTGATATTCTGAAATCCTACGAAGCGGTGGTGGACGGGTTAGCGATGCTCATTGGTTCCCACTGTGAAATCGTTTTGCACTCTTTGCAGGATTTGAAATGTTCCGCCATTCGCATTGCCAACGGCGAACATACGGGACGAAAAATCGGTTCGCCGATTACTGACCTTGCGTTACGGATGCTGCACGATATGACCGGTGCAGAT
Organism: Citrobacter sp. Ca225; assembly: GCF_030337175.1. Classification (NCBI taxonomy): domain Bacteria; kingdom Pseudomonadati; phylum Pseudomonadota; class Gammaproteobacteria; order Enterobacterales; family Enterobacteriaceae; genus Citrobacter; species Citrobacter sp. Ca225. The sequence goes on along the minus strand of NZ_JAOWCD010000103.1, from coordinate 305,550 downwards.
AGCAGCGTCTCCAAATGCTACTTTACCCGTGCGAAAAGCGGCGTTCTGATGAAGTCAGTGACGATTGCCATTCGCAATCGCGAGCATCGTGTGATTGGTCTGCTGTGCATCAACATGAACCTTGATGTCCCGTTTTCGCAGATCATGAATACCTTTATTCCCCCGGAGACCCCGGAAGTGGGATCGTCTGTTAACTTCGCCTCTTCCGTGGAAGATCTGGTGACGCAGACGCTGGAGTTCACCATTGAAGAGGTGAACGCCGATCGTAATGTCTCCAATAATGCCAAGAACCGCCAGATCGTCCTGAATCTGTATGAGAAGGGTATCTTCGATATTAAGGATGCCATCAATCAGGTCGCCGATCGTCTGAACATCTCCAAGCACACCGTGTACCTCTATATTCGCCAGTTCAAGAGCGGCGACTTTCAGGGGCAAGATAAGTAATGCGTTTTGCCATTGTGGTTACCGGTCCGGCGTATGGTACCCAGCAGGCGAGCAGCGCATTGCAGTTTGCTCAGGCTTTGCTTGAAGAAGGCCATACGTTAAGCAGCGTCTTTTTCTATCGGGAAGGGGTGTATAACGCCAACCAGTTGACCTCTCCGGCCAGTGATGAATTTGATCTGGTCCGGGCATGGCAACAGATGAATACACAGCATGGCGTTGAGCTGAACATTTGTGTGGCGGCGGCGCTGCGCCGCGGTGTGGTAGATGAAACTGAAGCGGGCCGACTGGGACTGGCGTCCGCCAATCTGCAGCCGGGTTTTACCCTCAGCGGACTGGGCGCGTTGGCACAAGCCTCATTGACCTGCGATCGCGTGGTACAGTTTTGATGAAACGTATTGCCTTTGTCTTTTCCACCGTGCCGCACGGTAGTGCTTCTGGCCGTGAAGGGCTGGACGCGCTGTTGGCGACGTCGGCGTTAACAGAAGAGATCGGCGTCTTCTTTATAGGTGATGGCGTCTTTCAGATCCTGCAGGAACAAAAGCCGGATGTGATTCTGGCCCGCGACTATATTGCGACCTTCAAACTGCTGGGATTGTACGATATCGAACAGTGCTGGTTATGCGCCGCCTCGCTGCGCGAGCGTGGACTCGAAGAAGGGGCCAGTTTTGTCGTTGAGACGACGCCGCTGGAACCAGACGCGCTGCGTCGTGAACTGGGCAACTACGATGTCATCCTGAGATTCTGAGGTTTTCATGCTGCATACTTTACACCGCTCCGCGTGGCACTCTGATTTCTCTGCAATCCTGCGCCTGCTTGCAGAAGGGGATGAACTTTTGTTGCTCCAGGATGGCGTTACCGCCGCAGTCGAAGGCTGTCGCTTCCTTGAAAGCCTGCAAAACACCCCCATAACGGTATATGCACTGAAAGAAGACATTGACGCCCGGGGTTTGGGTGGTCAAATTTCAGACAGTGTCGTCAGGGTTGACTATACTGACTTCGTCAGACTTACGGTTAAGCACGCCAGCCAGATGGCCTGGTGATTGTGTGATCGTTGTATATTTCTTGACACCTTTTCGACACCGCCCTAAAATTCGGCGTCCTCATATTGTATGAGGTCGTTTTATTACGTGTTTACGAAGCAAAAGCTAAAACCAGGAGCTATTTAATGGCAACAGTTAACCAGCTGGTACGCAAACCACGCGCTCGCAAAGTTGCAAAAAGCAACGTGCCTGCGCTGGAAGCATGCCCGCAAAAACGTGGTGTATGTACTCGTGTATATACTACCACTCCTAAAAAACCGAACTCCGCACTGCGTAAAGTATGCCGTGTTCGTCTGACTAACGGTTTCGAAGTGACTTCCTACATCGGTGGTGAAGGTCACAACCTGCAGGAGCACTCCGTGATCCTGATCCGTGGCGGTCGTGTTAAAGACCTCCCGGGTGTTCGTTACCACACCGTACGCGGTGCGCTTGACTGCTCCGGCGTTAAAGACCGTAAGCAAGCTCGCTCCAAGTATGGCGTGAAGCGTCCTAAGGCTTAATGGTTCTCCGTTAAGTAAGGCCAAACGTTTTAACTTAAATGTCAAACTAAACTCGTAGAGTTTTGGACAATCCTGAATTAACAACGGAGTATTTCCATGCCACGTCGTCGCGTCATTGGTCAGCGTAAAATTCTGCCGGATCCGAAGTTCGGATCAGAACTGCTGGCTAAATTTGTAAATATCCTGATGGTAGATGGTAAAAAATCTACTGCCGAAACAATCGTATACAGCGCGCTGGAGACCCTGGCTCAGCGTTCTGGTAAATCTGAACTGGAAGCTTTCGAAGTAGCTCTCGAAAACGTGCGCCCGACTGTCGAAGTTAAGTCTCGCCGCGTTGGTGGTTCTACTTATCAGGTACCAGTTGAAGTCCGTCCGGTTCGTCGTAATGCCCTGGCAATGCGTTGGATCGTTGAAGCTGCTCGTAAACGCGGTGATAAATCCATGGCTCTGCGCCTGGCGAACGAACTTTCCGATGCTGCAGAAAACAAAGGTACTGCAGTTAAGAAACGTGAAGACGTTCACCGTATGGCCGAAGCCAACAAGGCGTTCGCACACTACCGTTGGTAATCCCTTCGGAGTTTTAGTCACCAGGCGGGCGCTTCCAGTAAGCAGCCCGCTTTGGGCTACTTAAATTGAACGCCTAAAAGATAAACGAGGAATCAAATGGCTCGTACAACACCCATCGCACGCTACCGTAACATCGGTATCAGTGCGCACATCGACGCCGGTAAAACCACTACTACCGAACGTATTCTGTTCTACACCGGTGTAAACCATAAAATCGGTGAAGTTCATGACGGCGCAGCCACCATGGACTGGATGGAGCAGGAGCAGGAACGTGGTATTACTATCACTTCCGCAGCGACTACTGCATTCTGGTCTGGTATGGCTAAGCAGTATGAACCGCATCGCGTAAACATCATCGACACCCCGGGGCACGTTGACTTCACTATCGAAGTAGAACGTTCCATGCGTGTTCTTGATGGTGCGGTAATGGTTTACTGCGCAGTTGGTGGTGTTCAGCCGCAGTCTGAAACCGTATGGCGTCAGGCAAACAAATATAAAGTTCCACGCATTGCGTTCGTTAACAAAATGGACCGTATGGGTGCGAACTTCCTGAAAGTTGTTGGTCAGATCAAAACCCGTCTGGGCGCGAACCCTGTTCCGCTGCAGCTGGCGATTGGCGCTGAAGAAGCGTTCACCGGTGTTGTTGACCTGGTGAAAATGAAAGCCATCAATTGGAACGAAGCAGATGCAGGCGTTACCTTCACTTACGAAGATATCCCGGCTGACATGCAGGAACTGGCTGAAGAATGGCACCAGAACCTGATCGAGTCCGCAGCGGAAGCTTCTGAAGAGCTGATGGAGAAATACCTGGGTGGTGAAGAACTGACTGAAGAAGAGATCAAAAAAGCTCTGCGTCAGCGCGTTCTGAACAACGAAATCATCCTGGTAACCTGTGGTTCTGCATTTAAGAACAAGGGTGTTCAGGCGATGCTGGATGCGGTAATTGATTACCTGCCATCCCCGGTTGACGTACCTGCGATCAACGGTATCCTGGACGACGGTAAAGACACGCCTGCTGAGCGTCACGCAAGCGACGAAGAGCCTTTCTCTGCACTGGCATTCAAAATCGCTACTGACCCGTTCGTGGGTAACCTGACCTTCTTCCGTGTGTACTCCGGTGTGGTTAACTCTGGTGATACCGTACTGAACTCCGTGAAAGCTGCACGTGAGCGTTTTGGTCGTATCGTTCAGATGCACGCTAACAAACGTGAAGAGATCAAAGAAGTTCGCGCGGGCGACATCGCTGCTGCGATCGGTCTGAAAGACGTAACCACTGGTGACACCCTGTGTGACCCGGATGCGCCGATCATTCTGGAGCGTATGGAATTCCCTGAGCCGGTAATCTCCATCGCCGTAGAACCGAAAACCAAAGCTGACCAGGAAAAAATGGGTCTGGCTCTGGGCCGTCTGGCTAAAGAAGACCCGTCATTCCGTGTATGGACTGACGAAGAATCTAACCAGACCATTATCGCCGGTATGGGTGAACTGCACCTCGACATCATCGTTGACCGTATGAAGCGTGAATTCAACGTTGAAGCGAACGTCGGTAAACCTCAGGTTGCTTACCGCGAAGCGATTCGTGCGAAAGTTACCGATATCGAAGGTAAACACGCCAAGCAGTCTGGTGGTCGCGGTCAGTATGGTCATGTTGTTATCGACATGTACCCGCTGGAGCCGGGTTCTAACCCGAAAGGCTACGAGTTCATCAACGACATTAAAGGTGGTGTAATCCCTGGCGAATACATCCCTGCCGTTGATAAAGGTATCCAGGAGCAGCTGAAAGCCGGTCCGCTGGCAGGTTACCCGGTTGTTGATATGGGTGTTCGTCTGCACTTCGGTTCTTACCATGACGTTGACTCCTCTGAACTGGCGTTTAAACTGGCTGCGTCTATTGCCTTTAAAGAAGGCTTTAAGAAAGCTAAACCAGTTCTGCTTGAGCCAATCATGAAGGTTGAGGTAGAAACGCCGGAAGAAAACACCGGTGATGTTATCGGTGACTTGAGCCGTCGTCGCGGTATGCTGCGCGGTCAGGAATCCGAAGTCACTGGCGTTAAGATCCACGCTGAAGTTCCGCTGTCTGAAATGTTCGGATATGCAACTCAGCTGCGTTCTCTGACCAAAGGTCGCGCATCATACACTATGGAATTCCTGAAGTATGATGATGCACCGAACAACGTTGCTCAGGCCGTAATCGAAGCCCGTGGTAAATAATCCACAGGATTAAAACCTAAGTCCCGTGCTCTCTCCACAAGGGGAGAGCGCTATAGTAAGGAATATAGCCGTGTCTAAAGAAAAATTTGAACGTACAAAACCGCACGTTAACGTCGGCACCATCGGCCACGTTGACCACGGTAAAACTACCCTGACTGCTGCAATCACTACCGTACTGGCTAAAACCTACGGCGGTGCTGCTCGCGCATTCGATCAGATCGATAACGCGCCGGAAGAAAAAGCTCGTGGTATCACCATCAACACTTCTCACGTTGAATATGACACCCCGACTCGCCACTACGCACACGTAGACTGCCCGGGCCACGCCGACTATGTTAAAAACATGATCACCGGTGCTGCGCAGATGGACGGCGCGATCCTGGTTGTTGCTGCGACTGACGGCCCGATGCCGCAGACTCGTGAGCACATCCTGCTGGGTCGTCAGGTAGGCGTTCCGTACATCATCGTGTTCCTGAACAAATGCGACATGGTTGATGACGAAGAGCTGCTGGAACTGGTAGAAATGGAAGTTCGTGAACTTCTGTCTCAGTACGATTTCCCGGGCGACGACACCCCGATCGTTCGTGGTTCTGCTCTGAAAGCGCTGGAAGGCGACGCAGAGTGGGAAGCGAAAATCATCGAACTGGCTGGCTTCCTGGATTCTTACATCCCGGAACCAGAGCGTGCGATTGACAAGCCGTTCCTGCTGCCGATCGAAGACGTATTCTCCATCTCCGGTCGTGGTACCGTTGTTACCGGTCGTGTAGAACGCGGTATCATCAAAGTGGGCGAAGAAGTTGAAATCGTTGGTATCAAAGAGACTGCCAAGTCTACCTGTACTGGCGTTGAAATGTTCCGCAAACTGCTGGACGAAGGCCGTGCGGGTGAGAACGTTGGTGTTCTGCTGCGTGGTATCAAACGTGAAGAAATCGAACGTGGTCAGGTACTGGCTAAGCCGGGCACCATCAAGCCGCACACGATGTTCGAATCCGAAGTGTACATCCTGTCCAAAGACGAAGGCGGCCGTCATACTCCGTTCTTCAAAGGCTACCGTCCGCAGTTCTACTTCCGTACAACTGACGTGACTGGCACCATCGAACTGCCGGAAGGCGTTGAGATGGTAATGCCGGGCGACAACATCAAAATGGTTGTTACCCTGATCCACCCGATCGCGATGGACGACGGTCTGCGTTTCGCAATCCGTGAAGGCGGCCGTAC
>NZ_JAOWCD010000103.1:47494-299520 GCF_030337175.1 Citrobacter sp. Ca225 | reverse complement strand
AAATCGGCCCAGATCCGCGAAATTTTAATCAGCGAGTCAGCTTGGGAAGAAATGACCTGCTTATTCGCACCTTCCCTAAGACTTCCCGTTGAGCTGGAACTATCAGGATTCAATTATATATCGCCTGTACCGGTTTATTTGAGTGAGGATGACAAACGCTGGTTGCAGCAGAAAAAAAGTCTCAGAGTCGCCGTTTATGAGCCCGTTCAGCCGCCGCTTGTTATGACAACGCTGACTGGACGTTATCGGGGAATGAATGCTGATTATCTGGCATTGATTCAACATTCCCTTAATACACGAATAAGTGTGATGGCGTATCCGGATCAGGCTGACGCTGTTGAGGCGTTAAAAAAGGGAGAGGTCGATATGGTATTGACCGGGCTGGAGAGTCAATCCTGGCGTGAAGCAAGTGTTCAGGTTTCTCTGCCACTGATTCATTCCTGGCCCAATTTAGTCACCTCTCTTGGCAACGTTATGGCGCCATTGCAGAGCGCACAACGTACGGGGGTAGCGATTGTTAATCACTATCCAGATGTCGATTTTATCCGCCAGTCCTTTCCCGATGCCGAGATCGATAACTATGGCAGTTACCAGGAAGCGCTGAATTCTGTTAATAATGGGCGCAATGCCTGGTTTTTCGGCGATTCACTCACGACCAGCACCTGGCTTTCCCAGGAGTTCAGTCTTGCGCTGACAACGGTGAAGTATTGGCCTGCGCCACAGAGAAAGAGCTACTTTTTATTTTTGCCCGCACAGCAACGGCTGCGGGAAATTGTGAACAATACCCTTAGCGCAATTGATGAAAACATCCATGGGCAAATTGCCCAGTCGATGATTGATAAAGGCAATCTCTCCTTCCTGATTGAACCTCTGGACCTGACGCCACGCGAAAAGCAGTGGTTAAATAATCACAAAACACTCCGTGTGATTATCAATCCCTGGTTTGCCCCTTACACGATGGTTGATGGAAGCCAGCAAACGCGGGGTATTGTTGGCGATATCCTTAATTTGATTGGCTTACAAACGGGTATTCAGTTTGAGACGGTGGTCGTCAAATCGAATAAAGAGATGATCGCAGAGATGAAGAAAGGTAACTGGCATATTGTGCAGGCAGCTACCTATGATCTCAGCCGAGAAGATTATCTCTCTTTTACGCATCCATTTATCACCACACAGTTCGTGGCCGTGATCAGAAAAGAGGAAAGTAAAGAGCATGCGCTGCGGCCCGGTAACCATGTTGCAATCAGCGCCGATCACACTTTACTGGCCACACTGAAGGCGAAATATTCAGGCATTGTGTGGGAAGAGGTGGAAAATTCCAGCGTGGCATTGAATCTGGTCGCAACAGGAAAAGTGGATGCCGCCATTTCGAATCAGCTGACCGCGCGTTATCTGAGCGAGCATTACTATCCCGATCAGCTTTCCTGGATACCGCTTACCGGAGAAGAACCCGCGGCAATCAGTTTCGCGGTGCCCCGCTCTGAGCCGGAGTTACGGCAAATTCTGGATAAAGCGTTAGATGATATTCCGCAAAAAGAGGTCCTGCAGATCGTCAGTAAATGGATTCGTCTGCCGGATGTCAAAATAGATACCTGGGAATTATATAACAGGCCTTTTTATCTGGTGGCTACCTTAGCGTCGTTACTGGTACTCAGCACCTTGTTATGGGCAGTCTATCTGGTGCGGGAAGTTCGTATCAGAAAACGTTCTCAACGCTTACTGCAAGAGGAACGAAACCGGGCTCTCAGGGCCAATGAAGAGAAGCGGGAATTTCTTTCTCACATGAGCCATGAGATACGAACCCCGGTAAGTGCCATTATGGGATTTCTTGAACTCCTGCAATTTTCTCCTGCGAAGTTTAGCCCGGAAGATAAAGCATCAGTGGACCAGGCGGCCCAGGCCTCACGTTCGTTATTAAAACTTATTGGCGAGATCCTCGATCTGGAGAAGATCGAATCGGGCTTATTAGAGACCGTTCCCCAGTGGAAATATCCGGACAGCCTGATACAAGACAACATTGCATTATTCAGCGCGCTGGCGGCGCAAAAAGGGATCGCGCTACGTTACGATTCTCGTTTAGAGGCACGCGAGGCGATGCGACTGGATCCCCAATTACTGGGGCAGGTTCTCACCAATATTATCGGTAACGCGGTGAAATTTACCGAACGTGGTGATGTGCGAATTTTTGCGGTCAAGCATGAGCAAACGCTGGTGATCTCGGTGCGTGATTCTGGGCCGGGAATGAGCGAAGAAGAACAACGTCGTTTATTCACCGCCTTTAGCCAGGGAATAGCGGGAGAACATCACCGCGGTTCGGGGCTCGGATTAGCCATTAGTCGGGGATTAATGAGGCAAATGGGAGGGACAATCGAACTGCAAAGTGAGGTGAATCGGGGGACGACCGTTACGTTGAGCCTGCCAGTCCAGACGTCGTTTGATATCACGCCTACCGTTGCGGACGTTGACGCGCCTCTGCCAGTATTGCAAGGAACAACACTCCGGGTATTAATCGCGGATGACCTTCCTTTCAGCCGATTACTTTTGAAACGTCAGCTTATGACGCTGGGTATCATCGCTGATGAAGCCGACAATGGCGAGATTGCATTGCATTATCTTCAGCAAGGAAATTATGACTTGTTGATTACCGATCTCAATATGCCGGTTATGGATGGTATTGAGCTTGCCCGCCAGGTCAGAAAAAGTAATACGACGCTTGTCATCTGGGGGCTCACGGCAACGGCGCAGGAGCACGAGCGCGAACGTTGTCTGTCGGCGGGCATGAATGCTTGTCTTTTCAAACCCATCACGTTGTCACAACTCTCTCATTTACTCTCCGGCGTCAGTGATACCCACGACACGGCATTTGATCTCGAAAGACTGGCGATGCTGGCGCAAGGGAATCGGGCATTGATGCTTCGCGCATTAAAAGATGCGCAGGAAGAAAATCGCTGTGATTTAACGGCGGCTTATAACGCCAGTGAGTCTGGTGATTATCGTCTGGTTAAACATCATATTCATCGCATTAACGGGACTGCTCAGTTATTGGGGGTTGAGACTCTAATGAAGGCTTCACAGTCTCTGGAGGATAAACTCCCGGACGCAATGACTGTCACCGAACTGCCTGCTGAGCTTGAGTATATCCAGACACTACTGGACGAGCTGGAGCAGGCAATCGAGAAATTCACACCTTAATTTCCCTTCCTACACGTGTAGGTGGTGCCTGACAGAATAATAAGGCACCGCTGATGTTGCTCCTGTGTTAACCAGGTAAAATAAGCCCTGTTCCAACAGAATAAAATTAGTTAATTAAACCTGGTATATTTCCTAAGAAAAATCCATGTTTTGGTTTATTACAAGTTTCAACTATCAAACTTGCCTGAATCATTAAACTAAACCTATCCATATAGCTAGTGTTTAATTCTGTTTTTTGTTGCATATTCTGGGTTTTTGTTTTGATAAAAATAGCCAGGTGTGGATCGTTGTTCTTTTGAAAGTAAAAAGTTAGTAGAAACGATCGTTTTTATGTTTTCTTACGAAATCCACGACTTTTGTGATGTCATGCTGAATTATTTTCTGTAAATTTTACAGCGAAACATGTGGCGACTTACAGACGTTAAAACAGCAAGCAGGAAGTGTCGAAAAGGGAAGTTCTATGAAATTGTCAGACTCCGTTTTTTCTGATGATTATTTTTTTATTGTCGGCATAAGTGCGTTGTTAACGCCGGAGTTAATTGATGAAAATTACACTATAGTCGATGTCGATGAGTCGCTCCTTCAACGGAGTACAGAGTATTTGTTTCCTGGCAGGAAGATCATTGCATTTATCACCAATGATCTCGACTACTACGCGTTATGCCATTTGAGAGATATAACTTTCATTGATAAGAGACGCCGGATAAATGAAATCCTCTCATGCCTGTTTGTCAATGACTCCAGGTATGCTTATCGGGTGAAATACACGCTTTCATTCCGGGAAAGTGAAGTTCTTGATTGTATACAAAAAGGAATGGAGGCGAATGAGATTGGTGAGTTATTGGGCATGTCGATGAAGACATTCTATGCACACCGTCGCAGTCTGATATTTAAACTTCAACTCGGTAATCGTGTATCTCTGTATCGAAATATCGCGCGAATAAGAATGTGCAAACCCTGTGTTCATGAGCCTGACCTTACATAAATTGTTGCGTTAATGTCGGGAAACGAGAATATGCAGAGGAGGTGAGTGCAGAAATAATTGTTTTTAACATCAACGCTTTTAATTAAATATTAACTTAACTATCAGGATTTTACGATATGAAAAAATTAGCACTGATTTCTGCGATTTTATCGCTGTCTGCTCTACAGGCGACATATGCAGCCGATGGCGTAATTAACTTTAACGGAACCATTACGGGAACGGCGTGTGTGGTGGATCCTTCCGCGATTTCACAACCCGTTGAGCTTGGAACCGTTTCAACGGCGGCATTTTCTGGTGGAAGTGGTGCAACAGCTGCCGCTAAGCGCTTCAACATTGTGCTGAAATCCTGTCCGGCAAGTGTAACCAGCGCCAGTGTTCGATTTGACGGTACCACCAATACGACTAACCCTTCGATTCTGGCGTTGACCACAGGTCAGACTGCGACAAATGTTGGCGTCGCTATTTATGAACAGGACAGCGCGACATTGATCCCGGTCGGTACTTCTTCGGCTAGCGTGGCATTGCAGGAAGACATCGACAATACGTTGACCTATTTCGCGAAATATATGGCCACAGGCGTTGTCGGAGCAGGGTCGGCCAAGTCGTCAACCTCTTTCACCGTAACTTATCAGTAAAAGCAGGGCCACTCGTGGCCCTGAGTAATTAAGCAGGAATTCTCATGTTTCAGCAATTATATAACACGGTTGCTATAGGGATGATATTTATCTCAACAGCGGCAATTAGTGGTGTTGAAATAGGCGGTACTCGTCTTATTTATAATGGTAATGCCAGTCAGGCTGCAATCAGTGTTAAAAATCCGGACAATAAACCGTATTTAATTCAGTCATGGGTGAGTAAAAGTGAAAATGGTGATGAGAGTGGTAGCGAATTCACTACTACACCACCTTTGTTTAAATTAAATCCAAATGCGCAGAACTCTGTTCGCGTCATGTTGGCTGAAAATAACTTACCAACCGACAGAGAAAGCGTTTACTGGCTGAATATCAAAGCGATTCCCTCATCCTCACCGGATGCGAAAAATGAATTGTTGATCGCGGTAAAAAGCAAAATGAAGCTGTTTTATCGTCCCACCGGGTTAAAAGGCGATCCGTCATTGGCATACCAGCAGTTAATTTTTTCACGTGAGGGTGGGAAATTAACTGTAAATAATCCAACGCCTTATAGCGTGTCGCTCAATGAAATAAAGGTGAACGGCAAGACGATCACTAAGCCTCCAATGGTATTACCATTTCAAACCGTCACGCTACCCCTATCGGGGATAAACGGCGGTGACGTATCGTGGCGTGCGATTAATGATTTTGGAGGCGTCACGACTGAACAAAAAGTTAAAATGTAGGTTAAATGCTTATGCTCCAGCTCAATACGGTTTCAGGTTTTGCAACGTTAACGAAATTATCAGTCATGGTCTATCTGTTTACACAAGCATCAACCGTGTTGGCTGAGGATTATTTTTCACCCGATCTCATTGAAACCCGAGGGAATATTCCACGTGATATTGATATCTCCCGTTTCAGCAAAACTGACGGACAGGTTCCCGGTATTTATCACGTTGATGTCTATCTGAACGGAAATTATATTGAATCTCGTGATATCAGCTTTCTGGGTAAAGAGAGTGAATTGGCACCATCCTTAACCTACGCCGATTTCGTAAAATGGGGTGTGAAGCGTAACGCACAGCCTGACTGGATGAGTATGGAGGATTCCGCGACCATCGATAATATTGGTGCGTTACTCCCCGGGAGCCAACTCAATTTTCAGTTTGATGGGATGCGTCTGGATATTTCGGTGCCACAAGAATATATGCAGCGCGATCCACGCGGCTCCGTTGCACCGGAACAGTGGGACGATGGATTGAATATGCTGTTCCTGAATTATAACTTCTCTGCTGCCAACAGCCATGGCAAGGGAGATTCGCGTAATGACAGCTATCTAAACCTGCGTAGTGGGATTAACGTCGGTCCCTGGCGGTTGCGTAATTACTCGACATATAACAATAACGAAGGGGACGGGCGCTGGAATACCCTCAGCACGTCACTGGAGCGTGATATTAAAGTGCTGAAAAGCCAGTTCAGTATGGGGGATGGCTATACGCAGTCTGGTGTATTCGACAGTGTTCACTTCCGTGGCGCGCAAATTTATTCGGATGACACCATGTTGCCGGAAAGCGTTCGGGGGTTTGCGCCTGTAGTCCGTGGCATTGCGCAAAGTAACGCACAAGTCACCATTCGTCAGGGCGGGAATATTATCTGGCAGTCTTATGTTCCGCCAGGCCCGTTTGTGATTGATGATCTCTATCCTACTGCTGCCAGCGGTGATCTTACCGTGGTGGTGCGTGAGGCAGATGGTTCGGTGCATCAGTTTATTCAGCCATTTTCGGCTGTGCCGATCATGCAGCGTGAGGGCCAGTTTAAATATGCTCTGGCAGTGGGAAAATATCGTGCATCAAACAGTACAGATAAAGAACCGGATTTTCTTCAGACCACAATGAGCTACGGGTTGCCGTGGGACACCACAATATATGGCGGCACGCTGGCGTCGAGAGATTACCAGGCCGGGGCTATTGGTATCGGCAAAGGATTGGGCGATTTCGGTTCGTTCTCTTTTGACACTACCTTTGCTCATACGCAGATGCCAGGCAAAACGGAAAGTGGTATCTCGCTTCGCGCGCAGTATGCCAAAGATTTTTCATCAACGGGCACCTCGCTGAGTCTGATGGGATATCGGTATTCCTCTTCCGGCTTTCATGATTTTCAGGAAGCGAATGGTGATGTCAATAAATACCGGATGGCGAGCGATAACGTTCTGGAAGGCAATGACTGGCGTTATCAGCGTAACAAACGCAGTAAGGCACAGGTGACATTGAACCAGCAGCTTGGCGATTTCGGGAATATCAACCTTTCGGCCTGGCACCAGGACTATTGGGGCGGTGATACCGAGCGTAACGTCAGTCTGGGTTACAACACCAGTATTAACAATATTAATTATGGCCTGAACTATAGCTATTCCCGTGGTCCCTGGCACAACGACAACGATCATATCGTCTCTTTTACGATGCAGATTCCGTTCTCACGTTTCTTGCCAAACAGTTGGATGACGCTATCGGCAAACGCGAATAAAAAAGGCGACGCCACTTCACAGGTTGGGCTGTCCGGTACCGCGCTGGAAGACAACAATCTGAACTGGAACGTACAGCAGGGATACAACAGTAAGGGTGCAGATGTGACGGGCAGTGCGTCGGCGAATTATAAGGGCCGGCATGGTGAATATCAGCTTGGTTATAACTACTCTCGCGATAATCGTCAGGTCTCGGTTGGCGCAATGGGGGGACTGGTGGTTCATCCGTATGGCGTCTCCGCGACTCAACCTCTTGGCGAGACAATGGCGTTGGTGAAGGCCGAGAATGCCGCTGATGTGAAAGTGGCGAATAACAGCGGCATTTACACAGACAGTAAAGGTTTTGCCGTTGTGCCGTACGTTGCGCCATATCGACAGAACAGTCTGACGCTAAATACCGACAGGTTGAACAACAATACGGATGTGTTGAATGACACGCAGACCGTCGTACCAACAAAAGGCGCGCTGACCCTGGCCGATTTCCCGACCGTTACCGGCTACCGAATCCTGCTGCAATTGACGGGCAAAACGATTCCGTTTGGGGCGACGGCCACAATTAACCATCGCGACAATACACCAGAAGGGATTGTTGACGATCGTCAGCGAGTCTGGTTTAGCGGCGCACCGGAAAAAGGCTCCGTGGTGGTGAACTGGGCTGGGGAAAGTTGTCTGGCACATTATCAGATTGCGCAGGCTTCTGACAAAACGCATAACGTCACCGCGGAGTGCAGGTAAGTGGAGAGTAAGATGAATCGAATTATAGTGAGTTTATTGTGGGTAGCTCTGGGACTGTTTTCACGGACTACGCTGGCGTGGGATTGTTCGACGGTCACGCCATCAACAACCTTATCGCCGCAGAATATCACTATCTCCAGGGATCTGCCGGTGGGGGCCGTTATTGGTACGCAGATGATGACGCCGACAGTGAATGCGTTCAGTTGTTTTGATTCAGCGGACGGGGTTATTTCCAATCAAACATTTGGCGTAAAGGCGATAGGTACCTTCGATTCGATGGTCAATGGGGTACGGGTCTATAAAACCAACGTTGACGGTATTGGCTATGCGATTTCCGGCTCGACGGCAAAGTGTGCCGGAGGGAATGCCGCCGTAACGGGGGCGAATACGATTCGGGGCGATATTAACACCGCCAGGCTTTGTCAAAATACCACGGGAATGATAAGTCCCGGATTGAATGGTTCGGTCACGGTGACATTTTATAAAACGGCGACGGAGACCGGTTCTGGTACGATATCGGCAAGAATGGTGGGGTCGTTGATATTGCTGAATAACTCGCTGCTCTGGCAATCCCCAGAAGCCGCAGTCAATATCAATGCGTTCACGGTGACCACGCCAGCCTGCAAACTGACCACGGCATCCATCCCTGTCGATATGAAAGAGGTTGATAAAAACGCCTTTAATGGCAAAGGAACGACGCCGGGAGAGACATATACCCAGTCATTCAATTTGCCGATGACCTGCAATGCCGGAACCGCCGTCAGCGTCAGGATGGAAGGCGATATTAATGACGCAACGAAAGGCGTCATCAATACGACCAGCGGGAGTAACGCCGCCACAGGGGTCGGGATCCAACTGCTTTATAACAACCAGCCAATGAGGTTGGGCTCCGATGTGGCGGCTGGGACATCGAGCACAGGGGGCGGTTTCACGGTCCCGCTTAAGGCGCGTTACTACCAGACGGGCGATCACATCACCACAGGGACGGCTAATGGCGTACTGTCTTTTACGATGACATACCAGTAGTTGCCGAATAACTAACATATGGATGAATAGCAGAACAGATTAACCTCAACCTGTTCTGCTGTTCATCACGACATATTTAATGCGGCTACGTTGGTGATGTCGTGGGGGATAGAGAAAGCCGCCAACGGCAGGTCTGTTCTGTCTTCGCCATTACAAAATCATCTGTGCCAGTAAAAAGCCAAATGGTACCGAGAAGATAATCGATAAACATCCCGGCAGGAAGAAGGGGTGATTAACGATCTTTGAGCCATTCCAGCGCGAACTGAGAAATGAACCCGTATCATCAGTGGCTATCGCAAACGCGGTTGTCGGGTAAATATTCGTGATATAAAGTGCGCTGACCGCGACAAAACTGGCTAATATTGCCTCCGGGCTAATTCCGATGGAGGCGGCGATAGGCATCAGCAATGCGCTGGTTGCCCCCTGGCTAAACAGCATGGCGCTGGTACAGAAAAATACCGCCGCCAGTAAGAACGGCCAGGCGCGTAATATGTCGCTGGCTTCCATTTTAATCTCATCGATATGGGCACCGATCAGCGTGCTGCTCAGCCAGACAATCCCTAATACCACCACCAGTGATTCCGCGCCGGATTTAAATATCGGTGAGTTCTTCAGCTCTTTCATGTCCAGCTTGCAGGTGAAAATAATGATCGTGGACACGACAAACATCGTAATAATGATTAAGTCGCGGGAATTAATGGTATGCCCAATCAGGGATTTAAACAGCAACATACAGACCACGAAGACCACTCCCACCAGAAATATGGCAACCGAGGATTTTGCTCTGGCGGGAATAGGGCGGCTGGCCTGTTTATTCAGCACAATTTTATTTTCCTGCATGATTTTTTGACACACAGGATCGTCGGCCAGTTTGGCACCTTGTCTGCTGGCAATGAACGCCGCGATCAGCATGGCAAATAACGCGGTGGGCAGGATAATCAGCATTGCGTCGCCGAAGCTCACGCCCATCACCTCAACGGTGCCGTACATAATCGCCGTGGCGGCAGAGATCGGGGAGGCGGTAATCCCGAGTTGCGAAGCCACAACCGCAGAGCTTAACGGCTGGCTGGGTCGGATACCGTTGTCTTTCGCCACTTCCTGAATCACGTTCATCACCGACATGGCGGTATAACCAGTACCGGACAGTACCGTCAGAATAAACGTTACGGTGGGGGCAAGAATATTAAGATAGCCGGGATTATGGCGCAGTAATTTTTCGGTCAGGGTGACGAGATAATCCATTCCGCCGGCCTGTTGCATGGCTGAGAGCGCCACAATGGTAGACAGAATAATCAGCATCACGTCGACAGGTGGAGAACCTGCCGGAACGCCAAAAATAAATACCGAAATCGCTAATCCGATCCCGCCGGCAAACCCGACGCCAATTCCGCCCCAGCGGGCGGCAAGCATGATGGTTCCCAGTAATAAAACGACATGTAATATCACCATATAATTAACCTGCTCTTTGTTATATTTTATTTATCGGCAACGAGAGGGCGAGGTAATGAATAGGGAATATTCATTACCTGCAGTTAACGCTTATTTCTCGATAACAGATGATTACGACATATTCATTTCTGTTTGATAACGTTTAATCGCTGCCGTACTCTTTTGCGGATCGGTCATATTCATCGGATCAAGCAGATAATCCGCCTGTTCCGGTGTCAGCAGTTTTTCTGCCAGCACGACCTGCTTTACGCTGCACTGCTGTTGATACGCGGTTTTTGCAATTCGCGATCCCACCTGATAGCCAAACAGGGTTGCCACGACGGTGGCCAGCGCCGTACTTTCCTCTGCGTAGCGAGCACTCACTTCTTCATTTATCGCGATATCTTTCAGACATTTATCGATGAACAGCGGTATCCCCCGGCTCAGTAACGAGCAGGATTCGAAGAGCGCCTTTAGCAACACCGGTTCCCACACGTTCAGGTCAAGCTCGCCGCCCTCAACCGCCATGGTTACCGTGACGTCATTACCGATAACCTGATACGCAATTTGATTCATCAGTTCGGGCATGACCGGGTTAATTTTGCCCGGCATGATGGACGAACCCGGTTGCACGGCAGGGACAATAATTTCATTAAAACCGGCGCGCGGCCCTGAACCCTGAATACGAAAATCGGTCGCCATTTTAGAGAGAAAGGCGGCGATTTTCTTGAGCTGTGCGGAGAATTCAATATAGAAGTCACCGTGTTGCAGACCATCGAAAAAATCCGCTTCCGGGCGATATTGCTCGCCAGTGAGGGTCTTCAGCCATTGATACACCGCCGGAAGATATCCCTCATGGGTGGACAACCCCGTACCAATCGCCGTCGCTCCCAGGGGTAAATACAGCGCCTCCTCGTTGACCTCGGCCAGTTTTTCCCTAAGCCGGTTGACCTGTGTGCGATAGGCGCCAAACTGTTGGCCAAACGTCATTGGCACCGCATCCTGTAAGCAGGTGCGGCCTAATTTCACTTTGTCGGCAAACTCACGGCTTTTATCCGCCAGTACGGCTTCCAGTTTTTCCAGTTGCACCAGCAAATGCTTGATATTCATGCGACTGGTCATTTTCATCGCCGCAGGAATGACGTCGTTGGTCGACTGTCCCATATTAACGTGCGTATTTGGGTGAATCGCATCATATCCCCGTACGCCGGTGAGCAGTTCATTCGCGCGGTTAGCCACCACTTCATTCATGTTCATATTGGTCGAGGTGCCGCCGCCGCCCTGAAAAATATCAATCGGGAAATGGGCGTCAAAATCGCCGTTCATCACCTCCTGCGACGCCGTCACGATGACGGCGGCTTTCTGCTGATCCAACGCGCCAATTTGCGCGTTGGCCTGAGCAGCCGCTTGTTTTATCGCGGCGATTGACCACAGGAAATGCGGAATGTCCCCAGCCGTTTTCCCCGAAACTGAAAAATTCAGTACCGCCCGTTGCGTTTGAATACCGTAGTAGGCTTCCTCCGGCACCATTAACGTTCCTAATAGATCCTTTTCTTCACGCATCGTTATGTCTCTTCCTGTATTAAGGTGTATCGCTACCTTAATTGGCTGGCAGTACAGATAATTTGAAGTGGCTCAAAGAAAAAAAGCATTGAAAAGATAAATACTCATTATTAAAAAATGTAATAGTAGAGGCGGTAATGAAGGATATTAACTTCGATTTTAAGCAGTTACAGGCGTTTTTAGCAGTCATTGAGACGGGGTCATTTACCGCTGCGGCAAAGAAACTCAACCTGACTCAATCCTCGATTTCTCAGCAGATCGCGAATCTGGAAAATGGCTTAAAGACTGAAGTGATTAACCGTTCACAGCGACCCATTCAGATGACGATAGCCGGGCAGGCGCTGTACCCGCTGGGAAAAAAGATTATCGATAGCGGTGTTTATCTGCAGGAACATATAAACGCGATCAGTCACGGGCATATTTCACATTTGAAAATCGGCTTTGTGGATTCGATCGGTAAATCTATCGGCCTGGATATCCTGACCTTTCTACAACCGCAGGTGAAACATATTTTTCAGGTTACCGGTACAGCATCGGGGCTGCTTTCCGCGCTGAATACGGGCAGCATTAACCTGGCCATCACGATGCTGCATACCGAGATGCCGCCTAATGTCAGAATGTACCCGCTGATTGAAGAGGAGTTTCTGTGCGTTTGTCCCAAAGCCTGGCCGGAAACGCGGCTGGAAGAGTTGTGTAAAAACAGGGACTACATCGCCTATACCCGCAATACGCCGACCGGCATCCAGACGCTCAACTGGCTGAAATGGAATAACCTGTCTCCGTCTATCCAGTTTGAAATGGATAATGCTGATGACATTCTGAAATTAATTTCCTGCGGCTACGGATGGACGCTGACCACGCCGCTGTTTATTACCACACTTCCCGCCTTTACTGACTCGCTGAAGATCATCCGGATCAACAATCGCAAAGAACGCCGCAAAATTGTCCTGCTCTGTAAGGATGATGAACTGTCTGAGTTCTATAAAAACCTGGCGATTGAGGTCCAGTCAATACTGGAAACGAAACTGGAACAGGGGTTCTACAGTAAGCTCAATGCGGATGTGCCGTCATGATCCCTAACCAGGCATGATTCGGTCTTCAGCGAAGTATTGCCCGGTACTTACCGCTAAAGTAGCGGAAATGCTAACCCAGGAGATTGTTATGATAGCGGTGATTTTTGAAGCGGATACAGTACCGACTCAGCAGGAGCGATATTTACAGCTTGCCGCTGAACTCAGGAACGAACTTGTTAATATTGAGGGCTTCATTTCGATTGAGCGTTTCAAAAGCCTGAGTACGGAAGGGAAGATTTTATCGCTTTCCTGGTGGGAGAGTGAAGACGCCGTCGCGGTGTGGAAGAGCAACATGAAACACCGGGCAGCGCAAAGGGAAGGCCGGGAGTCGATATTCTCTTTTTACCGCATCCGCGTTGCGCACGTTCTGCGAGATTATTCATCGGAAGGATAAAATTCGACCATCTTACGGAAGCGTAACTTCCGCTGATCTCACGCAATCTTTGCAAACAGGACTATTTTCTTACAAGAGAGAAATAAGGATGGAGGTAGAGGGACAGAAAGAGAAAATGGCGCGTGATGTAAAAGGATGTGATCGAGCGAGGAAGAGCATTGAGCTTAATAGTTAACTCAACCTTAAATATTACCCCTTGAAAATACAAGGGGCAATATAATAAGGTAAAATATTTGATATTTGTCGTGTTTTAATAGTTTTTTATTGATTAAGTGCTTATTGCATTCTGTACCCGGGAGTCTAAATGTTAGATAATCTCGGGTGGATTTATCCCTGGTGTTACGTTGGTCTTTGACCGCCTGACTAGTATGTGCCGCGAGCGCTATTAGTCAGGTATTTTTTAAGTATAAGTAAGACCCGACCTGAAAAAAAGCTGTCCTAAAAGACAGGGGATAATAATTTCGGAATGTTATTATCAGGAATGAATAAATGAACTCTTTTGTTGAGTTTTTTTTGCTTGATCGCGATGAGTTGCCGTCAGGTTTTGCCACTGAACTCTACCGCCTGAGAAACCGAACATTTCGTGAGCGGCTCAACTGGAAAGTAGAATGTACTGATGGCCTGGAAAAGGATCAATTTGATAACGAAAACACGACTTACCTGTTAGGGATGCATGAGGGAGAAATCCTGTGCGGCGCCCGATTTATCGATGCCACGCAACCGACGATGATCAGCGAAATATTCCATGAGTACTTCGATAATATTACGCTCCCTACGGATATTCCCTGCTGTGAAGTGAGCCGCCTGTTTTTAGATAAAGAGAGACGTGATTGCGGAAACCTTCGTGGGATGCCCGCCAGTAAGGCACTGTTTCTGGCAATGATCGTCTATTGCATGAAGAAACAGTATCGGGGCATGTTCGCCGTTGCCAGTCGCGGTATGTATGCCATTTTCCGTCATGCGAACTGGAAAATTGACGTGATTCAGAAAGGACTTTCTGAGAAAGGTGAAACTATCTACTATATTTTTATGCCGGCGAGTGAAAGCGCAATTGAGAGCATCATCAGCAAAGATAAGGCCAGCCACTGGCTCCGCGAGATACTTCAACAACTTCGCCGTCTGTAATCCCGCACGGAGTTCAGTTATCCAGTAATCTGAGCTCCATTCCAAGTTTTACCGCATGCCTGGCGTTGTTTACGCCCAGCTTTTTCATTGCATTGCTCATATGAAATTTCACGGTTCGCTCTGCAATTGACAATATAACCGAGACTTCGGCATAGGTTTTACCCGCACTAACCCACTTCAAAATTTGTCGTTCGCGCGGTGACAAAAAAACGTTCTTTTTCTGATGCACTTTACTGTAGAGATTAAGGGTCTTTTGATGTAACTGAATGAGAAAATGCATGAAGTGCGCGCGGCAGGCTTCCATCTCAATCCCCGAATCCTTCTGGCTGATGATGGATAATACGACAAGATTATTCAGATAGTCATGCAGGGGAAACGTCTGACCCTGATAAATATTGTGTTCAGAACTTTCACTGAAAATGCGCGTCAGGTTATAACCGTTCGCCAGCAGCACCTTGTTCTCCCAGAAAAAATCTTCAACACTGCTTAAAGCCCTAATAATAACAGGGTCAATAAACTGGTATTTTCTTTCAAGATAGATGTTAAACCACTCAGGATTATTATTGATAATCTGCATTTGCGAGGGATCTTTCTTGTTCATAATCGCATATGCGTAGATCGTATTTTTGTAGTCCTTAATGAACGCATTCAGTTCATTCTGGATTAACGCATTGATCCCTTCATCGTTGTAATACATATCCTTCACGCCAGTTGCTGCCTCTGAGATGAGTGTTTGAAAGAGTATAGCCTGCCTCGTTACCTGACAAAATGGACTTACCCCACAACAGTCGATATTTCCTGTCCTTATGTCAAATTGTGTATAAAAACGCCAGGGCTGAGGTTCATGGCATGACCGTCAAGTTGGCCCCGAAGGTTTGTTGAGCCGGGCGGCACAATCGGATGCCAGACATCACGAGCAGAGGAGCGTAAAGACAGAGTGTGGGCCAATGTCAGGCCATTGCGCCACCCGTACTGTCGGTGGCGGAAATTGAACCAGGGTCACAAATATGAATATTGTCCAGCGGCGCGTTTAATCAATGCCGGTTACGGCTGCGGAATAAAAACTGAATAATTACAAAATATTATTTACCCACGCGATGCGCAGGCGCGGGGGATTATAGGTTTTTACTATAGGTTCAGGATGCAAACAATTGTCGTCCCGAGTCTCTCTTTTTTAACAATAAGGAGGCCATACAAAATACAAGGACAATAAAATGGAACGTCTGACGGTCTCTGACAAACTCTGCTACGCGATGGGGGGCGGATTTGCCTCCAACCTCAGTTTTTACGCGATGCTGGTTTTCTTTATTACCTATGCTTCTGATGTCTATGGTGTGAATCCGGCCACGGTGGGCGCCATCACGCTTGCCGCACGGGGGATTGATGCGTTTATCGATCCGGTGATGGGCGCGATGGGTGACAGAACCCGGACGCGACTGGGTAAATACCGCTTCTGGATAATCACATCAGCACCGGTACTGGGTTTTACAACCTGGATGGTTTTTGCCTCTCCGGATTTCTCCGCGACGGGCAGGGTGGTTTATATCGCCTGCGTTTATATGCTCTACTCCCTTGTCTCTACCGTGTCGAATATCCCGTACCACTCATTAACGGCCTACATTACAGACAAGGTCAATGAACGCAGTAATATTGTGTTATTCAAGCAATTTACCGGGATTATCGCCCAGTTTATCGTCAGCGCGGGCGGCATTTATATTTTATCTGCATTCAGCCAGTCCCGGGATGCGACGGGCAATGTGGTGGTTGATTTTCATAGCTATCACTACCTCGGCATTTTATTTGGGGTCGTGACCACGCTGGGATTCTGGATTTGCGCTTACGGCGCCCGCAGACAGGATAACTGGCAACGTATTGTGCACGATGAAAAGGGATTACAGACCGACCCGGCGGGCGAACAGCAGAATATTGTGGTGGCCGTTTTCAAACAGCTGTCGCTGGCTTTTCGTAGTCGTTCACTGGGATGCCTGGCGTTGGCCTCTTCGGCGAACACGCTGTCCTTAGCGATTACCGCCGGGGTGACCGTTCAGTTTTATACGTGGGTTCTCCACAATACAAAGCTGGTTGCGACGGGAGCATTACTGAATATGCTGTTTGGCGCATCAATATATCTGCTGGTTAAGTGGTTAGTATCTCGCTATGGAAATAAAACGGCATTTGTGATCATCTGTTTTATTGCCATGGTTCCCTCGCTGATACTCTGGCTCACCTTCTCGCCTGAAAATGTCACCTGTACTTTGATATTACTCGCCTGCGTGATGGCGTTTTGTCAGGGCGGGTCGCTGATTACCTGGATGATGGTCACTGATTGCGCGGATGAATTACGCTGGAAAACGAAAAAGAATGCCGCCGGAATTGCCTCCTCCACATTAACGTTCTCCAACAAATTTGGTTCTGCGCTGGGTGCCTTTGTGCTGGGCGGCGTCCTTGATCTTATTGGTTATCTACCCGGCGCGCAGGCGCAAACGGCGGGAACATTACATGGATTGCTTATTTTGATGGTCCTGACGCCGGTTTGCGGGCAACTCCTGTCACTGTTTTCGATGATTTTTTATACCCTGAACAAAAAAAATCATCAGGCGATCTGCATGAAACTGCTCGGGGATGGGGAGTAATATGAAAGTTGTTATGCTGATGTTTGATACCCTGCGTCGTAATAAGCTCCCGGCTTATCAGGCCGACGCATTTCCTCTGCCTAATTTTAAACGACTGGAGGGGAAAACCGTTCGTTTTGATAATTTCTATGTTGGCTCAATGCCCTGCATGCCAGCCCGACGCGATTTGCATACCGGACGGCTGAATTTCCTGCATCGCAGTTGGGGGCCGCTGGAACCCTTTGATGACTCTATTTTTGAAATCATTAAAAAGCACGGCGTCTATTGCCATTTAATTACCGACCATCAGCACTACTGGGAAGATGGCGGGGCGACCTACCATAATCGCTACAGCAGTTATGAGTTTATGCGCGGGCAGGAGGGGGATCTCTGGAAAGCGAAGATTGGCTTCGACGGCGCCCGTGAACTGGATTCATGGAAAAACGCCGAACCGCTGCGCCGTAATATGATCGAGCACGATCAGATTAACCGCAGTTATATGCGTGAAGAGAAAGATTTCCCGCAGGCGCGCTGTTATCAGGCCGGGCTGGCTTTCCTGGCGGAAAACTATCAGCAGGATAACTGGTTATTGCAAATAGAGAGTTTTGATCCGCATGAGCCCTTTTATGTGCCGGATCGCTTCAAGCGCATGGTCGATCCTGAACTGGTCAATAACCCTGACGACTGGCCGGAATACAGTTCGACAGAGAGGATCAATAATCCGCAGAAAGTGGTGAACGGTGAAAAGCATTATCAGGCGCTGATGTTGATGTGCGATGAATATCTTGGCCAGGTGCTGGACTTTTTCGACGCACATCATCTGTGGCAGGACACAATGCTTATTGTGAATACCGACCACGGTTTTATGTTTGGTGAAAAAGAGTGGTCGGGGAAAAGCGTTATGCCGGTGTATAACGAGATTGCGCATGTCCCCTTCTTTATTTGGGATCCCAGAAGTCGACGGGCTGGCGAGTCGCGAACCCAACTGGCGCAGATGCACGATCTGGCGGTGACGTTGCTGGAGGCGTTTGGCATTGAGAAAACGCACAACATGACAGGCAAGGCATTGTCTCCGGTCATAGCGCGACAAATGCCGATTAAATCAGAGGCTATTTTTGGCTATTTCGGCGCGCATGTGTCGATCACCGATGGTCGCTATGTCTATATGAGAGGGAGCCAGTCGCCGGAAAATACCCCGCTATACGAGTACACGCTGATGCCGATGCGCATGCGCAGGATGTTTAATCTCGCTGAATTGCAGGAAGCCACTCTGCATCCTGGTTTTGTCTTCACCCACCAGACACCGGTGCTGAAAATCCCGGGTTCCGCCGGTTTTTACAGTTCTTATGCGCACGGCAATTTGCTGTTCGATTTAGCTCACGATGCGAAGCAGGAGCATCCGCTCTGCGATCCTGAACGTGAAGCGCTGTTTATCCGCAAACTGTCGCAGGCAATGCGTGAGGCGCAGGCTCCGGAAGATGAATGGCGGCGTCTGGGGATCCCCGTCGACGACGCGCGTATTGACGCGGAGTTCGTGCGACAGGAACATGAAATGCGCAAACGGGTGATGCAGCAGTATTTAGGCTCTCTTGCCTGCCTTGATATGCATCCGGATACCCGGGCATTGCTCCTTGAGATAGCGGCCTGCCCCGGAGGGGATAAATTCCTTCAGGATCTGGCAACGATCTCCAGGCAGCGCAGCATCACCAAGCAGGCGGTGAAAGCGCTGTATGACAGCGGTGATTATGAGTCGGCACTTTACGGACTGTTCAATAAACCCTACTGAGTCTGCATGCCTCACTCATCCGGGAGCCCGATTTTGCCGGAGCTCCCGTCTATCTTCATCGCTACGCATCAGGCAGGCATCATCAATCCCGGAAACCGTGGTGAGGCGAATGTATTTACACAAATTAATTTTTCAGTTCAAAGTGCTGGTAGATAAAAAGACCTTTACCTCGGCGGCGGAAAGTCTGTTTATCTCTCAACCGACCCTAACCCAAAATATGCAACGACTCGAGTCGGAGTTGGGGATCCCTTTGTTGTTCCGTGAGGGGAAAAAGATTTCCTTAACGGTTTATGGCGAAAGCCTGTATCAGCATGCCTGCCTGCTGGATCGCAATTACCAGCAGGCTTTACTCAGTATTGATGCGATAAAGCATAGCCACAGACAGCAACTGGTGATCGAGTGCGGGCACGCGTGGAGTCATGGCGTCTTATTTCATCTGATGAAGGACTATGTGAGGCTGTATCCGCAAATCCGGATGGTGATCAAAAACAGTAATACTGCACTGGGGCAACAGCATTTACTGAAAGGCGAATGCGATCTTGCGTTAGGGGCGATACCCGCTGCGGAAAACAGAATTGCGGCAATAAATTACCTTCCCATCTTCACGACCCGGTTTGTCCTGTATTGCGCGAGCGATCATCCGCTTGCGTATGTGCCGCAGATTAGCGAAGCGCAGCTTAATCACTGTGAGTGGGTCATTCTTAAGCATGAATCGGAAAACGAAGAGTTTAACGATCCTTTGCTTTGTCCTATTTCGCCAGAAAAGGTCAGATTTGAAGTCTGTTCGGTATAGAATGCTATTGCGCTGGCGAAACAGACGCAATGCATTCTGGCGCTTTCCATACATCTGGAAGCCGAAGCGCGTCAGCGTGGTCTGCGTCGCCTCAATCTGGCGAAGAACATTCCCTCCTTTGATACCGGCATCATGTATATAGACGATGTGCTGAAGTATGACCATAAGAAAAAATTTATTGAGACCATCATTTCGTCAAAAAGCATGTTTGATCAGAATGATATGTAGCGGTCCACAAACCGTTCAAGCATATTCCCGCCTACCGGCGGGGAGATGAGATATCCCTGAAAGCGATCGATACCTAATGCTTTCAATATCGTAAATTTCTCTTCACTGTCGACCCCTTCGGCAACGCAGCGACTACCGGTCAGCATACAGTAATAGTTCAGGCTTTTTATCAGCGCCAGCGCGTGTGGATCGCGTTGCATCTCATTGATAATACACATATCCAGCTTATATTCGTTAAACTGGATCTGCCTGACCGGAAACAT
Organism: Citrobacter sp. Ca225; assembly: GCF_030337175.1. Lineage (NCBI taxonomy): Bacteria > Pseudomonadati > Pseudomonadota > Gammaproteobacteria > Enterobacterales > Enterobacteriaceae > Citrobacter > Citrobacter sp. Ca225. The sequence goes on along the minus strand of NZ_JAOWCD010000103.1, from coordinate 279,182 downwards.
CACGCTACCTTGTGAGAAACAGTCATCGAGCATAATCCGAAAGCCGAGCCGTTTTAATTTGTTGATGTTCGCGGCGGTTTTTCCCCTTTGACTGAACTCGATGGTCTCAGCAAATTCCAGCACCAGTCTGTCCGTTTGCTGTGGCGACACCAGTTGTTGTTTCGCCGCTTCCAGCATTCGTGGAAGGCATTCATGGCTGGCGAGGGTGGCAGGGATATTAAGTGAGAAATAAAACTCCCCGGGATGCTGGTTGATTTTCTGTATCGCTTCCTGCAAAACAAATGCGGTCAGCACCTGCCAGGCGTATTCAGCACGTATTTGTGGCAAAAATGCGCCGGGTTGCAGGACCGTACCCTCGCGCCGCCAGCGTGAGAGTATTTCCATCCCTTGTAAACGGTGGTGGCTATCCACAATCGGTTGAAACACCGGAAAGAGTTGCCGGCAACGGATGGCATGGACGAATTCACGTTCGAAGGCGGATAACGCATCGCTACCGCTTCTGTTCAGCCGCGTTTCTGGGTTGCCGGGAAAGTGTGTCGCCAGTTGCGGGAAATGTTCCGCCATCTTTTTAAGTCCTGAAGTTCTCTGATTATAAAGGGTTTTTTGGCTGATGCCTCGCTGTTGCGCCCGGTCCAGGATGTTGTGTCCGTGCAGCAAATCCACAATGGCGTTGAGCTCTGGTTTGCTGAGGCCGATTGTCGGCTTGTCATAAATCAACGTCGGGTTATCTGCGCATTGGCCCAAAGGAGGGACATCCTGCAACCCGTGCCCGCGCAATAGCGCGGCAATGCAACGTGTCGGTAAATCCGAGGCGACGGCCCGGATTTCTGTCAGCAGACGGCGACGCGTCACAAGATGCTCCAGCGTGTGCCACAACCAACGGTCAGGACAGCGGCTGAGGATAAGCATCGGTAGGGGGACGGCGGCCTGTTCCAGCAGAAGCGCCGCCTGCTGCAACGTGGTGAGCAGCCAAAGGGGATCGTCAGGAAGAAACACCACGATCCGGCGTGCTGACGCCAGTGCAGGAAGCGTTGAGATATCCAGCGACGGCGAATTAAGCAGCACCAGACGCTGGCGGTCTGGCGTCATCATCCTCGCGAGACCTTCGGCGGCACAGGGGCAGGGGGACAAAATGTAGTCCATCCCCGGCTTTCCCACATCACTGATAAACAAACGTCACCCCAATGATTGACTGAACATTGCCTGCCGTCACTTGTCCGCTGGTTCGCGCGTAGTTAGCCGTTAAGCCGAGGCTCACGGCAGAGGTGCCGACCGTGCCTAATGACACGGTGCTGTTGGCGGGGACGATGGTACCGTTGCGCGTGAGCTGAACACCGATGCCCTTCGCGGGCGAAGACGACGCGGTATTGGTAAAGATCGAATTGGCGGAATCTGCGGTGGTGCCGGAGAGGTAATACGTCAGATTTTGGCTCTGCGCGCAGTAGACCGTCAGCGGAACGGGGGCGGAGCCCGGATAGTCCGGCAGCGTAACCGTGACGTTGCGGGAGGAGACATCGCAGCCGCCAGTCGGAATGACCACACTATTGTTCGCATAAATGCTCCAGACGAACTGAAAGTCATCGCTGTTTTTGTTGTTGGTCTGGCGGAGAATGAGTTTAGCAATAAGCGTTCCTGCACTGATTGCGACGCCGCCCGCAGAGCTGATTGGCGTCAGATACAGGACGGTCGGCCACGGCTTATCGACTCTCGAGTCATAGATCATCCGTGCGGTTTCGCTGGTGGTCGGAAACGGGTAGCTGGAGCCGTTGTATCTTACGGAGCCGGAAAAACTCGATAACACGCCGCCGTAAGCGGACCCCTGCTGAAGGGTGACATAGTCAGTGATGGTTTCGGGATAATCGTTATGACAAAAAATCTGCGTTGAGAGGTCGACCACCAGGTTTTGCCCGACGTTAACCGCAGGCGAGAGATCAACGTAGACGTTCGCGCTACCACCGCCAATGGGAATGGTCGCGCCGCTGGCGGTTTTGCACGCAAAGGACCAGGCATTGATTGACCAGCCCATCAGCAACAGTGTCGTCAACAGGGTTACGACTCTTTTCATCAACATACTCTCCTGGTCATGCATAGGTATAGGTCACGTTAATCACCGCCTGGATCGTTCCCTGGGTTGCGCCGCCGTTGACCGACAACGCCCTGACCTGCAAAGGAAAACGGGCGGATTGCGAGGCGTCATCCACCACCACTGATTTTGTCGCGCCGGTGTTCAGTCTGTTACCGCTGTCATCCTGGAGTTCAAGCTGGATATTTCCGGCAGTCCCCTGGTTTTTGTAGTAGCCCGTGCTGTCGGCGGTACCGCTGAAGCTGGCGGTGACGCGCGAGGTGCCCACCGGACAATTGCTTAGCTCAAGCGCCACGCTGTGCCACGCGGAGGAGGAACCGGCATTGACCAGACTGAAGGTGTAGAGATCGCCCAGTTCGACGGTGGCAGTGGTGGTCGACACCGTGCACGGCTTGGCGACCACTTTCCCGTTCACGGTAATGGTCACGTCAGCCGCCTGCACAACAGCAGAAGCGGCAAGGATGACTGTCAGTAGCCACCGGGGTTGAAACCATTTCATCAAAGCCTCCGCTTACTGAAATTCAAGAGTGAACGTCGCTGTTGCATTGACGTGTCCCGGCGTGACGGGGAGCTGCGTTGCCATCAGGCGGGCATAAAAGTTAAGCGTATTGGTCTGACCGGGCGTCAGGGTCGTCCACGGAAGGGTGGCGGACCCGGCATTCAGCGGCAGTGTCGTTTGCTGGCCGTTGAGGATCTCGATTCCCATCCCTGCCGCCGCCGATGTTCCGCTGTCGAGTTTCAATAAGCGGGTGTTATCGTTGTCGGCAATACCGATAAAACCGACTTTTACCGCCGTGACCGACGTGCCGCAGGGAGAAAGCACAATACGAAACGGGACGACAGGCGTGGTGGCGCCGATATGGCTGAACTGTTTAGCGGCGTTATCCAGCAAATCGACGGTAAAATCTTTCGATTCGCCCGCCACGGCGCAGGCGTTATCCCTGACATATCCGCTGATCGTGATTGTGCTGTCGGCGGCGAACGCACTGGCGCTGACCAGCGAGAAGATGGCACCCAGCAGATAAAGACGTTTGTTCATCATCTTGTCCTTAGCGGCATTGCGCCGTGAGCTGGCTGAGCAACTGTTGTTGGTTTTCTGCGGATAAGCGGTACTCCGCCACACAGCTGGCGTTTGCGCCGTCACCCCATTTCACCCGAACCTTGCCTGCCAGCGGCATACCGCTCAGATAAACCTGACCGTTATCGGCGACGATGCTGCTGCTTTGGCTGCTGTCGGCGGTTACCATTGCGCCGAATGGTACCGGCTTGCCGTTATGGATGAGCGTCATCAGCAGTTTCATCCCGACGTGGGCGTTAAATTCCGCCCGGACGATCGCGCCGTGCGTGGGGACGACGTTGACCACTGCCTCATCCAGATCAACGTTATCGGCGAGCGTATTGGTATCCAGCGCCACCCGGTTTTCCCGGTACTCGGTGGCGTAAGGCAGCACCGCATAGCCACGCCAGTCAGTGCGTACTCCGGTCTGGTTTTCCACTTTCGCGCCCTCAGCGCCGGGAGCCTTAATCAGCACAACCGTGTCATTGAGTGGTTGACTCAGCGTGACGCCATTAGCATGTGCCAGCACGCCGCCGCTCATCCCGTAATAGAACTGTTTGAGTCCGTCGCTACGGCTGTAACCGACGTTGGCATTGCCAGAACCGCCGCGATAGTTCAGCGTGGCATAGCCAGTGCTGCTGCTGTTACCTTCACCACCGCCCGCATAGCCGGTTTGCACGCTGTAGCTGAGGTTATTGTCTTCCAGCACGGTGCCATACAGCCCCGCCAGGTTGGTCATTCGACCGTTGAGGTCATTCGACATGCTGTAGCTGGCGCTGGCGTGTCGCCAGACGGACTGACTGTCCGAGCGCAGCCAGTGGCTGAAAGGAATATTGACGTTAATAGCCAGCATCTGGTCGCGACCATCCTGCCAGGCGTTTTTGGTCAGGCTGTAGCTCAGCGTCCAGTTGATATCGCCGATGGCGGTATTCAGACCGGCCTGCAATTGTTCATCAGCGCTGTCGGTGCCCCAGTAAGTCTGGTGACTTCCGCTCAGATAGAGCGTGGCGGTGCGGCCTAACTGCTGGGTCAGGCTCACCTGCACTTTGCCGCGCTTGTTATAGGCGAGGTTGTAGTAGTCCGTGAATTTCGGCTGAACCTGAATCACGCCATCCTGCGTTTCGACGTCATGGCCGCTCATCCGACGGTAAGTGGTATCGGCAAAGCTAAAATATCCGCGTGTGGAGTAGCGATAGCCCACCAGTTGGATATTCGTGCCAACGTCGCTGAGTGATTTGTTATAGAGGAAACGCACCGATTGTCCCTGATGTTTGCTGTCATCGGGCAGAGTGGCATTGGCCTGAGTGATGTCCACCGACAGCGCCCCCAGCACCCCCATGTTTTTCCCCACCCCCAGATTGAAGGCGCGGTAGCGGTCTGCCAGTTGTGTACCGCCGTACAAGGTCCAGCCAGCCGGGAGGCCGTGGAGTATGGTGCTCTGAAAAAAGGTCGGTTCTTCCTGCTGATCGTTACCGCTACGGTACTCTCCGGCGGTGACGGCATAGCGGGTATGGCCTTCACGTTGCAATACCGGGACTGAGGAGTAAGGAACGGTGAAGTTCTGGCTGCTCCCGTCGGCTTCCTTGATGGTAACCTGCAGATCGCCGCCGTTACCCGCGGCATACAGGTCGCTAATGCTGAAGGGGCCAGGCGGTACCGTGCTGTGATAGATCTCATAGCCATTCTGTTTGATGGAGACCTGTGCCGTCCCGCGCGCAATCCCATGGATCACCGGGGCAAAGCCTTTCTGGCTGTCCGGCAGCATATTGTCATCAGATGCGAGCTGCGCGCCGCGGAAGTTAATACCGTCAAAGACATCGCCGTTGGTATAGCTGTCGCCGAGTGTCAGGCGTGAGCGCAACGGCGTGATGTCTCTTTCCAGCCAGGTATTAACGTGCTGCCATTTGTTTTCATTGCTCGAGGCACTCCCGCCGCTGCTGTAGCTCCAGGTGGTATTGTCGCGCAGACGCCACGCGCCCAGATTAAGGCCACTTTGCAGGTTTAAGTAGGCGTAGTTGCTGCTGCCGCCGACGTCGTTCTGGACATTGTTGCCGGTGAAGTTGTAATTCAGTAGCCCGGCGGTAATCCCATGATCCCAGCGTTCCGGCGGGATATAACCGCGAGCCTGATTTCCCATAAAGACCTGAGGAATCGTCAAATACAACCGCTGCTGACCCACATCTAAACGGGTGGTGGCGTCAAGGATCATTTCCGTTAACGGGACACAGGTATCCGCTGCCAACACGTTCATTCCACTGACGGCAGCGGTGTTCAGCCCCATTGCGGCGAGCTGTTCACGCGTCAGGCATGGAGTCAGTTCGCGGTGGTTGTCGCTGGCATGAAAAGTGACGTCGCGGGTGGTCATAAACCCCTCGTTCAGATAAATATCGACGCGATACGTGCCGGGGGGGAGCTCATGTCCCTTTTCAAAACCGGAAAGATCCGCGACGGCAGCCGGATCGTCCGCCAGAAAGCGCGGGTTAAAATAGAGTTCTGCCTGCGCGGAAAATGTGTGTGAGGCAAGCAAAAAGGCAAAGGGGATCTGCGCCATTGCGCCTGACAAAAGTGGTGCATAACGCCGCCTGTGGACGAGTCCAGGTTTCAGATATGACATAGTCCCTCCGGTTCAAAATCGCCCGGCTGTCAGTTCTTTTTTTATTCAGGGATCACGCGGATTCCCTGTTCGTTATCGCAGTGCGCCTTTCATGCGCGGCGTGAGTGCGCCATAGTCATTAATGGTTTTATAAGTAATCTCGCTGCCCGCATCGGCTGGCAACTTCACGCGGGCTTCGCCCAGGGGAGGCACAAGGGCATTTTCCAGTACCCGGGTGCCGGCATTGAGTTCGGTCACCGTCAGGTAGTACGGCGTTGGGTTGATCAATGTGAGCGTGCCTGCGCTGCGGCGGAAAGTGAGTTTTTCTGCGGCCTGATCTGGCGGCAGCGCGAGACCGGCTGGACGGTAATACAGCTTGATACGGCTGATAATGGCCAGTTGCAGGGTGTTATCGCTGAGCCTGGATTTGTCCATCGACGGAATGGCTTTGACGTTCATCCAGAACAGACTCTCGCGGTCCTGTGGTAACTGATTGTTGGTTGCATCAAGGATGCGTAAGGTGTTCTCCTTTTTTCCCTGCATGGCAAACAGCGGTGGTGTGACCACAAAACGTCCGTCTTTGACGCCCTCGGCATTTTCTACCCAGGACTGGATCAGATACGTGCTGCTGTCATCATTATTGGTGACCGCCAGTTGCACCTGTTTTTGACCCGCCGGATAAATCACCCGTGTTGCCCCCAGCGCAACGCCAGCTTCAGCCGGTGTGAATAATCCCATGACGGCTATCATCAGCATCCCGCCCAGCAGGTTGCGCATCATGGTGCGTGTTTTTTTCATGTTTATCCTTGCTGTATTCACCGTCGTTTCCTGTATTTGCTATCTCTGCGGGGTTGTTACTGGTAGGTCAAAGAGAACCAGGCTTGTGCATTCGCGACCCCACCGGTGACCTGACGTCCGGTAGAACGGTATTTCGCAACGAAATGCAGTGTGGTTGGCCCGGAGTAAAGCCGTGCCCAGCTCGTCGGTGGGCCGTTAAGTGGGAGTTGGCTACCCTCTTTATCAAATAACGCTATCCCGATACCGCTGGCGATCCCCGGACCTTCTCCTACGGAGAGAACGTCAGGGTTTTTACCATCCGCGACGCCATGAAATGCCACGCCGACGCGTTGACTTACGGCGGTACTGCACTCCTGAAGCTGAATATCGAAAGAAACCGGATTGATATCCTCCCCTGGCGCATGAAATCGATTGCTGCTGATCTGCCCCATTTGCACGGTCATCTGGCGATCGCCAGCTTCAACGCGGCAAGATTCGGCAATAATGACCCCCTGGAAACGCATGTTTCCGCCAGGTAACGTCACGTTCCACTTGTTGCCGGCCAGCGCGCAGGCGGGAAGTAAAAGCATCAGCAGACCTGATTTCATCCTTTGCATCGTTATCACCTCAGTCCCATTACGGATAACAGGCCTTCCTGGCCCCTGGTGCATCCTTGCGTGATGAATTACTCGTATTGAACTTTGAAGGTGGCGTCTGCGTTAGCGGTACCGGCAGTTGCGGCGCCCGTGGCGTAGTAACGTGCCTGGAACGGGATGATATTCGTGCCATCGTTCAGGGTTGTTGCTGCGCTAAAGGTTGCGCCGTCCAGCGCCAGTGGGGTGCCTTTGTTGTCGAGGATCTGGACGCCAACGTTAGTGGCGCTACCGGCAGCAGAGCCCTGCAGTGCCAGTACGGTGTTGTTGGTGGTATCAACGGCCGTGCCAGAAAACGCGACAGAGGCTTTGGTTGACACGCTGGTATCACAATCATCAAGCTGAATGTTGAAACCGACCGCAGAACTGGTGCTGCCCGCAGTAGCCAGTTTTGCCGAACGAACCTGACCAAGCTGAACGGTTTGTTCGACTGAACCGGCGTCGACGGCGCAGGCTGCGTTAACGACTTCTCCTTTAAAATGCACTGTACCGCCGTTTACCGTGGTGGTATCGGCCAGAGCCGCCGCGGAGGTCAGGGACAGGGCTGACATAGCAACGATAGCCAGTGTTTTAATTTTCATGCTGTTTTCCTTTAAACAATGTCGATATCACGAACCGAAATGGCCAGTCGTTGTGCCTTCCAGGCATTCCATATTTCAGCCGAATGGGGCGACTGCCGGTTCTGCACAGTTTTTACCCAATGAATGAGTCAATTGGGGCCATTTTGACTCGTTGGTATAAACGGCTTTAAATGGCATATTATTTCTTTATTATTGGTTTTTTGTTTCTTATGGTTGCAATTTTTTGATATAAAAAACTGAAAAATAGTTTTATGTAGATGACTGAAATGGTGCAGGAGTCAGGTGGAGAAATGGTGAAAGCGCGTAAACGGCGGTGGTAAATGTGAAAAAATGTTGGAGGTAATACTATTCTAATCAATGAGATAAAGAGTGTTTATCGATAATTCCTAACTTGTTAGTTGCAAAGCTTTACTAATTCTTTTTATGATATAAACAGTTTGGCCCCAATTGACCTGTTCAGGTAAAGACTTTCCTTTTTATATCAATCCGTTAGCTTATTTCTTTTTCTCCTGCGAAATGACCTCTAACAGGCTGCTTCTCTCCCATAATCCGGCGAAACGTGCGGCGTTGCTGGCGGTATAACGGACGGTATGACGAATATTTCGATGGCCAAGATAATCCTGAATCAGTCGCGTATCGGCTCCCCGTTCGGCAAGTTCATAACCGCAGGCGTGACGGAGCATATGGGGGTGAGTATGGGTAACGGTGCCAGCATCAACCCCCGCAGCCCGAATAATGCGATATGCCTGCTGGCGAGAAAGCGGTGTCCCCCGGCGGGAGATAAACACGGCGTCAGTGCGGCCTGCGCCTCTCCAGCCTGCGCGTTCCTGACTCCAGCGTTCAACGGCCTCACGCTCATCAAAACGCAGTGGATGAATGGTGGAAAATCCGTTTTTCAGTCGACGGACATTGATTCGTCCCTCGTTGAGATCGAGGTCGCGATAATGCAAATCGAGGAGTTCACTGATGCGCATGCCGTGACGGAACGCCAGCAAAATAAGACAATAATCTCGCTCTCCGGTTGCGCCATGTCGGGCAGCCTGCATCATGGCTTGTACTTCTTTGCCAGTAAGATAACGACGTCGATTCACAATGCATTACTCCTGAAATATGTTTCTGTTAATGAACACCTGTAGAAAACATCATGCGATTAAAAAATAATCCACGATGTTAAAGGCATATTATATTTGAGGGATTAATCACCGTTGGTGATTACATCACTTTTACATACGTAGCTATTATTACCACGTGATAAGTCTTATTTTTATTGATTTTATCAGGTGCGACAATAGCGGCTGTTGTAGACAAAGTCAGGTGTATAAATTTAAACGAAAAATAGTTACAGAGGTGAGAAGGTGGCGAAGGTTTGTTTGACGAAAAGGTCATGTTGAAAAAAGTATCCTGATTCATTACATGGATATAATAAAACTGTTTAATTCTGCTGCAAATAAGGATGGAAGTGAACAATAAGCATAATAAATATATGGTTAAATATTATTAATGCTTTGTTTATCGTGGTTTTAACACCATCCATGGTGTTGTATCTGTCACAGTGAAATAGCATTATGCTGTTTGAGTTTAGCGTCATCCCAGATACCGTAAAATCGACCAGCGTTACTGGCGGTGTACCAGACGGTATGGCGAATGTTACGGTGTCCCAGGTAATCCTGGATGAGACGGGTGTCGATCCCCATATTGGCTAATGCAAAACCGCATGAGTGACGAAGCATATGCGGATGAATTTCAAGCGGGAGCCCAGCGTGATCGCCCGAGGCTGAAATGATTTGATAAAACTGTTGGCGAGAAAGAGGGTTTCCTTTTCTTGATAAAAATAGCCACTCACTGTTGGCATGAGGATAGTCAGTTCGTATAGTCAGCCAGTTTTTTAACGCCTGAATTTCTTCTCTTAATAATGGATGTGTTGTCGAAAAACCTTTTTTCAGGCGGTGAATATAAATACATCGAGATTTAATATCAATATCTGATATTTGCAGGCGACAGATTTCACTGGCACGAAATCCATGAATAAAACACAATAAGGTCAGACAGTAATTGCGGGCAGCGTGTGGTCCCGTGTTTGCTGCTTTGAGAAGTGACTCTATTTCATTTTGAGTCAGGAAATTCCTCTTCTTATTATCGGCGTTATTTTTCATTAGGTTCCCTTTTGATTGCAGGTGCGCAAGCGTTCTGCTGATTTCCATTAATCCAATGGTCTTATCCGGTTTTAACTCATGATTTATTTGTACTGCACGGTAGGCGCTAATCGTATGCAACGTTGCTTCGCTACAGAAGGACGTGAGCGGATAATGAAAATGGCTGTATGTTGTTTCGTCATAACGTCGTGACATTATCGACTGGGTGCCTCCTCTGGTCTTGTGTTTTTGCTTATCTTACTGAATCAATAAACGTTATTGCTGTTCTACGATCGAGCCCATTCCGGAATACCCCGAATGATGAGCAAAAGGCTTTGCTAAGGACGAAAAACGACATGGCAACCTCGCTAGCATTCACTGTAGAACTACAACAATGAGTAAACAATACTGCAAAAAACACGGTGAGAATAGCAATAATAAGTCATATAACCGCTTTAGAGGCGGGGGCTGGTATTTAGCCGTGAGCAGATTGATTCCCGTTAACCCGCAGAAATTGCATTAGTACGGGTATATTTGGCGGATGAGGGCGTGTGGCTGAAATTAGCCTGTCTTTAAGTGTTGAAATGTTTTGCGACAAATAAAATGCGAGCGAGGGAATAATAACGCCTGAAACTACTCTTATTCATCTAAGGCGTTTATGCGTATCGTTCTGGTAATTACTGGAAATCACCTGGTCAGTACTTTCATCTGGCCGATCTCACATAGTGTATTGAGCCCCTTTGCATTATGCTGTTTCGACATTGAGTGAATGAAGATTTACGGATTAAGTAATTCCCAAAGGAAATTATATGAAGTCTATCGGTATTTTTTGCGGTTCATCTGAAGGCCATTCTTCGGTTTATATGCAGGCCGCGCGCGAAGCCGGAACCTATCTGGCTCAGGCCGGGCTGGGCATTGTTTATGGCGGTGGCCGGGTCGGATTGATGGGGGCCGTGGCGGATTCCGCCCTGCAACACGGCGGGCACGTGACGGGGGTGATGCCCGTGTCTTTGGTTGAACGTGAAATTGCGCATACCGGGCTGACTGATTTGCAGGTCGTTGAGAACATGCACCAGCGTAAAGATCGCATGGCGGCATTGTCTTCTGCTTTCATCGCCTTACCCGGCGGGGCAGGCACGTTGGAAGAGATTTTTGAGCAGTGGACGTGGGGACAATTAGGCATCCACCACAAGCCCTGTGCGTTTTATAACATGAACAATTTTTATCAACCGCTGCAGGTCATGGTACAGAAAATGGCCGATGAAGGTTTTATGAAGCAGAGCTACGTGGATATGCTGTTTTTCTCCGATTCGTTGCCGGAAATTGTTGAATATTTTTCGACATATACGCCGCCGACCTCCAAGTGGACCGTGACCCAGAAATAAGACGACTCATTGTGCTCCTGAAGAGCAGAGGATGACACCTGTCACTGACATGCCCCCGCCCAGGCTATGGCCTTCCGGGGGCATTTTTACGCCGGATTCATATCGATGGTTAAAAGGGTGCTTTCCCCCCAGGAATATTCTTAATTTCACTTAGGCCAGATGCCCGTCGGGCAAAAAAAAGCCCAGAAAATGATCTCTTTTCTCTCTATATGTTGCCATTATGTTTATTTTAACCGTTGCCCCAGGGGATGTTGATACAGTTAATAAAAAAATGGCCGCGAATATTAATGTAGACTTTTATCTTCCTGTGTTGCAGGAAATTCAGTGGTATTGCAATTGGTAACATAGAAAAATATTATTTTAATCACGGCTAACATGGCAGTGATGCAAGTTTTATTAAAAGACCATGTTTTGTCTTTGCCGCATTACCACAGCAAGTAAAGCCTCGTATTATCACGACGGGATTGTGAATATTATCAGCAGGAGCATGCGAAGGGAGAAACGCCAGAACAATTTTTGTATTGGCGAAAGTAAACATTAATAATACGTTTAAATGAGCGAAATAATGAAGAGTCAAATTCGTATAGCCGCGTTTCTGGTCAGCGCAATGGCGTCTGGTGTCGCGCTGTCAGCGGTTTCTGGGGTGCAGGGGACCGGTGGTACAGTGGAATTTTCCGGTGAGATTGTCGACAGTTCCTGTAATGTCACTACGGGGTCAAAACATCCCACCGTGGATTTAGGTCGATGGGCAAAAACCTTTTTTACCGGTACAGGGGTGGAAACCACGAAAACGCCTTTTACCATCAGCGTAGATAATTGTCCGGCGTCGGTGAAAACGGTGGCCGTGTTATTTACGGGGGTGACAGATGCGAATAATCCCGCACTGCTGGCATTGAATTCCAGCTCCATCGCAACAGGTGTCGGTATCAAATTATATAACGCCGGTAGCGCGCCTACGCCAATTACGCTGGGCTCAGTGTCTGCCGCTGCGAATGTGGTATCAAATAAAGCCGACCTGAAATTTATGGCCGATTATGTTTCCACGACCACGAATGTGACAGCGGGCAGCGCTAACGGCACTGCTGACTTCCTGATGGTATACAACTGATCGACACTCTGAGCAGGCTTCCGGTCTGCTCAACGCTTTTTTCTTCTTTTCCTGATGGTCACACTTCATGAAACAGTTTATCGCCGCAATGACGGCATCGTTAATTCTGCTGAGCGCTACCGCGCAGGCAGGCATTGTCATGGGTGGAACCCGTGTTGTTTATCAGGAAGGGAAGCGCGAAGCCACCATGACGGTGACGAATGCCGACACGCAGACGCCGTATCTGGTGCAATCATGGGTGGAAAACGCGAACGCAGAGGATAAGCGGCCAGTGCCGTTCGTGGTCACGCCGCCGCTGTTTCGTCTTGAGCCGGAACAGCAAAACGTCCTGCGTATTACGTTTACGGGGGGCGCATTGCCTGCCGATCGGGAGTCCATGTTCTGGCTGAACATTAAAAGTATCGCCCCGACGCAAAAAGAGGACGCCAATAAACTGCAGATTAACGTGAAGTCTCGCTTCAAACTTTTTTATCGCCCGCAGGGGCTGAAAGGCGAGGCAAAAGACGCCTGGACGCAGTTGACCTTTACCGTGCAGGGAAACCAACTGGTGGCGAACAACCCGACGCCGTATCACATCTCCTTGTTCTCCCTGACCGTGGGCGGCAAAGCGCTTGCCGAGCCGGGGATGATCGCCCCGCTGAGCACGCGTCGCTGGACGATCAACGGCAGCGGCCCGGTGACATGGCGGGCAATCAATGATTTTGGCGGCGTGACCGACTCCGCGCAACAGTGATGTCAGGCAACCTTCCCGTGAAAAAGAGAACCGTCCTGTTATCGGCGGATAGCGCGACGCTACTGCTGACGATCATCCCTGGCGTTTTACTGCTGTTTTGCGATCAGCGTCAGGCGTGGGCGGATGACTATTTTGATCCTGCCGCGCTGGAATTACGCGATCCGCAACAGAAACTGGCGGACCTGCGCTATTTTGCCAAAGCGGGCGGACAGCAGCCCGGAACGTACCCGGTCAGTGTCTGGCTCAACGAACAGGAGGTCACACAGCAGAATGTGACGTTTGTCGAGGAGAATGGGCAACTGAAACCGGTGCTCACCCCTTCGCAACTGGCGGAATACGGGGTTAACGTCAGCGCGTTTACCGCCTTCAGTCAGTTGCCTGATGGAGGCACTTTCACCGATATCGAACGCTACATTCCCGATGCCCGCAGCCAGTTTGATTTCTCCACTCAGCGTCTGAATCTGAGCATTCCGCAGGCGGCGATGAACGTGCAAAGCCACGGTTATGTCGATCCCGCGCGTTGGGATGACGGCATTCCGGCCGCCTTCGTCGATTACACTTTTTCCGGCTCGCAGACCCGGCAGTCAACGGATGACGGGCGTTCCAGTTATCTGAACCTGCGCAGTGGCGTTAACCTCGGCGCATGGCGCCTGCGTAACATCTCGTCGATGCAGTACGATAAAACCCGACGCTGGGACTCGCAAAGTACTTACCTGCAGCGCGATATTGTCTCACTGAAAAGTCAGCTGCGAATGGGGGATACTTACACCCGTGGCGACGTCTTTGACAGCGTGCAATTTCGCGGTGTGCAGCTGATGTCTGATGACGAAATGCAACCGGACAGCATGAACGGCTTTGCTCCGATTGTGCGCGGCGTGGCGCACAGTAATGCGAAAGTAACCATCGCGCAGCACGGCTATGTGATTTATGAAACCTACGTGTCGCCGGGGGCATTTGCCATTCAGGATCTCTATCCCACCGCCCAGAGCGGCGACCTGGAGGTCACTGTTAAAGAGAGCGATGGTTCTGAGCGGCGCTGGACACAGCCGTTTGCTGCGGTTCCATTTATGCTGCGTGAAGGACGCGCCAGATTCAGCCTGAGCGCCGGGCGCTACCACTCGACCTCGCAACGCAGTCGTTCGCCGACGTTTATGCAGGGAACGCTTTTTTATGGTCTGCCCGCTGAGTTCACCTTCTATGGCGGTTCGCAGCTGGCTGAAGATTATCATGCCGTCGCGGCAGGGCTGGGGCGTGGTTTTGGCCTGCTGGGCGCGCTGGGGTTGGATACGACCTGGGCGGCGACCACGACGCCTTCAGGTAAGCGTTATACCGGTCATTCGCTGCGCGCGCAGTACCAGAAAAGCGTTGCGCAAACGGGGACCTCGTTCAGTCTGGCCAGCTATCGTTACTCTTCCAGCGGATATTACGATTTTAGCGAAGCCGCGATGCTGGAAAGCCGCTACGGTCAGACATGGAGCAAACGCAGTCGCGAAGAGATTTCCGTTAATCAGGCGCTGGGAGGGGTGGGTACGCTTTCGCTGTCAGCGTATTCGCAGGACTACTGGCATAACGCGGATCGCGATCAAACCCTGCACGCCGGATTTTACAGTACCTGGAAGCGTGTTGCCTGGAGCGTCGGCTATTTCTACACCAAAACGACAGGACACAGCGCGCCGGATCGCTCATGGTCATTGAACGTCACGCTGCCGCTGGGCGGCGCGTGGTCAGACAGCACCGTAAGCTACAACACCTCTTCCGATAATCACGGCTACACCTCGCAACAGGTGGGGATATACGGTGCGCTGCCGCAGAACCAAAACCTCTACTATTCGGTACAGCAGGGGATTGCAAATCAGGGGCAGGGTAGCAACAGCAGCGCATCGCTGGACTATCACGGTGGATATGGGACGACGCAACTGGGGTATCGCCGCGATCGCGACAGCAGCCAGATGACCTGGGGGGCGTCTGGCGCTCTGGTGGTACATCCGCACGGCATCACGCTCGGACAGAACGTCGGTGACAGCTTCGCCATTGTTCGCGCGCCGGGCGCGGCAAACGTCGCGATTCAGAACGCAAACAATGTTCATACCGACTGGCGTGGTTATGCCGTGGTGCCCACGCTTACGCCCTATCACAAAAACGTGATCGCGCTGGATGCCCAAACGTTACCGGATGATGCGGATGTCGAGTTGCAGGGGGCGACGGTGATCCCTGGCGGCGGCGCAGTGGTGGAAGCACATTACCAGACGCATATCGGCAACCGCGTACTGTTCACGCTTCGCCGCGATCAGGATGTGGTGCCTTTTGGTGCCAGCGCCCGGCTGGTCGGTGATGGCGGTACCGCCAGCGCGATGGTGGCCGAACGCGGGCAGGTCTACCTGAGCGGGGTGCCGACGGCAGGCACTCTTGCGGTGAAATGGGACGACGCGGGCGTGAGCCGCCAGTGCGTACTGCATTTCCGGATAGCGGATGCACAGGACCGGAACCCGGTGAAAGAGGTGGCGGGACAATGTTTATGAATCATGAGGAACTGACGATGTCAGGGGTTTTTCGTCTTATTTGCGGGTTAATGCTGCTGGTAGCGAGCCTGTTTAGCCAGTACGTTCAGGCCGAAACCTGTCAGGGTAATACCGGACAAATGACCCTGAACTTTCAAAACATCAAATATCTGCCGACGCTGCGGGTCAATACTCAGATGAGCAGTATTATGCCGGTGAACGGTGGGGGGATTCGCTTTACCTGCGATCGGCAAGGGACGACATCGTCGTGGAAAAAAATCGTCTATCAGCAGTTGAATACCCAGGGTGGGCAGATAATTGACGGACATGCGGTGTTCAATTCGGCCTTGCCCGGGATCGGCTACTCACTCAGTTTCCAGTGCGACGGGGGGCCGATCCATTTCCTGGAGTCAGTGGGCAGTCGGTCGGTTACGGTTTGCGACAGCACAGAGAGCCCGTCAATGCTGACGCAACGGGAAGTGGAGGTGAAAGCGTGGGTGACCTTCTATAAAACCGCTGATATTCAACTGGTAAGTAATAATCATGCTTTCGCCAACACGCTGGCAAATGTCGGGAACCTGTCGATGACGTACCCGAATGCGGGGGGAAATGGCGATCAGGTCAGCAGGCCGGTGATTCTCGATCTTGCGGCGATGAACGTGGACATCGGCAGTCGCGGTAGCTGTAGCGTCACCCGCGCCAGTATTTTTGTCGATCTGGGCAAAGCGAACCGGAGCGATTTCAAAGGCCCGGGTACCTCTGGCGGTTCGGCGGTGCCGTTTAGCATCCCTGTGTATTGCGCTACACCCACGGATATCCGTATTGGTTTCTTCGCGACCCCGGCGACGACCGGGGCGACGGATACGCTGGATATTACGCACTTTCCCGGTGGTGCGGACGGCGTCGGGATCCGGATCCGCTATGGCGATAATGGCGGTAACGGGCCGGTAAAGGGAACATCGGTGACGCTGAATGAGCCCGCAAATCTGCCAGTGGTACAGAAAGTTCCCGCTTCCAGCGCCGCAACGGCAGTGCCGGTCAATTTTATGGCACAGATGGTGCAGACAGGATCGACGGTCACCGCGGGACGGGCAAATGGCACTGCCACCTTTGTGCTGGAATATAACTAAGAAGCCATAAAAGCGTGCGGTAAGGGGTGAAAAATATTTACGTAGTGAATATAAAAACGTAGTTTCTTTATGGCTACCCAGGCGCCCGACGTGGGCAAGAACGGCAAGGAAGCAGGAGAACGGATGAAATTTATCGCCACCATTACCGGGCAACACATCGATTACGGTGATATTCGACCGGAGCATATTGTGATTGAAGATATCGCGGTCGCCCTTTCGCATCTCTGTCGCTTTGCCGGACATGTGCCTGAATTTTACAGTGTCGCCCAACACGGGGTTCTGTGCAGCCAGTTAACGCCACCTGAGTTCGCGCTTGAAGCGCTGCTGCACGATGCCGCTGAGGCCTATTGTCTGGATCTTCCCTCACCGTTAAAGCGCTTGCTTCCCGCGTACAAAGAGATTGAAGCGCGGCTGGATAACGCCATTCGTCAGCGTTTCGATCTTCCTCTCACCCCGAGCAAGGTGATTAAACAGGTGGACCTGATGATGCTGGCAACCGAGCGGCGCGATCTCAATCTGGATCCCGGTAATGACTGGCCGATGCTGGCAGGGGTCTCGCCCACGACGCGGTTGACCGTCACCCCACTGATGCCACGAGAGGCGCGCGCGCTTTTTTTATCCCGCTTTCAGGAACTGACAACCGGTTAAAGATGGTATGCCGTCACGGTACGACGCGTGCCGGTCAGTGAATCGAACACCTCGACATCTGACGCCAGAATCGGCATGCCTGACGCGCGGAGTCGCTGAATATCGGCGGCAATACGCTGGATCCCCAGCCAGAACAGTCCATCCAGGGCGTTAACCTGCAAACCACTCTCCAGTGCCAGGCGAAGCCGTTCCTCGGGATGCTTTGTCTGACTGGCAACCTGCTGATAGGGCGCCGTGGTAATGGTTTCCTCATCCATACGGCGGATACGCGACGACAGACGATAGCGAAAGGCATCGGGGACGCGACTGAGATCGGCATTGATGCTGTAAACCTGGCCACGGCGTTTATCATTAATCAGCACATTTTTCTGGGTGAGGGCAAATTCTTTCCGCAGCTTGTCGATCAGTTGCGGAGTACGGGTGAGGAGCAAACGGAAGGGCAATTCAAAGCTGGTTACGTAATCGACATTAAGCAGCGCAATACGCAGTCGTTCTTCAACGCCGGCATTTTCTTGTTGGCACTCCGCCAGAACCTCTTTCCATTGGCTGGCAATGCGCGGCGACTCGTTGATTTCAGTGAAATGATATTTTTCAATCAGGTAATCGATACGCCTGGTCATTTTTTTCCATCCCATCCGCCCGTTCGCTAATGGCACAACATAACATAGAGAAAGAGACAGAATACAGAGACAAACGAATAATTGTCTACTTAAGAGTGTTTAAGAAATTTAATTAAAATGCACATTATCAATAAGTTATAAATGTCACACCAGTTAAGACTATTTAATTGTATTATTCGTAAGCTTATCAATATAATTTTTTACATGTCTCGCTAAAGCTGGATATAGAAGAACGGAAACGACCTGTGAGTTAAATTATTAATACGGAAATAAAGCGATGGCGATATATATTATAAGTAATGATAACTATTTGCAGGAGGGTATTGTCTTATTGGCAAAAGAGGCCAACCTGGAAATCGTGAAAGAAACCATGCCTCATTTACCTGTTGAAAGACTCACATTCGACGATACCGTGATTTTGCATCTTAATTTGTTCAACAAATGTTGTGCTAAAGAAATCTCCAGACTCAACAAAAAATGTAAGTTGCTGGTTATACTGGACTCAGAGCGGAGTGCATTGGTCCTGGATGCCGATGTGATTGTCAGCGCACAGCAGTCTCTGCTATCGCTGATGATGATCATTACGCGTCTGGTCGGTATGGAAAAACGCCAGGCTATCAGGAATCATGTTCTCAATCGTGTTGAAAAAAGGATTATTTGTGAATCGCTGTTGGGTAAAGATATTAACCTGATTGCCGAATCATTGGCGCTACCGCCGAAACGGGTATACACCTATCGCAACCTTGCGTGTAAGAAATTAGGTGGGCACCGGGTTCACGATCTACTGCTGATCAAAGAGAATTTACTCGAAGAGAGTATGTTTCTTTAAAACGCGTCAGCCCTGTTGAGCACAGAGCTGACGGTTTTCTCCCGTTTATCGGGCGCAATAGAGCAGGGGACGTTTCCCGATGGTGAACAGGAACCCGTGAACACCCTGATTGAGAATGGAGTAACTCACATCTTTATCGGGGTAGACGTAAAAATCAGGCAGAATATCGGCTAACAGATCATCCGGCAACGTTTCGATAATTTCGAACTTGTTGATTCTGCTTGAATGTAAGTGATACGAATCCTGATTTTCTGTCCAGTTATAGGCCACATCTCGTCTGATGCGCCCTTTCAATTTGTTATCTTCAATATAGGTTCCGCTGACGGCCACGATGCCGTTCTGGTTTTTCAGCGAATACATGTAGTTCAGCGTGATATTTGCGCGGGCGTTTTTATGAAACACCACCAGCGACATCGAACATTCCTGTTTATCGTAATGTTTTGACATTAAAAAATTGTATAACGCGCTGATGAGCACACCCGCGAGTAAAAATATGGCACTCATCGTTATGACTGTTCTTTTACTCACTTCCTACTCCACGAAAAGAGAGTGTAATACAACCTGGAATGGCTGATTTCAGGTAGTTCTGGCGGCAGACAAGAACCGCTAAGCCTGGCGACGTTTGTGATAGCGGGAAGTACACCCAGGGGTACTTTTCGCAATCGAGTCCAGAACCCAGAATCAGCGCCTTAAAGTGTGCAAAGCTGTTTTTGTTATCGTGGCTGTCATCTTTGGTATAGAAACGACAGCCTTTGTCTTGCTCGACGAAGGTGTAATCAGCGAAGAATGGCTTCGTATCGCTAAAGTGCCAGAAATAGTTCATGCCGATAGCGCCAATAAAAAATGCCGCTACCATGGCGAGAATGCTAACGAAAAGCGGCAATCTGCTGCTCTTACTTACCGTCATCGCACGGGCAGGAGGGGCGATTTCTTCTGGCGTAAGCGCGGGATCCGCCTCAGTGCGGTACTCCACATCCAGTTCATCTTCACCCTGCAGAGAATCAGGGGCCACTTCAGCCTCCTGAACCGCAGCAACGCGAGTAATTTTAACGCTTTTGTCGATTTGGAAACCTTTGCGCGGGACTGTGGCGACGAGGATCCGGTCAGTCTCGCCAACGGCGCGTAAGCCTCGACGGACAATAGAAATATTTTGGTAAAGGGTGTTGGCAGGCACCAGCATGCCTTCATCTTCCCATACCTTTTTAAAAAATTCCTGCTGAGTGACGACGTCCGGTGAAGCGTCAAGCAGCAAAAGCAGACAACGACTGGCAGGCGTTGTCAAAACCACGTTAATTTCTGGGTTAGTGACAGAAATTAACTTTTTACTGTCTGGTCTGAATTCAATATTATCGTTAATAATCCAGTACATATGGGTTCACGGTGTTCGAAAGTTATAAACAGTAGAGACTTAATTGTAGAAAATTCTGAACATACTATTACGTATAGTATAAATGAGTTCAGTAAGTCGTTTAATTTATGAAACTAATGTTTTTGTTCTGAAGTTTCACATAAGTGCATATAAAACAAAGCAATTTATTAACAAGGTCGGTGGATTCTGCCGCAATGAATAATCAGCTACTGTAATCATTTAAACATCCCAATGCCGCATACCGGAGAAATTATGGCCTGATTATCAACAAAGTGGCGTTGAAATCTGTTTCAACGTCGTGATTTAAGATTCGGTATCAGACAGGTATACTTTTCTGTAACTCACTATTTTTAATGAGTATTCTTGAATAAAAACAGATTTTTTTAATGAGTCATTTGAAAGATTTATTATGCCGACCTGATGTTAAATAGTCAATTAGAGCGAATAACCTTAAATATCATTAAATGCATAATATAAAATCTTAAATGCCACTATAATTGGTTTTTTATGCTTAAACATAAGGAACAGATGAGTATTTACTCATCTAACATTAAAGTGGTGGCGGGTGATATTCACGCGCTATGCTTAAGGGATAAACAAAAAATGAGGCAATGTCATGGATAAGCAACTTGAGGATGCGGGTTATCGCGTCTATACCGGTGAGAAAATCGATGTCTACTTCAATACAGCAATTTGTCAGCACTCTGGGAATTGTGTACGCGGTAGCGCCAGACTTTTCAATCTGAAACGTAAGCCGTGGATTATGCCTGATGAAGTGGATGTCTCAACGGTGATCAACGTTATCGATACTTGCCCAAGCGGGGCGCTACAATATCGTCGTAAATAAGCGAGGGGAAAATGGAAATACTGGAAGGTCACAATAAATTCTATGTCAATAATGATCAGGGGAATCAGGTCGCTGAAATTGTTTTTGTTCCAACCGGTGAGCATTTAAGCATTATTGAGCATACCGATGTCGATGCCAGCCTGAAAGGTCAGGGGGTGGGAAAACAGCTGGTGGCGAAAGTCGTGGAGAAAATGCGCCGCGAAAAACGCAAAGTTATTCCTCTTTGCCCGTTTGCCAAACACGAGTTTGATAAAACTCGCGAGTATGACGATATTCGGGCCTGAAATATGCCGGGCAAGGTGCGTAAGCCGTCCGCTACGGGAGACGCGAGACGGCTTTATTGTAATGCCACAGGGTACCCTGGTCGTTAATGATGTCATAGCGGACCGATGAACATGGTGCTCCTTGTCCCTGTAGCGGGACCGATACCGTCGTCAGCGGCGCAATCATGATGCCGCTTGCACTGCCGGACTCACAGCTTATTCCGGCCAGCGTGATATGCCACGGGGTGGGGTTGGTTAACTGCAACTGATTTTGCGCCCCGGCGTATATCACGTGCAACTTCTCCGCATCGCTTTCCTTAAGCGCACCGACGCCTTTCGGGCGAATGAACACCTTCATACGGATGCGTAACGGCAGAACCACTTTCTGCGCCACCTGGGCGTCGGTCTGCGTCATGGGCGGGATCTGATACACGTTCAGCCAGTAAAGCGCTTCGCGATCGCGCGGCAGTACCGAGGTGTCGGTCATTTGCAGCGTAATGCTGCGCAGTTCGCCGGGCTGCATTTTAAATACCGGCGGTAGTACGATGACGGGCGTCGTCTCCTCATTGGGCTGGCTCGAGGGATTACCCGTATCGGTCCAGACCTGAACCAGGGCTGGCTGCTGCGGGGAATTGATCAGCGCCAGCGAAGCGCTTTTGTCACCAGCATTAAAAATTACCCGGGTCACTTCGCTATTCACCACCGCATGAGCGGAGAACGGCAGAACGTTCAACAGCAACGCGCTACTGAAAACTAACCACCACCTGAAGTTGTGCATAAACCGATCCTGCTGTTATGGCTTCGCCTGGAATGGCTTCCAGCGAGGCGGTGAATTCCCCGTTATACAATTCGGTCGAACCGCTTGTTGAAGTTTTACTGGTTAAATCGGCATAGCCGTACCATCCCCCGGCGTTGCCCGTGGCGGTTGACGTCAGATTTGGCAGCAGGTTGATAGCGCTACCGCCCAGTTTTTCGCTGTAGATGCGAATGCCCACGCCGGACGCCACGCCGCTGACGCCATAGTGGTTATCGAGCAGCCAGGTCCAGGCTCCCGATCCGGTCTTAAGCCCTAACTGATTTGCCGCATTCGCTGCCGTCTGATTATTCACCAGAAAACCCATCGCCACGTTCGCTTTGCTGGTTGTCGAGACCGCGGTGCCGGAAATCGCGCCGGTTTCGCATTCGACGGTAATGTTAAACGGGGTCTGCGCTGTGCCGCCGCCGCTCAGCTCACCGACGCTGATCGGCGGCAGACGGACAATAGCGGGATAGTCATCGATTCGACAGGCGGCGCCGCGCACAAAGTAACTCTGGCTGGTGAGCGTCCAGCCGCCAGGCCACTGCATGGCGCCCCAGCCGTCGTAGTTGGTTCTGCTGTCAGCACCGTCAAACAGCCCGGAGCTCATGCCGCCGCCGTGGAAGGCGATATAGCCAGCCGGCCCGGCGTAGGTATAACCATAGCGGTTTGAACCGTTCACCCCTTTTGATGCGTCATCAACCCGAAACAGCTCAACGAAAACATCGCTGAAGGCGCTGCCCGGGATGTAAATGTAGGTCCCGTCATTGAACATCTCGCTTTCAGGGATGAGGCGTGTTTGCCAGTAGCGCGAATAGTATTGCCCGGTTTTCAGGTTCGTCAGTCTGAGCGCCACGTTTTTGACGTAGGTGTAGTAAGCGCCTTCAATCCCGGCAACCGCTTCTCTGCCGCCCCAGGCATCATCGCCGTTGGTGGCGTAATACTCATACACCTTGCCGATTTCGGCGACGTCGCAGCGAAAATAGATCTGATTGGCGTTGACGCCCTGGGTGCGGCCATTAGGCACAAAGCTGGCCGTCGAACTGGCGAGCAGTGTGCCTTCCGTTTGAAATCCGGTGCCGCTGCTTAAGGTGATAACGCCAGGCAACCCCAGTTTGCCTTTGACTTCGCTATCGCCAACGCCTCCCCAGCTGGCGCCGATGTAACCGGCATCTTTCGCTGTCTGAGACAGATCGTTGGCAGAGGTTACCCTTTTACAGGCAGACCATGCCGGCTGTGCCAGTACGACGCCAACTAACAGCAGCGGGAAAAAAGAGGATAATTTCATCAGCCATCACTCCTAGCGACAAGGTAGCGTAAGTTGGTACAGCGGCGCGTCGCGCGTCGTTGGCAATTGATACCAGACCTGGCACTGCTGGGCGGCGGTTTTACCCCACTTAACGAACAGCACGCCGGACTGAGCGGCGAGTCGGGCGTAGATTTGCCCGCCCTGGCCCATGATGCCCACGGCTTCGCCATTGCTGTCCGTGACGTCCGCGCCCATCGGTGGCTGGCTGCTATCGGGCAGAGTGGTGTTAATCAACGTTGCTTTCCCGTGAGTGGTCTTAAACGTTACGCGAGAAATTGCGCCCGCATAGGGGACCAGCCGCTTGCTGCCGCCCTGAAGTTCGACGTCATCGGCCATATTCTGGCTGTCGAGACTAATGGTGTTATAGCGGTAGGGCGTTAATGACGGGAGGATCGCGTAGCCGAAACGGTCCACCGTCGCGCCCTGTCCATTACGAATCTTGGCTCCGCGTGCACCGGGAGCCTCCACCAGTGCGAAGGTGTCGCTGGTATACGGACCGGCGGTAATCCCACCGCGATGGGCGACCAGCGTACCGGACATCCCCAGTCCATACTGCTGATAACTGTCGCCCCGGGAGGCATAAGCGCGGAAGGCGCCGACGGAGGTGCGATGTTCAATATTTCCGCCCCAGGTCGAGCTGTCGCCACTGTCGTTGTTGTGCTCAATGCCGCTGTAGAGCGCCCACGAGGTAGAACTCTTTTCACCCGTCGTCCCGCTCATCCCAACCGTGGCCGTCCGGCTGTCGCGACTGCGGTTCATGTCGAAGTTGATTTGCGAGCGGCTGGAACCAAAGTCGAATGGAATCGAAATCCCTAGCGATACGGTGTTTTCCGTGTATTTTCGCTGGTTTTCGTTATCAAAATCGCGATCGTTGACGCTGTTGAAGTAGCGGCTGGAGTAGGTACTCCGCTGGCGTGCGGCGCTGATATTGAAGCTGATGTCACGCCAGCTATTACTGTAACCGAGCTGCACTGGGTGATGCGTGAGGCATTGTTATAGTAATCCGAGGTGCTGCCGGTAAAGCTCAGCATGCCCCAGTCGCCCATCGGCTGGCTGACGGTCGCCGAGAAGTTGTTCCGCTGATTGAGCGTATCAGAGTAGTAGAGGGTGCCGTTTTTCTCCTGGCGACGTACGCCGAGTACGTCCTGCAGATCGCGATAGCCGCTGGTGGAATAGCGATAGGCCGCGAGGACCAGGTTGGTGCCGGTGGTGAAGGTTTTACTGTAGCTTGCCTCGACGCGCCAGCCTTGTTGTTTTTCGTTATTTTCTACATGAGCGCTGGAAAAAACCGTGTTCAAACCGAATGCGCCGACGGAGGTTGCCAGCACGCCGCCGGCGAGGAAGGCCTGATAATTATCTGCCAGTCGTGAACCCATGTTGGCCGTCAGCACGTTGCTCATCCCGCGCTGCAGTACACCTTCAATAAACTTATTTTCTACGCTGTAGTACTGACGAACGTAGCCCATCGCCAGTTCGTAATTCCAGTTACCGGGACGAATCGAGTCCGGTACGGCGGAATAGGGGACGGTGAAGCGCGAAACTTGTCCGTTTGCTTCAACGACATCCACAGTCAGATCGCCCTGGCCGCGGGTGTTGTACAGATCGTTAATCACGAAGGCGCCGGGCGCGACGGTAGTTTCGTAAATCACTTTTCCCTGCTGGCGTACAACCACACGGGCCGTCGTGGTGGCGACGCCGCGCACTTCCGGGGCATAGCCTCGTTTACCCTGTGGCCACATGCGTTGGTCAGTGCTGAGCTTGACGCCATTGAATGAGAGATTGCCAAACAGACTGCTGTTGGTGTAGTTGTCGCCGAAGGCAATGATGCTGTCCAGTTGCGGCAAAGGCCGTTGTACCGAGGTGGCAACCGCATTGTATTTGTAGTGTCTTCCCGTCTGATTGTCATCGGCGTAGCGCAGGTTGCCCTGATGGCGAACCTGCCACAGGCCAAGGTTGAAGCCAGCATTGATGTTGCTCCACAGATAGTCATAGCGCAGATGGCTGTCTGTGTTTTCGGTGTGGTAAAAGTTGGTATTGTGGCGCAGAAACAGCGCGGTTTCCCCGGCGTCCCATTCGGAGACCGGGATGAATCCTCGTGGCGAATGTAACAGCCCCGCCTGGGGAACCACCATGTTCAGGCGCAGCGAGCTTAAATCCACCTCCCAGTTGATTTTCGGGCCCAGAGCGTCGATCGGCAGACAGATGTTAGGGGTTACATTTTGCGTCGTACGTATGGCGCTGAGGGCAATCAGTTCCGGTGACAGGCAGGGTTGCACATCAGTTTTGTCGCCTTTGGGTTTGACCAGGGCGATCGATGCCTGGCGACGAATCAACTGGTTGTTAAGATATACGTCGAGCACATAGTCGCCTGTCGGAAGGGCGTTGTCCCGCTGATTAAAACGATCCAGATCCAGTGACTTACCAAAATCGGAACCCTGCAAAAGCGCCGGGTCAAAGTAGTATTCCGCGCAGGCCGTCGCCGGAACTAACGCCAGGCCGATCAGGGGCGCGACGACGGTGTTACAGCGGATAGTCGGCACTGATGCGTGCTCCCTGATCGTTGATCAAGGTAATGCGTACGCGCTGCGCGTCAGCGGTTCGCGGAAAGTGAAACGTTTCGCTGGCAAAAGGCGAGATCATGTCATTTTTAGGGTGCTGGATTTGCGACGACCCGCCAGGTTGCAGGGCCGCGACCGTAACGAAATAAGGCTGATTGTTCTTAATACTTATCGCCAGTTCTTTATTTCCGTTAATCCGTTTGACCTGCAGATTCTCCAGCATTTTTTGCGGATCGCCGACCAGTCCTGCCGGGCGATAAAAAAGTTTGACCCGATTGCGCAACATAATCAGCAGGCTATTTTGTTTTTCGGTTTGGCTCGCTGATTGTCCGGCATTGGCGGGAGGAATTTGCATGAAATTAAAATAGACCAGTGACTCCCGGTCCTGTGGTAATTTTTTCCCGTGAGTGTAAACAATACGAATGATTTGTCCTTCGCCTGGTTGAATGCGAAATGCCGGAGGCGTGGCAATAAACGGAACCTGCGCAGACTTTTCCGGGCCATCGGCCATATTACCGTTATCGAACCAGCTCTGGACAACATAAGGAATGGCATCTTTATTTTTTAGATGCACATCAGTCGATTTCGCCGCACCATCATAAATGATACGCGTTCCTGTCATCGTAATACTGGCATTGGCATGGCTACAGCATGCGACTAAAAAAAGAAACAGGCAGCCTGAAATAAGCGTGCGATGACGATGAGAGGTTCGCATAGTATTTTCCCTGAATGTGGATGGCGGGAGTACATTCCCGCCAGAACGACGTTTACTGATAAGAAACGGCGTATTGCAGTGAAGCCAGTACTGTACCGGTCGTGGCCGCGCCGGCGCTGTAATACTGGGCTTTATAGGTCGCGCTCGCTGAGGTCTGGTTAGCCGCGAGAGAGAGGTCGCCGGTGCCGGTAAAGGCGCTGCGGAAATCAATTTCGGCATCACTGGTATCGAGAATTTGGATCTCTACATTCGTCGCAGAACCTGTGCTGCCAAGGTTTCCGGTAGCAGAACTGATGTTGTTACCCACGAAGACCGTCGAGATCTGCACGCCAGAAGACGAGCCGGTACAGTTGCTCACACCGACATCAAATGTCGTCGCGCCAGCAACCTGATTGGCATTCAGTTCGGTAGCCGTCACGGTCGGCAGTAATACCACCGGAGAAGCATCAGAGCCGTTTACCGATATTGAACAAGTCTCGTCACTCACTTCGCCCATAAACGTAATGGTATTGTCAGAGGCCAGTGCATTCGTGGAAAAAAGCGCAGAAGCCATCAGCGCCGAAAGGAAGGCACGATTTAAGGTCATAATATAAAACTCCATTTTTTATCAGTCGTGTTGATTTACCCTGTGAGTCAGGGTTCTTCCATGCGCAGGGACATTTATCGTGATGGCTCTGTGCGGGAATGAAGACAAAATAAAATTATTGGTAATTTTCTTAAAGGTGAGTTTTTTTGTGCTGAGAATATCTTCAACACCATGATTTTATTCTCGTAGCGAGATTCATTTCACCCGAATGAATAAATTAATTTGTCTGTGAGAATATTAGCCGGAAAATTCCTGGAGAGGAAAATCGTTTAAAACGAACAGATGGAATACCGGTGATAGGTTGGGGCTATTGAAATTTGGAAATAGATCGGCGTTAACTTCTTTAGGAATTTTAGATTATTAGATGATTAATATTGAAGTGTTGAGCCGGACGTAAAACGTATTACGACTTAATTGATTGCCAGGTTAAGATAATTCACATTTAATGCATAAGGAAAAATGAATGATTAACCGTGCTAACCATTTTTATGATGCTATGCCGGGATAAGAATTTTATGTGATTACCTGTCTTCTTTTGGAAGCTAAGTAAGATGGGTTCCAATAATAGCGGGTTGTTTGACATCAAAAAATGGGAAAAAAATTTTTGCTCTGTAATTGATATTGAGATGCTTTCCTCATTTTCATCGCAATAAACAGGAAGAACCAGCCCTGAAAATGGTCACTGACAAGGGATTTTCAGCCCAACGTGGTGTGCCTTATGGTGATGCAAGGAAATATTTATCGAGAAAATAGTTGCAACTCGCAACTAAATGGATGGTTTTTTGGAAAGGGAAGTGAGCACAGCGGCAGGCGCTGTGCGTCAGAAATATGTGTTCAGGAGGTGTGAGCAATCCCCATGTAGCCATGAATTCCCATATACAGACCGACCAGACCGATCAGCAGGCTGGAAAAATAAGGCGCTTTTCTTGCCAGAGCATTGAATCCACTCCAGCGTTTAGCGACCTGATGGACGCTGACTGCTGCGCCCACGCCGACGGCCACCAGCGTAATCGCCAGCCCCAGGCTAAAGCAGAGCACCATTGTTGCGCCGAGCGTGAAGGCCTTTAACTGGATACAAATCAGCAGTACGGTAATCGCGGCTGGACAGGGGATCAGTCCGCCGGTCAGACCGAACAATAAGATTTGCCCATTGGTCACCTCTTTGTCGTGAAAGCGGCGTTGAATATCGCTGGCATGCGCGCGTTCATGGGCATCCTGATATGCTTTCGACCCCTCAGTCAGTCCCGCCAGATCGCAGTGGTCATGATGATGGTCGTGATCGTGGTGTTCGTGGTGTTCGTGGTGTTCGTGGTGGTCATGATGATCGTGATGCGCATGATCATGGTGGTCATGGTGGTGATCATGCTGCGTGGCGGTGAGCCAGTTTCGCTCACCCTGCCATGTCCGCCAGAACATCCAGGTTGCGGTGCCCAGAATAATAAACGCGGAAATCAGTTGCAGCCAGGGCTCCACAGATTCTGCGGTAAACGCCCGACTGATGTACATGCCACCGAGGGCGATCAGCCAGACCACGGCGGTATGGGAGAGCGTTGCCGCCAGTCCCAGCATCACCGCCTGCTTAATGGTTCCTTTAATGGCGATGATAAATGCTGCCATCATCGTTTTCGAGTGACCGGGTTCCAGTCCATGCAGCACGCCGAGAAGAATCGCGCTGGGAATGAAAAACCACGCGTTGCCTTGCTGAAGAAGTGTTGAAAATTCACCCATGATAATGATTCTTAGTTGCTTGTCTTCGCCCGATTCTACTCCCCCCCAGTACTAAATACTACCCCCCAGTAGATGCGTAATGCTATAATTCACCACGTTTTATGTTAAGGAGGTGTTGCGATGTCACACACAATCCGGGATAAACAGAAGCTTAAAGCCCGAACCAGCAAAATTCAGGGGCAGGTGGTTGCGCTGAAAAAAATGCTCGATGAACCCCATGAGTGCGCCGCTGTGTTGCAACAGATCGCCGCAATACGCGGAGCCGTGAATGGTTTAATGCGAGAAGTGATTAAAGGGCATCTGACCGAGCATATCGTCCATCAGAGTGATGAAGAGAAGCGGGAAGAAGATCTGGACGTGGTACTGAAAGTTCTGGACTCCTATATAAAATAGTCGGGAACGCTGTCCCGACTCGGTGTCTTAGCAATACACGACCGCCTGATTCCGTTGGGCAATATAGCGCTCAACGTGCTTATAGCCACTGATCGATTCCAGTGCATGCAGCAGGCAGCAAACCGCCCGGGCATTCGTCCGATCGGCTTCGTCTTCACTATGACTTTGCAACGCCTCTTCACACAACCTGCGAACAGCAGGCGGGAAGGCGAGTTTTTGCAGAGAGCACTCCAGCTCACCGAAAGCTATCTCGGCACGGGCCGTAAACAGTGATAACAGTACTGCACTCAGCGCGCGCGTTTCTTCTTCGTAGTATCCCACTTTATAATCCTTGTCCATTTCGTTCCCTGTTGTCGGACTCATCTGCGTCTTTGCAAATGCACTGCTGTACCATCCATCTCTTTGAGCAACAGCGGATAAGACGACTTATCGCCAGAAACCGCATGAGAGTGAATAAACAACGAATTGATTCGTCCACCCATTCTTTTTTCAATTCGTTGCTTGTAGGCGTAGATGCTGCGGATATCCATGTTCAACAGTTGAGCGATCTGGTGCGGATTACTGCCTGCAACCATGTGGCCCAGAATGGTGAACTCCATCTGCGTCAACGTATTCCCCTTGGTGAACGACAAATGCCGTCCGATAAACACCTGCCTGATCTTCTCATTGGCGACATCCAGTCCGTCATCATGGTAAATGATAGCGGAAACAGCAGGATGATTTTTGCGCCAGTAGTTGGCGAGCGACTGCATGTTGCGATCGCTGATCAAAATAATGCCCATGCGGGTGCTTGCGAGATATTCTATCCACTCTTTATCCAAAAACAGGCGTAAAAAGCTAATAGAGAAATCCACAAAAATATAACCACTAAGTCTGGCGTTGTGATTGTGATTTAAAATACCTTCAATGACCCCTTTATTAAAATAAATGCTTTCTTCTGGCCACATGCAAAAACAGGCATTGGCGCAATACTGTAAGCGGGGTGATTTTTCGGGCATTATTTTACAATGCAAGGTACAACTGCTGCATGTCAAATTCTTTAATTTAACGTCCAGCCCCATATTGAGAGCCTCCCTATCCGTAGATGATTTCATAATTTCATCCGTTTTAAAACATGTCAATACTCTACAAAATGCAACTTTGATAGAGAGGAAATCCGAAATTTTATTTATTGCTATTATTCTTAATCACGAATTTTTTAAGGGGTTTACCTCTGTATCAATTCAGGTTTCTGGCGGGGTCATTGTTCCGTTGAGGAAGCATGAAAAAAAGCCTCCAGGAATTTTGTAACAACCACCAGGAAAATCTATATTGCAAAAATGTTTAAGTTTTATCGCTAAATGGCATTAATGGCAAAAAGTTGATCTTATGTTAAATTCTCTGAAAAAATTGTAACAATGCTATTGTCTTTTATTAAGTAATGCTATTTATCTGTTTGTCCGCTTTTTAAACGTGAAACTATAATAATGAGTGCTGAGTGATAACGCACCTAAAATGGTCTTAATTAAGAACACCTGATCTTTTTCAGATTGAAGTGTATTGATTTATAAGAATTTTTGTTTGTAGGTTATGAGCGTCCAAACATATCTATTATATATTTAGTGATCTCTGTATAAGATTTTTGTAGCATGACATTCATCATGTAAATGCGAGAACGCACACAGTGTTTGAGAAGTACACACACACTACAGTATACACAATTAATAACCTGGTTGACTTTCACCCGGGTGACAGAAGTCTGACGAATAAAAATACGCAAAAAACTGTCATTCTTCAAAACCCTGCGAGTTTCATCCTTTTATATCTCCTTACAAATTGTGGGGTTGTTATTCCGCAAGCCCAGCTTGTAAAGATTGGTTGGGGTGATAAAAACACTATCACCTCCGTCAATACGTTATATCAGACGGTGCTCATGCTCAGAAATGCATTATCGGAGGTTGGGTTGCCGCGCGACCTGATTAGAACCGTTGCCCGGCGGGGTATGATGATCACCGCAGAGATTCAACGTACGGAGACGGAATCGGTTGAAAATGTGGAAGAGGGCGAGAGCACGGAGGAGCCTGTATGGCCTGCTCTGACAGCGGTAGCGCTTAAATTACGGCCTTCAAGAACAACACTAAAGATGGGGGCTATTTTACTGTCGGCATTGCTGATCGGTGTCAGCGTTTCTTTTGGCTTTTTATATCCGACGGCCGAATCGCTGTTCTCTTCCTATGCCATTGTTGACTCTGTCTCCTTTTCATCCTGTACCCTGTTAATGAAAAGCAAAAGTACCTTTAATACTCGCTATACGGTATTCCTGACGAGACACCCGGATATCTGTCAGAATCATAACTATGTCTATCTCTCGGGAATGAGCAGCGCGAAGAATATTGCGGCAATTGCTTGTCAGTTGGATATAAGGGAACATCCTCTAACAAAATGTACGACCTGGTATTCAATTAATGATAAAAACTAAAATAGTTATCTTCATTGTATTGGTGGTAATAGTAACCCTGGCCGGTGTGGGGTTCTGGTATGCACATAAAAGCAAAAATAATATTGATTGCGAGGGGCGTGTGGTATGGGAAATTAATAATGAGGAGTTTCGGGGGGATGTAGCCTATCAAATGCAAAATAATCAGGGGATCGTCACCATTACCGGTGATTTGCATACGCCGCAAAATAAAAAGTTTAAAATTAGCCGGATTGTGTATTTCACCTATTATAAGGTTCGTGACAACTATATTATCAGCACCAATAACCTCGTGCGGTTTCCGAGCGACAATTTAGAGGTGAACAAAGGATACCGTTCGTTGCCTGCGCTTTATCTCACTGAGCGCGCTTCTTTCTCGCTATCGATTAAACGCTATCGGGAAGGGTGGGCCTTTACGACGGTTGGCGCCCCTTCGTTATTATGCCGTAGTAGTGAGTAAACGGCCCGGACGAGCCGTTTACGCCAGTATTAGCCAAGGAACATCACGGACACGCACAGCAGGCCGACAATCAGGGTGACCAGATTGCCGAACGAGCGGTGCGGTTTTAACGCCGGGATCAGGTATGTCGACAGGGTCGGCATAATGAACAAAATCATGGCAATGAGCGGCCCGCTGATGGCGTAAATCATCGAGATCGCATTCGGATTGATGCAGCAGATAATAAAGGTGATGGTCGATACCATCATGATCGACAGGGCGCGGTTAAAGGCCCGGCTTTTCTTCACCCCAACCTGTTGCAGACCAGTTTTGACCACCTCGGTTGCCCCTTCGATGACGCCAAAGTAGGTGCCGAGAAAGGATTTCGACATCGCCACCACGGCGACGATGATACCTGAAATCGAGAGCCACGCCGGGGCGGCAGGCATCATGGATAAGGCCGAAAGAATGGTGACACCTTCATTTTTAGCGGCTTCGATGTACGATGGCGGAATCGACAGCAGGCAGCTAAAGACGAAGAACAGCACGCTTAAGCAGATGATAAGATACGCTACCTTCATGATTTTTTTGCATTTACCCATGGCCAGCTCACCATATTTCTCACGTCTGTCGATGGCAAACGTAGAGATAATAGGCGTATGGCTAAAAGCAAAAACCATCACCGGAATTGATATCCATACCTGATGCAGCGTGTGCTGATCGAACGCCATTTGTCCGGTAAGCAAAGAGGGTTGCCAACTGCCGGTCAGATATAGCGAGAGAAACAGGAAGTAAGCGATCAGCGGGAACACCAAAAAGCCCATCACTCGTATGGTCGCATGGCGGCCCATCAGGAAAATCAGGTTCAGGATCAATACCACGCCAAGGCTGACTCCCATGCGGATGCCGAGGCTAATCTCAAGATAGCGGGCGAGCTGTTCTGTCAGGGAGTTGGTGATGGCGACGGCATAAATCAGAACCACCACGAAAAAGGCAATAAAGTACAGCGTGGTAATCAGGCTGCCGATCTTCTTACCGTAATAGTGCGTCACTGCACCGGTGATCCCTTCTCCCGCAGAGGTTTTCGACGAGAGAATGAACTGACATAACGCTTTATGCGGCCAGTATGTGAGAGGCCAGGCGACCAGAGCGGTGACAAACAGGACAATCGCGCCCGCGGAGCCTAGCTGGATGGGGAGAAACAGGGTTCCTGCGCCCACGGCAGTTCCATATAACGCAAAGCTCCAGAGCGTCTCTTCTTTTGACCAAATTTTAGACATTTCTTGAACGTATCAACTATAAAATAAACAAAAAGAAGCGCAATTTACCATAAATGAGCGGGTGGGCGTGAGGACTGAACGGGAGAAGGGGGGCAACAGGTTTTGCCGGAACCGCGTGGATTCCGGCAAAAGTGTGAGTTATCAGGCAGTCACGCGCGGTTCGCGACGCCTCACAAAGCGTACGCGCAACGTGTCATAAGCCCAGTTATAGAACATGGTGTAGGGCAGGAAGAACAGGAAGAAGCCGATCTCCAGCGTAAAGGCCTGTATCAGGCTAACGTTCAGTACATACGCCACGATACTCACGCCGATGACGATAAAGCCGCTTTCAAACCCCAGCGCGTGAAACGCACGCACTTTCGCCGTTCGTGTCACCAGATGTGAAGGCCAGAAACGGTCAAACAGCGCGTTGTAGATGATGTTCCAGATCATCGCCGTGGTCGCCAGCAGGATCGTCAGTCCGCCCATTTCCAGCACCGATCGTTGCATCAACCAGGCCGTGGTGGGAGCCAGGATCGCCGTAGCGATCCCTTCAAAACAGACGGCGTGAAAGACACGCTCCAGTAATGAACGACGTTGAACTGCATTGTGTTGCATAACTTACCTTTCTTGAAAACGCCCGGATAACGGAATAGGGGGAATTTTATCGTTTTATGTGATATCTAAAAGATAGTATCCATCGATAAAGTAGATAGTTCATGCGTTACTCACCTGAAGCCTTAACCGCATTTGTCGAGACCGTTTCCTGTGGCTCTTTCTCGGCGGCGGCACGCAGACTGCGGAAAAGTCAGTCCACCATTAGCACGGCGATCGCTCACCTTGAAGCCGATCTTGGCGTTTCGCTTTTTGACCGCTCTTCGCGTCAGCCGGTGCTAACGGAAGAAGGCAAGAAAGTACTTGGTTACGTTCAGGCGATTCTGTCGGCCAGCGAACGTCTCGATGAGGTGGCGCTTTCGCTGGCTGGCGAAACCGAAGCGCGTCTGACGTTTGTGCTCTCCGACACGTTACACCCCGACGTGCTGGAGGAACTGATGGTGCAGTTTGATCGCCAGTTTCCACATACCGAATTTGAATGTCTGATTGGTGAGGATGTGGACGTTATCGATCTGCTGCAAAAAGAGCGGGCGCAGGTTGGTTTGATTGAAGCCAGAGACCACTATCCCACCGATATCGGTGTGACGCGCTTGCCGATGCAAACGTGGATGGGACTTTACGTTGCCGCGTCCCATCCGCTGGCGAAAGAGAAGAAACTGCAATGGGATCAACTGCATACCTGGCGTGAATTGCGCCTTAACACCTATATCGACCATGGTGCCCAGCTTGCCCGCGGCCCGGTCTGGTCTGCGCCGAACTATTTGTTGTTGTTGAGTATGGCGGTACAGGGGTTTGGCTGGTGCGCGCTTCCGTGTGCACTGGTGGAGGAGTTCGCGGCGGAAAAACCGCTGGTGCAACTGGCTGTCCCGGGATGGCCGAAAGCGATCGCCATCGATCTGCTCTGGAACAAAAAATCCCCGCCCGGTGTGGCAGGGAGTTGGCTGAGATACCATTTACAGCAAGGCAGTGTCCCGGGCTGAGAGGCGTGATAACGATTTCCTTTGTGATAAAACTCACCTTTCTTAAACAATCAGGATAACTATTTTTAACAATCCTCTACTATTGCGGTGTTATTTTGCGCTGAGGTCGTAATGAAAGAGGTGGTGATCGTCGGGGCGTTGCGTACGCCAATTGGTTGTTTTCAGGGGACGCTGGCGCGTCATTCTGCCGTTGAACTGGGCAGTATGGTGGTCAAAGCGTTGATTGAAGGCAGCGGCGTGAATGCGCATGCCGTTGATGAAGTGATCCTCGGACAGGTGTTGACGGCGGGGGCGGGACAAAACCCGGCGCGTCAGTCAGCGATCAAAGGGGGATTACCGAACACGGTTTCTGCTATCACCATTAACGACGTCTGCGGCTCGGGGCTGAAAGCGCTGCATCTTGCCACGCAGGCGATCCAGTGCGGTGAAGCGGATATTGTGATTGCCGGTGGGCAAGAGAACATGAGCCGTGCGCCACATGTACTCACCGACAGCCGAACCGGCGCGCAACTGGGCAACAGCCAGCTCGTCGACAGCCTGGTACACGACGGCCTGTGGGATGCCTTCAATGATTACCATATGGGTGTGACCGCAGAGAATCTGGCGCGTGAATATGGCATCAGCCGGGAACTGCAGGATGCGTATGCGCTCAGTTCACAGCAAAAGGCACGCGCGGCCATCGATGCTGGTCGCTTTAAAGCGGAAATCGTCCCGGTCACCACCCAGCGTAATGGGCAAACCGTGATCATTGATACCGATGAGCAGCCGCGTACGGATGCCAGCGCAGAAGGCCTGGCGCGTCTGGATCCGGCGTTTGAACTGCAGCGGTCGGTAACCGCCGGCAATGCCTCTTCTATAAACGATGGCGCGGCAGCGGTAATGATGATGAGCGAGTCCAAAGCGCTGGAGTTGAACCTGCCTGTGCTGGCGCGCATCCGCGCCTTTGCCAGCGTCGGCGTGGATCCTGCGTTGATGGGGATCGCCCCCGTGTATGCCACTCGCCGTTGTCTGGAGCGGGTCGGCTGGCAACTGGCCGATGTGGATCTCATTGAAGCAAATGAGGCGTTTGCCGCCCAGGCTCTTTCGGTCGGCAAAATGCTGGAATGGGACGAGCGACGGGTGAACGTCAACGGCGGCGCGATTGCCCTTGGCCACCCGATTGGCGCTTCCGGCTGTCGTATTCTGGTTTCTCTGGTTCACGAAATGGTCAAACGTAATGCCCGCAAAGGTCTGGCAACGCTGTGCATTGGCGGCGGGCAAGGCGTGGCGTTAGCCATTGAGCGCGATTAACGACTCTTTTTTCTCCTCTTCACTCCCCCCGTTATGCCGCACGATAATCGTGGCGGCATGGCTGCGTTTTGTTTCTCCTTCCTTCTGATTTTCGCGTTAAGCGAATGAACTGACAGCCGTTTACCCGCAAGTCAGGGCGTCGAAAACTCAGGGGTAACGCCTATTTCCTTGTTTTTCTATACCATTTTCCTCCTGCTCTTAATCACGGAATGAATCGATCGTGATCGGAATTACACTTTTGATAATAAGATGCAGAAAAAGTGAAACGATGTTTTATTTGTAATTGAAAACGGATCCCCGGAAGACTATCATGGGCGCATAACGTAAAACGGAACAGCGTTTCGCTCTCCGTTGAGGGATTCCCGCTCAGTACATCACTGGAGGTAAATGTGGACGTAAGACAAAGTATTCACAGCGCGCACGCCAAAACACTGGATACCCAGGGGCTACGCAAGGAGTTTTTGGTTGAGAAAGTGTTCGTGGCTGACGAATACACGATGGTTTATAGCCACATTGACCGCATCATCGTCGGTGGCATTATGCCGGTGGCAAAAACGGTCTCCGTTGGCGGTGAAGTCGGTAAACAGCTTGGCGTAACCTATTTTCTGGAACGTCGAGAACTGGGTGTGATCAACATCGGCGGCGCGGGCACTATCACCGTCGACGGCCAATGCTATGAGATCGGCCACCGCGATGCGCTGTATGTTGGCAAAGGGGCGAAAGAAGTGGTTTTCGCCAGCGTCGATAGCGCAACGCCAGCCAAGTTCTATTATAACTGCGCACCGGCGCATACCACGTATCCCACCAAAAAAGTGACGCCTGCTGATGTCGCGCCTGTGACATTAGGTGACAATCTCACCAGCAACCGTCGCACCATCAATAAATATTTCGTGCCGGATGTACTGGAAACCTGCCAACTGAGTATGGGCCTTACCGAACTGGCACCGGGCAACCTGTGGAACACCATGCCGTGCCACACCCATGAACGCCGTATGGAAGTGTACTTCTATTTCAATATGGAAGAAGACACCTGTGTCTTCCATATGATGGGGCAGCCTCAGGAAACGCGTCATATCGTTATGCATAACGAGCAGGCCGTCATTTCGCCAAGCTGGTCGATCCATTCCGGGGTGGGCACCAAAGCCTATACCTTCATCTGGGGCATGGTCGGTGAAAACCAGGTCTTTGATGATATGGACCACGTTGCGGTGAAAGATCTGCGTTAGTCGCGGGCGCTCATAACGCCTGTCCGTGACAGGTATGAAAAACTAAGGATTTACAATGATTTTGAATGCATTCTCTCTCGAAGGTAAAGTCGCTGTCGTGACCGGTTGTGATACCGGTCTGGGCCAGGGCATGGCGCTCGGTCTGGCGGAAGCGGGCTGCGATATCGTCGGGATTAACATCGTTGAACCGACCGAAACCATCGAGCGTGTGACCGCTCTGGGCCGTCGTTTTTTGAGTCTGACCGCCGATCTGCGTCAGATCGACGCGATCCCGGCACTGCTGGAGCGTGCGGTTGCTGAGTTCGGCCATATCGATATTCTGGTCAACAACGCGGGTCTGATCCGCCGCGAAGACGCGATCAATTTCAGCGAAAAAGACTGGGATGACGTGATGAACCTGAACATCAAGAGCGTGTTCTTTATGTCGCAGGCGGCGGCCAAACACTTCATCGCACAGGGTAACGGCGGCAAAATCATCAATATCGCCTCCATGCTCTCCTTCCAGGGCGGTATCCGCGTCCCGTCTTACACGGCTTCCAAAAGTGGCGTAATGGGGGTGACCCGTCTGATGGCGAACGAGTGGGCGAAGCACAACATCAACGTCAACGCGATTGCACCGGGTTACATGGCGACCAACAATACCCAGCAACTGCGCGCCGATGAGCAGCGTAGCGCTGAAATCCTCGACCGTATCCCGGCAGGACGTTGGGGTCTGCCGAGCGATCTGATGGGGCCGGTGGTCTTCCTGGCCTCCAGCGCATCTGATTACATCAACGGCTATACCGTGGCGGTTGACGGTGGTTGGCTGGCACGTTAATTCGCGCCCGCTTGCTGACAAAACCCTGCCTTCGCGCAGGGTTTTTTTATTGATGAAATCAGGCGTTGAGAAAATCTTCGCGAACCGGCGTAAAGGTATCCAGCAGTGTTCCCGGCTTCAGGCAGACACAGCCGTGAACGATATTTGGCTGCTTATACAACGTATCCCCCGCGCGTACCACCTGCTTCTCGTCACCGATAGTAAATTCAAATTCACCGGATAACACGTAGGTCAGTTGTTCATGTGGATGGTGATGCAGCGGGCCAATCGCCCCTTGCTCAAAGTTAACCTCGACAGCCATCAGTTTGCCGTTATGCGCGAGGATACGGCGAGTGACGCCATTACCCAGATCGTCAAGCGTCGTCTCGTTATGGAAAACAAACATGTGGGATCCTATTGTTTGAAACAATGTTTCATTAAAGCTAACTCAGGTGCGTGGCAAAGAAAATGGGAGATCAAATGAACTGGAAACTTGATCACAAGTTTGCTTCACTGCTGTAAATCACTGATGAAGGAGCAGGTAATGAAGACGATCGGCTTGTTAGGCGGGATGAGTTGGGAATCGACCATCCCGTACTACCGGTTAATTAACGAAGGGATCAAACAACAACTGGGTGGGCTTCATTCTGCGAGTCTGCTGTTGCACAGCGTTGACTTCCACGAGATCGAAGCGTGCCAGAGTCGCGGTGAGTGGGATAAAGCCGGAGACATTCTTGCGCAGGCCGCGATCGGGCTGCAGCAGGCGGGGGCGGAAGGGATCGTCTTATGTACCAACACGATGCACAACGTGGCGGAGGCCATTGAATCGCGCTGCTCGCTGCCTTTTTTACACATTGCTGATGCGACCGGGCGCGTCATCTCCGCGCAGGGAATGCGCCGGGTTGCGCTGTTGGGAACGCGTTACACGATGGAGCAGGATTTTTATCGCGGCCGCCTGGAACAGCAGTTTGCCATTGAGTGCCTGATACCCGATGCGGATGCGCGGGCGACGATCAACCAGGTCATCTTTGATGAGCTTTGCCTCGGACAGTTTACCGAAGCGTCACGTCAGTACTATGTGGAAGTGATTGAAGCCCTGGCGGCACAGGGGGCTGAGGGCGTCATTTTTGGCTGCACGGAGATTGGTCTGTTGGTGCCGGTGGAGCGTAGCCCGATCCCGGTGTTTGACACCGCCGCGATCCATGCCGCAGACGCCGTGACGTTTATGCTGTCGTAACCGGCCCGAGGATCTGCTCCAGCGCTGTCACCAGGAGGTGATGGCGGGTTTGCAGATGATGGCTGAAGGCCTCGACCAGCGCGGAGGCGGGTCGGTGGATGGGACGCACCAGGCTGACGGTAAACGGCACGGAAATACTGAAACGGCGCACCACCACGCCACTCGCCGCATAATCCAGAGCGGTGAACGGGTTTACCACCGAAAGACCGGCTCCGGCGCGCACCATGGCGCACACTGACGCCGCGCTGTGAGTCTCCACCACCATCCGCCGTTTAACGTCGTGCTCATTAAACAGGGTGTCCAGCAGTTGCCGGTAACTGTCCGTGCGCGACAGGCTGATGTAGTTCTCCCCCTGAAAATCCTGCGGCGTTAATACTGACTTTTCCGCCAGCGGATGCCCCGGCGGCAGCACGCAGACTTCATCAAGCGAGAAGAGCTCCGTACGTTCAGTACCGGCAGGCGTGTGCAGTGTTTCCGTCAACCCCAGATCGTGGCGCTGGGCAGAAAGCCACTCTTCAAGCAGCGGTGACTCCTGCGGGACAATATTCAGGCTGACGTCCGGATAGCGGGCGAGAAACGGCTGAATCAACGTGGGCAGCAGCGACTGCGAAAAGACCGGCAGGCAGACTATCGACAGTTCCCCCTGGCGAAACTCCCGCAGGCTTTCCGCTGCGCTGACGATCCTGTCCAGCCCGTACCAGGATCGCTGGACTTCTTCGAACAGACGCAACCCCTGAACCGTCGGATGCAGGCGACCGCGCGTACGTTCGAACAACGTTAATCCCAGCACTTTTTCAAAGCGCGCCAGTTCACGGCTGACGGTGGGCTGTGACGTATGCAGCAACCGCGCGGCTTCGGTCAGGTTTCCGGCGGTCATGACCGCATGAAAGATTTCAATATGACGTAAGTTAACGGCAGCCATCATCACCTCGCAGGATTAAAACCATATCATTTTTGCATAAAGTCGGTATAAAACGATATTTTTTATTCTCTTCGTACTGTGGCGTAATCATAAAAAACGTCATGTCCGGAGCCTGTTATGCCTCATTCACTGTATTGCACCGATACCGATCTCACCGCAGAAAACCTGCTCAGGTTGCCAGCCGAATTTGGTTGCCCGGTCTGGGTTTACGACGCGCAGATCATCCGTCGTCAGATTGCGGCACTGCAACAGTTTGATGTGGTGCGCTTCGCGCAGAAGGCCTGTTCCAATATTCATATTCTGCGCTTAATGCGTGAACAGGGCGTCAAAGTGGACTCCGTATCGTTAGGCGAAATTGAGCGTGCGCTGGCGGCGGGATATGATCCGCAAACGCATCCGGATGACATCGTATTTACTGCCGATGTGATTGATAACGCCACCCTGGCCCGCGTCAGCGAATTACGCATTCCGGTCAACGCCGGTTCCGTTGATATGCTCGATCAGCTTGGACAGGTCTCTCCGGGCCATCGCGTCTGGCTGCGCGTTAATCCGGGCTTTGGTCACGGCCACAGCCAGAAAACCAATACCGGCGGCGAAAACAGCAAACACGGTATCTGGCATACCGATTTGCCGCAGGCGCTGGCGGTGATGCAGCGCCATCAACTGAAGCTGGTGGGTATCCACATGCATATTGGTTCAGGTGTTGACTATGGTCATCTGGAGCAAGTGTGCGGCGCGATGGTGCGTCAGGTGGTGGATTTCGGCCAGGATCTGGAGGCGATCTCCGCCGGCGGCGGTCTGTCGATCCCTTATCACGATGACGATGAGGCGGTGGATACCCGGCATTACTTTGGTCTGTGGAATGCCGCGCGCGAGCAGATCGCCCGTCATCTGGGGCATCACGTAAAGCTGGAAATTGAGCCAGGACGTTTTCTCGTCGCTCAGTCAGGCGTGCTGGTCACTCAGGTTCGCAGCGTGAAGCAGATGGGCAGTCGTCATTTTGTGCTGGTGGATGCGGGCTTTAACGATCTGATGCGCCCGGCAATGTATGGCAGTTATCACCATATTACCGCGCTGGCGGCGGATGGTCGTTCACTGGAGAACGCGCCGCGGGTCGACACGGTCGTCGCAGGACCGCTGTGTGAATCCGGCGACGTCTTTACCCAGCAGGAGGGCGGCAAGGTGGAAACCCGCGCGCTGCCAGCGGTGGTGCCGGGCGATTATCTGGTGTTGCATGATACCGGCGCCTACGGCGCCTCAATGTCGTCGAACTACAATAGCCGTCCGCTGCTGCCGGAAGTATTATTTGACAACGGTCAGGCGCGACTGATTCGCCGTCGCCAGACCATTGAAGAGCTGTTGGCGCTGGAAGTGTTTTGATTTCTTGTCGGGCGGCGGCTTATCCGATCTGCG
This sequence comes from Citrobacter sp. Ca225, assembly GCF_030337175.1. Lineage (NCBI taxonomy): Bacteria > Pseudomonadati > Pseudomonadota > Gammaproteobacteria > Enterobacterales > Enterobacteriaceae > Citrobacter > Citrobacter sp. Ca225. The sequence continues at coordinate 237,159 of NZ_JAOWCD010000103.1, read as the reverse complement.
GAGTTACCGTCGTCTGCAGGCCTGATAAGCGAAGCGCCATCAGGCCTTGCATCGCGCAGATAGCGTTACGATTTATGCCTTAAAATACGGCCCGGTGGTGACCGAATCACGCAACACCAGCGTGCCGGTAAAGGGCGGGATCGGTTCAATTTCTTCGCCATTGACCATGCGGATCGCCTGATCGATGGCTGTGGTGATCATCGTGTCGATGGGGAGATAAACCGTCGACAATCCCGGTTCAAGCCATTTTGCACTCGGCGCATCGTCAAACCCAAACAGCGACACATCCTGCGGAATGTTAAGCCCGGCCTGGTGCAGGGCTTTCGACGCACCCAGCGCCATGTCGTCGTTACAGGCAAACAGGGCGCTGAACGTTACCCCTTCCTGCAACAGTTCATTACAGGCGTCATAGCCGCGCGTCATGCTGGAATCACCATATTTCACCTTCGCCGGATCCCAGTCGATACCGTTTTTTTCCAGTGCCTTGCGATAGCCCATCAGACGCGACTTCCCGGTCGGGGTGTGTCCCGGTACGGTAATACAGGCTATCTCGCGATGTCCTTGCGAAATCAGGTAATCCACCGCCTGAAATGCCGCGTCTTCCTGTTCAAAAAAGATGGCGCGTTCGCGGGCCAGGCTGACATCGCGGTTAATGATAATCAACGGCATCGTGATCGAATCCGCCAGCGCGAGGATCGCTTTTTCGCTCATGTAACGGGTGTAGAGAATGATGGCGTCGCACTGTCGATCGGCCAGCATCTGCACCGCTTCTTGTTCGCGCTCCGGCGTATCGTGACCATCGGTCACAATCAACTGCTTGCCGTGAGATTCAGTCTGCCGCGAGGCCTGCTGTAGCAGGCGGCCAAAGTAGAAGCCATCAAAGGTCGACACAACCAGCCCAATGCTGTTGCTGGTTCGGTTCGCCAGCGAGCGGGCCAGAAAGTTCGGACGATAATCCAGCGCCTGCATCGCCTTAAACACTTTCTGACGCGTACTTTCTTTGACCTGACCGGTGCCGTTCAGCACACGAGAAACGGTGGCTTTCGAGACACCGGCACGACGGGAAACATCCAGCATTGTTATCATGACGCGATCCTGATTACTCGTTTGATGACGCATTGCCCGGCTCCGCTGGCGTCGTCACGGAATGGCGACGGACCAGGGTAGGGCTGAAAACATGGGTGACATCCGGTAGCGGGCGCTTTTCCGCCAGCGCGAGCGCCAGTTCTGCGGCCTGTGTCGCCATTGTCACGACAGGATAACGCACGGTGGTCAGGCGCGGACGAACGTAGCGCGAAACCAGCACGTCATCAAAGCCTATCAGCGAGATCTCTGCCGGGACGTCCACACCATTATCATTTAGCACGCCCATCGCGCCAGCGGCCATGGAGTCGTTATAACAGGCCACCGCGGTGAAGTTTCTGCCGCGGCCTAACAGTTCGGTCATCGCCTGCTCACCGCCGCTTTCGTCCGGTTCGCCAAACGTCACAAGGCGATCGTTGACCGGGAGATGGCTCTCTTCAAGGGCATCGTAATAGCCTTTGAGACGATCTTCCGCATCCGAAATAGAGTGATTCGAGCAAAGGTAGCCAATGCGCGTGTGGCCCTGTTGGATCAGATGACGGGTCGCCAGCCAGGCGCCGTAGCGGTCATCCAGCGCCACACAGCGCTGTTCGAAACCGGGCAGGATCCGGTTGATTAGCACCATGCCGGGCATTTGCTTCATTAATGATGCCAGGTCGGCATCCGGGATCATCTTGGCGTGAACGACGAGCGCCGCGCAGCGGTGACGAATAAGCTGCTCGATTGCCTGACGCTCTTTTTTTTCATTATGGTAGCCGTTGCCAATCAGTAAAAAATTGCCGGTGTTATAGGAGACCTGCTCGACGGCTTTCACCATCGCGCCGAAAAAAGGGTCAGAAACATCGCCAACCACCAGACCAATCGTTTCGGTGGACTGCTGCGCGAGCGCGCGCGCATTCGCATTGGGATGGTAGCTGAGCGACTCCATCGCACTGGCCACCGCCAGGCGCGACGCCTCGCTGGCTTTGGGGGAATCATTGATGACGCGGGAAACGGTGGCGACTGATACACCAGCCAGTCGGGCTACATCCTTTATGGTCGCCATGACAGTACCTATTGTGGGTAAACGCTTACATTCTGTCAGTGTTACGGAAAACGGCTGCTGGTTCAAGCAGATTGCCTGTTGCGACGCGGCAAATGTGAGCAAAATCCTTGGAATTACGCCAAAAATCGAATGATGCAAACCATTAGTTACACTTTGCGAAGGGCTGTTGCGATTGTTCGCTGGCGACGCTTCCTGGCTGCTTGATAAAGTTGAGATCCCAGAGGTATTGATAGGTGAAGTCAACTTTCGGGTTGAGCACACGAATTACACCAACCTGCGCAGTCGCGCAGGTTTTTTTTTACTGTTTCGGCAATCTGTAACAGTAAGCGAGAATTTACACAACTGGTTGCATTTCCCTTCATTCCTTTGCGTTTTCTCGCTGGCGAAGCGGTCATGCACAGACCACAATCAAGATCCCAGAGGTATTGATTGGTGAGATTATTCGGTACGCTCTTCGTACCTTGTCTCTTGCACCAACCTGCGCGGATGCGCAGGTTTTTTTTCGCCCCGAGTTTACTGTCGCTCCTGTTGCCTTGTTCGTGTAATCTGCCACCATTATTTTACCGAATCGTGCGCAAAGGGAGTTGAAATGTTATTTAGCTTTTTCCGTAACCTGTGCCGCGTGCTCTATCGGGTACGCGTGACGGGGGATATGCAGGCGTTGCGGGGAGAACGCGTCTTAATCACCCCCAACCATGTCTCGTTTATCGACGGCATTCTGCTGGCGCTATTTCTACCGGTACGTCCGGTGTTTGCGGTTTACACCTCGATTAGTCAACAGTGGTACATGCGCTGGTTAACCTCGCTGATCGATTTTGTGCCGCTCGACCCAACGAAGCCGATGGCGATTAAACATCTGGTTCGACTGATTGAGCAGGGTCGCCCGGTGGTGATTTTCCCGGAGGGGCGCATTTCGGTGAGCGGCTCGCTGATGAAAATTTACGACGGCGCCGGATTTGTCGCCGCGAAATCTGGCGCGACGCTGGTACCGGTACGGATTGAAGGTGCAGAACTCACCCATTTCAGCCGCCTGAAAGGGCTGGTGAAACGCCGATTCTTCCCGCGGATCCACCTGCATGTTTTACCACCCACTCATCTGCCTATGCCCGATGCGCCGCGCGCGCGCGATCGCCGTAAAATCGCCGGTGAAATGCTGCATCAGAAAATGATGGAAGCACGGATGGCGGTGCGTCCGCGCGAAACGCTGTATGAATCGCTGCTGGCGGCGATGTACCGTTATGGCGCGGGCAAGCACTGTATCGAAGACATCAACTTCAAGCCGGACAGCTACCGACAGTTGCTCACTAAGACGCTTTTTGTCGGGCGTATTCTGGAAAAATATAGCGCGGAAGGCGAAAAAATTGGCCTGATGTTGCCCAATGCCGCGATCAGCGCGGCGGTGATTTTCGGCGCGGTGTCTCGCCGTCGTATCCCGGCAATGATGAACTACACGGCGGGCGTCAAAGGGCTGACCAGCGCTATCACCGCTGCGGAAATCAAAACCATTTTTACCTCCCGCCAGTTCCTGGATAAAGGCAAACTCTGGCACCTGCCGGAGCAACTGACGCAGGTTCGCTGGGTCTATCTGGAAGATCTCAAAGCCGATGTGACCACGGCGGACAAACTGTGGATCTTTGCGCACCTGCTGATGCCGCATCGGGCGCAGGTCAAGCAGCAGCCGGAAGAGGCGGCGGTGATCCTCTTTACCTCGGGTTCCGAAGGTCATCCCAAGGGGGTGGTGCATAGCCACAAAAGCCTGCTGGCTAACGTCGAGCAGATAAAAACCATTGCTGACTTCACCGCCAATGACCGTTTTATGTCGGCACTGCCGCTGTTTCACTCGTTCGGTCTGACGGTAGGGCTTTTTACGCCGCTGCTCACCGGCGCTGACGTGTTCCTCTATCCCAGCCCGCTGCATTACCGCATTGTGCCGGAACTGGTTTATGACCGGAACTGCACGGTGCTGTTCGGTACCTCCACGTTCCTCGGCAACTATGCGCGTTTTGCCAATCCGTATGATTTCTATCGTCTGCGCTATGTGGTGGCGGGAGCGGAGAAACTCCAGGAGAGTACAAAACAGCTCTGGCAGGATAAGTTTGGTCTGCGGATTCTCGAAGGCTATGGCGTAACGGAGTGTGCGCCCGTGGTTTCGATTAACGTCCCGATGGCGGCGAAGCCTGGTACCGTCGGGCGGATCCTGCCCGGCATGGACGCGCGTCTGCTGGCGATCCCGGGTATTGAAGAGGGCGGTCGTTTGCAGTTGAAAGGGCCAAACATCATGAACGGTTATCTGCGCGTGGAAAAACCGGGCGTACTGGAGGTGCCGGTGGCGGAAAACGCCGCCGGGGAACTGGAGCGCGGCTGGTATGACACCGGCGATATCGTGCGCTTTGATGAGCAAGGATTCGTGCAAATTCAGGGACGCGCCAAACGCTTTGCGAAAATTGCCGGTGAAATGGTCTCTCTGGAGATGGTTGAGCAACTGGCGCTCGGCGTGTCGCCGGAAAAAATGCACGCGACGGCGATCAAGAGCGATGCCAGCAAAGGCGAAGCACTGGTGCTCTTTACCACCGATAGCGAGCTGACGCGTGATGTATTACAGCAGTATGCCCGTTCGCACGGCGTGCCAGAACTGGCGGTGCCGCGCGATATCCGTTACCTGAAGCAACTCCCGTTACTCGGCAGCGGTAAGCCGGATTTCGTGATGCTGAAAAGTTGGGTTGATGATCCGGAAAAACAAAATGCCTGAGTCAGTACATACCAATACCTCTGTCTGGTCGAAAGGAATGATGTCGGTTATCGCGGCGCAGTTTCTCTCTGCGTTTGGCGATAACGCCCTGTTGTTTGCCACGCTGGCGCTGCTGAAGGAACAGTTCTATCCGGACTGGAGTCAGCCGATTCTGCAAATGGTGTTTGTGGGCGCGTACATCCTGTTTGCGCCGTTTGTGGGGCAGATCGCTGACAGCTTTGCCAAAGGCCGGGTGATGATGTTCGCCAACGGCCTGAAACTGCTGGGGGCGGCAACGATCTGTTTTGGCTTCAATCCGTTTATCGGCTATACGCTGGTGGGGATTGGCGCGGCGGCTTACTCGCCGGCCAAATACGGCATTCTGGGGGAACTGACGACCGGCGATAAGCTGGTGAAAGCGAACGGCCTGATGGAAGCATCCACGATTGCGGCGATCCTGCTTGGCTCGGTGGCGGGCGGCGTGCTGGCCGACTGGCATGTTATTGCCGCGCTGGTTGTCTGTGCGCTGGCCTACGCCGGAGCGGTGGTGGCGAATCTGTCTATTCCCAAGCTGGCTGCTGCTCGTCCTGGGCAGTCCTGGCATCTGATGAAAATGACACGCAGTTTCTTTTGTGCCTGCGTTTCACTGTGGCGCAACGGCGAAACGCGTTTTTCGCTGGTGGGCACCAGTCTGTTCTGGGGGGCGGGAGTCACGCTGCGTTTTCTGCTGGTCCTGTGGGTACCGGTGGCGTTAGGCATTACCGATAACGCCACGCCAACCTACCTGAACGCGATGGTCGCGATCGGTATTGTGGCCGGGGCCGGAGCTGCTGCCAGACTGGTCACGCTGGATACCGTGGTGCGTTGTATGCCAGCAGGGATCCTGATTGGCGTCGTGGTGCTGATTTTCTCTCTGCAACACGCGCTGTTGCCTGCCTATGCGCTACTGATGCTGATCGGTGTGCTGGGCGGTTTCTTTGTCGTGCCGCTGAATGCATTGTTGCAGGAGCGCGGTAAAAAGAGCGTCGGGGCGGGTAATGCGATCGCGGTACAGAACCTCGGTGAGAACAGCGCGATGCTGTTGATGCTGGGGCTCTACTCGCTGGCGGTGTGGGTAGGAATTCCGGTTGTCGCCGTGGGTATCGGTTTTGGCGGTCTGTTTGCGCTGGCAATAGCGGCGCTGTGGATCTGGCAGCGCCGCCAGGCATAATCAACGCGCCGGAATTCCTCCGGCGCGCTTCTGTTACGGTGCAGGATAGGTGTAAACCTGATGCACCGCTTCAATCTCTGCCAACACCTCTTCGCTTAATTCGAGATGCAGACTCTCGACGTTGGTTTTCAGCTGTTCCATGGTGGTGGCGCCCAGCAGTGTACTGGCAACAAACGGTTGACGACGAACGAATGCCAGCGCCATCTGCGCCGGATCAAGGTTATGCCGTCTGGCGATATCGACATACGCCGCCACGGCTTTTTGCGTCTGCTCGCCGCTGTAGCGGGTAAAGCGGCTAAACAGTGTATTGCGCGCACCGGCAGGTTTCGCGCCATTCAGGTATTTACCGGTCAGCGTGCCAAATCCCAGGCAGGAATAGGCCAGCAGTTCGACGCCTTCATACTGGCTCACTTCCGCCAGCCCCACTTCAAAGCTGCGGTTGACCAGGCTGTAAGGGTTCTGGATGGTGACAATGCGCGGCAGATCATGCTTATCCGCCAGATGCAGATAACGCATCACGCCAAAGGCCGTTTCATTCGAGACGCCAATGTAGCGGATTTTGCCCGCCCGCTGGAACTCGGCCAGCGCATCCAGCGTATCCAGTAGCGACACCACCGGCGCGGCGTCGCTCCAGCTATAGCCGAGTTTGCCAAAACAGTTGGTAGGGCGCTGCGGCCAGTGAACCTGGTAAAGGTCCAGATAATCGGTTTGCAGACGTTTCAGGCTGTCGTGCAGCGCTTCACGAATGTTTTTACGATCCAGTGCCTGATTCGGGCGAATACTGTTGTCATTATTGCGCGACGGGCCGCTCACTTTGGAGGCGACAATCAGCTTTTCTCGATTGCCATATTTGGCCAGCCAGTTTCCGACGTAAGTTTCGGTAAGCCCCTGGGTTTCCGGGCGTGGCGGGACCGGGTACATTTCGGCCACGTCGATCAGGTTAATGCCGTTGGCGACGGCATAGTTGAGCTGTGCATGTGCGTCGGCTTCGCTATTTTGTTCACCAAACGTCATTGTGCCCAGCCCCAGTGTACTGACTTCAAGCGAGCTGTGGGGTATGCGGTGATATTGCATAGCCGTTTCCTTTTTATAATCACGACATAAGGATTATAAAAATGGCTGAGGGAAGGGAAAAAGGGAAGAAAAATTGTTAAGGCCAGCAACGCGGCTGACCTCAATCTTCAACGTTCAATGATTTGAGAAACGTCGTCGCGGTTAATTTGCATGGCGTTGCCCTGCTGGTCGTGGTAGCTCACCAGACCGGTATCGTCATCAATTTCGGGTTTCCCGTCGGTCAGGATCATCCGACCATCTTTGGTCGCCATGACATAATCGCTGCTACAACCGGAAACAGCAAAAGCCAGTCCTACTGCGGAAATTATCACTGCCCATTTTTTCATCCATTTATCCTCACGTGGCCTGCGTCTGATAACAGTCTAGTAATAACCTGAAGTTGTGGGCAGGAAAAGCAGGAAAATCTTAATCTGAGAGGAGAAAAGGGGAGAGGTTCGCTCCCCGCAGGGAGCGAAAAGGACAATTACAGCGGGTTCTTTTTGTTTCGCAACAAGTTCAGGCTCTCAACCGCAATCGAGAAGAACATGGCGAAATAGATGTAACCCTTCGGCACGTGAACGTCGAAGCTTTCCAGGATCAGGGTGAAGCCCACCAGAATCAGAAACGACAGCGCCAGCATCTTCACGGACGGGTGCCTGTCGACAAACTCGCCTATAGGACGCGCCGCAAACATCATTACGCCAACGGCAATTACCACCGCCGCCATCATGATGAACAGATGATCGGACAAGCCAACCGCCGTGATCACCGAGTCCAGACTGAAGATAATGTCGAGCAGCATGATCTGCACGATGGCCCCCAGAAAGGAGCTGACGCGCATGTTCACCCCCTCTTCTTCACCTTCAATGGATTCGTGGATCTCCTTACTCGCTTTCCAGATCAGGAACAATCCGCCGAGCAGAAGGATCAGGTCGCGGGCGGAAATGGCTTCACCAAACACCTCGAACAGCGGATTGGTCAGCCGGGTCACCCAGGCGATGGAGGCCAGCAGCGCCAGTCGCATGATCATCGCCGCTGCGAGACCGAGACGACGGGCGTGCGCACGTTGCGCAGTCGGGAGTTTTGCAACCACCAGTGAGAGGAAAATAATATTATCGATCCCAAGCACGATCTCCAGCAGCGTCAGCGTACCGAGCGCAAGCCAGGCGTTAGGATCGGTTATCCATGCAAATAACATTGAACAAAGTCCTGCCAAAAAAAGAAAGGCTAATTATATGCTTCCCGGACACAAGGCGAAAGTCTAACGCTGCTGTAACAAAAAGTGGCGTTCCAGCAGGGCGCGCGTGAAGTTCTTTTTCAGGTAAAAACCACGCGGCAACGTCAGTATTGGCTCGCCCTGGGCGCCGATCGCCTCGGTGAGCGCTTTGGCGTTTGCCGCCTTCGGTCGTAGTTGTAAAAATTCGCCATGGCGGGCAGTGATACGTTCAACCTGACCGAGCACAATCATGTCCATTAATTCTTCCCAGTCGAGCCGTAACTGACGGTCTTCTTCTTCATCAGGGCTCCACAGTACTGGCGATCCCACCCGCCGCTGCGCGAGGGGAATGCTGCGTTCGCCTTCTACCGGGATCCACAGTACCCGCTTCAGTTTGTGTCGTACGTGACTGGTTTCCCACGTCACGCCGCTGTTTCCGGTCAGCGGTGCAACGCAGACAAAGGTGGTTTCAAGCGGCCGGCCGAGGCTATCCACAGGAATGGTTTTCAATTCGACGCCTAATGCGGCGAAATCCTGTTCAGGCTTACTTCCGGCGCTGGCCCCCAACCAGAGTTCCAGTAATACGCCGATCCAGCCTTTGTCCCGCTTGAGATCTTTCGGCGCAACAATACCTGCCATCGCCGCCAGTTCGCCCAGCGAATAGCCCGAAAGCTGCTGCGCTTGCTGGAGCAGAAGGGCTTCAGATTCCGGTGGAAAGCGTAAAGGATGGAGTCCGGACATGGCGTTACACCTTAGGTGAAAAAATGAACAAGGATTTTATACCGTGAGAAAGAAGTTTATCGTTTTCCACATGTCATATTCAATGTCATGATTTATATTGGTTTTTAGTTTCTGACGTCACGTGTTGCGCAACATAAAAATAGGTTTTCCATTTCTGGTCACTGAATTTAAACAGGATCTTACACCATGTTATCCACAGAAAGATGGGATAACTGTGAAAAACCCCGACTACTGTTTCCATTTACAGCCTTGACGTGCGACAAAAATCGAATTTTCACACAATTTGTGTTTAACTTATTGGCACAATCTGTGGATAAAGTCGGCGCTGTTCGATCTTTCATCAGCCTGAGGATCGTCAGTGTGATGGCTATCACCTTTTTGCCTGGTTATCGCTAAAACGAGCCAGTAACCCCATGAATAAAAGAAAATATTTTTTTCACCTTCTTGTCCGTTTATTCAGACTGTTCCGGGTTTTCCCGGAGTAATTCCGTACTTCTTCACAACTCTATCCACAGAAAAGGTGAATAAAATCGCCCGAATGGGTGAGTGTCTGTTTATAACTTTGTCATTAACTGTGAGTTATTCAATTGTTATTAGATGCACACCGCCGTAACTCAGTGGTTTACCGTCTGTCAGGAGTGTGAAACAATCATTCTCATATAAGGTTTATGTTGAGGTAGTCCGGTGATTGATGACGATGGCTACCGCCCAAATGTAGGTATCGTAATTTGTAATCGTCAGGGGCAAGTGATGTGGGCCCGGCGGTTTGGTCAGCACTCCTGGCAGTTCCCACAGGGTGGGATAAATCCAGGAGAATCAGCAGAACAGGCGATGTACCGGGAACTGTTTGAAGAAGTAGGGTTAAGCCGTAAAGATGTGCGAATCCTTGCCTCTACTCGCAACTGGTTGCGTTACAAGTTACCGAAACGTTTGGTGCGTTGGGATACAAAGCCGGTGTGTATCGGCCAGAAACAAAAGTGGTTTCTTTTGCAGTTGATGAGCGGGGACGCGGAAATCAATATGCAAACCAGCAGCACTCCTGAGTTTGACGGCTGGCGTTGGGTAAGTTACTGGTATCCGGTCCGGCAAGTGGTTTCATTTAAACGCGATGTCTACCGCAGGGTGATGAAAGAGTTCGCAAGTGTTGTGATGGCGCTTCAGGAAGCGACGCCAAAACCGCAAAATACACCTGCTTATCGACGTAAAAGAGGTTAAGCCACGCAAATTATGCTCACCCGCCTGCGCGAAATAGTCGAAAAGGTGGCCAGTGCTCCGCGTCTTAATGAAGCGCTGAATATTCTGGTTACTGACATCTGTCTTGCGATGGATACAGAGGTCTGCTCGGTTTATCTGGCCGATCATGACCGACGTTGTTATTACCTCATGGCGACGCGGGGGCTTAAAAAACCGCGCGGTCGTACTGTCGCACTCGCATTTGATGAAGGTATCGTCGGCCTGGTTGGCAGGCTGGCGGAACCTATTAACCTCGCTGATGCGCAAAAACACCCCAGTTTTAAATACATCCCCTCGGTAAAAGAAGAACGCTTCCGTGCCTTCCTCGGGGTGCCGATCATTCAGCGTCGTCAACTGCTGGGCGTCCTCGTTGTACAGCAGCGCGAACTGCGCCAGTACGATGAAAGCGAAGAATCTTTCCTGGTGACACTTGCCACGCAGATGGCAGCGATTCTGTCACAATCTCAGCTTACCGCCCTGTTCGGCCAGTATCGCCAGACTCGAATTCGTGCGCTACCGGCGGCGCCGGGCGTGGCGATTGCCGAAGGCTGGCAGGATGCGACGCTACCGCTGATGGAGCAGGTGTATCAGGCCTCGACGCTGGATCCCGCTCTGGAGCGTGAGCGCCTGACCGGTGCGCTGGAAGAGGCGGCAAATGAGTTTCGCCGTTACAGCAAGCGGTTTGCCGCTGGGGCGCAGAAAGAGACCGCCGCGATATTCGATCTCTATTCGCACCTGCTTTCCGATGCCCGCCTGCGACGCGAGCTGTTTGCCGAAGTGGATAAAGGGTCTGTGGCCGAATGGGCGGTCAAAACGATCATCGAAAAGTTTGCCGAACAGTTTGCCGCGCTGAGCGACAACTATCTCAAAGAGCGTGCAGGCGACCTGCGTGCGCTGGGCCAACGCCTGCTGTTCCATCTCGATGATTCCATACAAGGGCCAAATGCCTGGCCAGAACGCTTCGTGCTGGTGGCTGATGAACTCTCGGCCACCACGCTGGCGGAACTGCCGCAGGACCGGCTGGCGGGCGTTGTTGTCCGCGACGGGGCGGCCAACTCCCATGCCGCGATCATGGTCCGTGCCATGGGGATTCCCACCGTGATGGGCGCCGATATTCAGCCATCGGTGCTGCACCGGCGTACGCTGGTGGTGGATGGCTACCGCGGTGAGCTGCTGGTCGATCCTGAACCGGTATTGATCCAGGAATATCAGCGGCTTATCAGCGAAGAGAACGAGCTCAGCCGACTGGCGGAAGATGACGTCAATTTACCCGCACAGCTGAAAAGCGGTGAGCGGATCAAAGTTATGCTGAACGCGGGACTCAGCCCGGAACATGAAGAAAAGCTGGGCAGTCGTATCGACGGCATTGGCCTGTATCGCACCGAAATTCCCTTCATGCTGCAAAGCGGTTTCCCTTCGGAAGAAGAGCAGGTGGCGCAGTACCAGGGCATGTTGCAGATGTTTAATGACAAGCCGGTGACGTTACGAACGCTGGACGTTGGCGCGGACAAACAGCTGCCGTACATGCCAATCAGCGAGGAGAATCCCTGCCTGGGCTGGCGAGGCATCCGCATTACGCTCGATCAGCCGGAAATCTTCCTTGTCCAGGTGCGGGCGATGCTGCGCGCCAATGCGGCGACGGGCAACCTGAGTATTCTGCTGCCGATGGTAACCAGTATCGATGAGGTGGATGAAGCGCGCCGCCTGATTGAACGTGCGGGCCGCGAAGTGGAAGAGATGATTGGGTACGCGATCCCGAAACCGCGTATCGGCATCATGCTGGAAGTACCGTCGATGGTCTTTATGCTGCCGAATCTGGCGAGTCGTATCGATTTTGTCTCCGTCGGGACTAACGATCTGACCCAGTACGTGCTGGCGGTGGATCGCAACAATACGCGCGTTGCCAGCATTTATGACAGTTTGCATCCAGGAATGCTACGCGCGCTGTCGATGATTGCGCAGGAAGCTGAGCGTAGCGATATCGACCTGCGCGTATGTGGCGAAATGGCGGGCGATCCGATGTGCGTCACCATCCTGATTGGACTGGGTTTTCGCCATCTTTCAATGAACGGTCGCTCTGTGGCGCGCGTAAAATACCTGCTGCGTCGCATTGATTACGAAGAGGCAAAAATCCTTGCCCAACGCAGCCTTGAGGCACAACTGGCAACGGAAGTGCGCCATCAGGTGGCAGCGTTTATGGAGCGTCGCGGCATGGGCGGCCTGATTCGAGGGGGGTTGTAAAAGCGCTATACAGATCTTTTACATCTTCCCGACAGCCTCACAGAACCTCGTATGCTATCATTCGCTCCTTTGGAGCGCCTGTAAGTAGTGGGTGCGCATATCGCTTGCTGAGTTTTTTCAGCGAAATAACAAGAACTTGTGGTGACAGATGACCAGTAGCTATCTGCATTTTCCGGAATTCGATCCGGTCATTTTCTCAATTGGACCCGTCGCACTTCACTGGTACGGTTTAATGTATCTGGTCGGCTTTATTTTCGCGATGTGGCTGGCGACGCGCCGAGCCAACCGTCCGGGCAGTGGCTGGACCAAAAATGAAGTCGAAAACTTACTTTATGCAGGTTTCGTCGGGGTCTTCCTCGGGGGGCGTATTGGCTATGTACTGTTCTATAACTTCCCGCTGTTCCTGGATAATCCGCTGTACCTGTTCCGCGTCTGGGACGGAGGTATGTCCTTCCACGGTGGGCTGATTGGTGTGATTCTGGTGATGATTATCTTCGCCAAACGCACGAAGCGCAGTTTCTTCCAGGTCTCTGATTTTATTGCGCCGCTGATCCCCTTTGGGCTGGGGGCCGGGCGTCTGGGCAACTTTATCAATGGCGAACTGTGGGGCCGTGTCGACCCGAATTTCTCTTACGCCATGCTGTTTCCCGGGTCGCGCACTGAAGACATTCTGCTGCTGCAAACCAACCCGCAATGGCAATCTATTTTTGATACCTACGGCTCTTTACCGCGCCATGCGTCTCAGCTCTATGAGATGGCGCTGGAAGGCGTAGTGCTGTTTATCATTCTTAACCTGTTTATTCGTAAACCGCGTCCGATGGGGTCAGTCTCCGGGCTGTTTTTGATTGGCTACGGCGCGTTTCGTATCATTGTTGAATTCTTCCGTCAGCCGGATCAGCAGTTCACCGGTGAATGGGTACAGTACATCAGCATGGGACAGATCCTCTCGATTCCGATGATTGTCGCTGGTGTGATCATGATGGTTTGGGCCTATCGCCGTCGCCCACAGCAACACGTTTCCTGAGGAACCATGAAACAGTATTTAGAACTGATGCAAAAAGTGCTGGATGAAGGCACACAGAAAAACGACCGTACCGGAACCGGAACGCTTTCCATTTTTGGTCATCAGATGCGTTTTAACCTGCAGGAAGGATTCCCGCTGGTGACGACAAAACGTTGCCACTTGCGCTCCATCATCCACGAGCTGCTGTGGTTTCTGCAAGGTGACACCAACGTGGCCTATCTGCACGACAATAACGTCACCATCTGGGACGAATGGGCGGATGAAAACGGCAACCTGGGCCCGGTGTATGGCAAACAGTGGCGCGCCTGGCCAACGCCGGACGGTCGCCACATTGATCAGATCACGACGGTGCTGAACCAGTTGAAAAATGATCCTGATTCGCGCCGTATCATCGTTTCGGCGTGGAACGTCGGCGAACTGGACAAAATGGCGCTGGCGCCATGCCACGCGTTCTTCCAGTTCTATGTCGCGGACGGCAAGCTCTCTTGCCAGCTGTATCAGCGCTCCTGCGACGTGTTCCTCGGCCTGCCGTTTAACATCGCCAGCTATGCGTTGCTGGTGCATATGATGGCGCAGCAGTGCGATCTGGAGGTCGGCGATTTCGTCTGGACCGGTGGTGACACGCATCTGTACAGCAACCACATGGAGCAGACGCATCTGCAACTGACTCGCGAACCGCGCGCACTGCCGAAACTGGTGATTAAACGTAAACCTGATTCCCTCTTCGATTATCGCTTCGAAGATTTTGAAATCGAGGGTTACGACCCGCATCCGGGGATAAAAGCGCCGGTTGCTATCTGACGGCTTTATCCTGTCATAACCGACGCCTTTGCGCGTCGGTTTTTTTTACCCAAATTTTGGTTTTTCGGCGCAGGTTCCTGAAATGATGCAACCTGCTGTAACAGAGTAAATTTCTTTCGTAAAGCGCCGAAAAACCTGAATTCTCGCCTCGTGTTAACCTCCCGACGCGTCATACTGCCGTCATGAATACACAGCAGGGCTATACGCTCATCGAAACGCTGGTCGCGATGCTTATTATTATCAGCCTGAGTGCAACAGGACTCTATGGTTGGCAGCAGTGGCAGCAACAGCAACATCTCTGGCAGACCGCCTGTCAGTTGCGCGATTTCTTGCTGCAGCTACGGGAAGATGCCAACTGGCATAACCGCGATCACATCATTACCGCCATCAGGGAGGACGCGTCATGGTGTCTTGTCAGTTCGACAGCCTCACGAAATACCTGTACGCCGCGCTCGGCGTTCGTTTTTGTGCCGCTCTGGCACGATGTCGAGCTCGTCGGGATTACAGCTTCACTGACGTTTTATGGTCAGCGCAATACCGCGTGGCCGGGGAATATCCGACTGAAAAATTCGACAGGCGAATGGCGGGTAGTGGTTTCACCGTGGGGACGCATCCGCTTGTGCGAGCGCGACGATACCCAGGGTTGTCGGTGAGTGAACGCGGTTTCTCTCTGCTTGAGGTGCTGATTGCAATGGCGATCAGCAGCGTACTGTTGCTGGGAGCCGCCCGTTTTTTACCGGCATTACAGCGCGATATTTTGCAGCAGACCCGCAGACTCGCGCTGGAGGATGACATGTGGCAGCGGGTGTACACCATTGCGAAACACCTCCAACGCGCAGGATATTGCCACGGTAGCTGTAGTGGTGATGGAGTAAACATTACCAACGCGGGACAGTGTGTCATCGTTCAGTGGGACGCCAACGCGAATGGCGTCTGGGAAAGCGAGCCGGTAAAGGAAGCTGAACAAACCGGGTTTCGCCTGAATGATAACGTGCTGGAGACGCAGCGCGGCGCGAAAACGTGCAGTGGAAAAGGATGGGATAAAATGACCGATCCTGACGTCGTACACATTACGGCATTTGAGGTTGTGCCTCAGGATATCGCGGGCTTTGCACCCGAATTGACCATACATCTGCGCGGCATTAGCCGGAGGGATCCGCAAACCGTGGTCGATGCACGCTACAGCGTTACCGGGTTTAATTTATGAACCACGAACGGGGCGTCTCCTCTCTGGCGCTGGTTCTGCTGCTGTTGGTCCTCGGCAGCTTACTGTTGCAGGGCGTTAACCAGCAGCAGAGCAGTTTTGCTTCACGGGTGACGATAGAAAGTCAGGCTCTGCAACGCCAGGCTGTCGTACAGTCAGCCATGGAGTGGGGCAGGATGCAGCCATGGTCGATAAGCTCGGATAAACCGTGTCGGTACTACGGGGATGCCAATGTCCCCGTCTGCCTGCGCAGACTCGCCAACAGTCGCGCTTTGCTTATTGCCAGCTATCAGGGAACCTCCCTATGGCGAGAAGGCGAGCAACAGGAGGAAAACGTCGTCTTTTCTCTTCATGGCTGGAGCGATTTCTGTCCGCTACGGGAGGTCGCGCTATGCCAGCTCCCCTGAGCCGCCAGTGCGGATTTAGCCTGCCAGAGGTGATACTGGCAATGGTTCTTATGGTGATGGTGGTGACGGCGCTTTCCGGATACCAGCGCGCGCTAATGAACGGTTTTTTCATCAGGAGCCAGTACCTGCAACTCTGGCGTCAGGGCTGGCAGCAGACGCAACTGCGTTCGTTTTCGCCACCTGTTAACTGGCAGGTTAACCGGATGCAGACAACGCAGGCGGGATGTGTCAGCATCAGCGTTACGCTATCTTCACCTCAGGGCAGGCAGGGGAAAATGACGCGCCTGCACTGCCCAAACCGTTAGTTGCCAGGAGTCTCTATGTTAAGGGTCTACCACTCAAATCGTCTGGATGTGCTGGAAGCATTGATGGAGTTCATCGTCGAGCGCGAGCGGCTGGACGATCCTTTTGAGCCGGAAATGATTCTGGTACAGAGTACCGGGATGGCGCAGTGGCTACAGATGACCCTTTCGCAGAAATTTGGTATCGCCGCCAACATAGAATTCCCACTCCCGGCAAGTTTTATCTGGGAAATGTTCGTCCGCGTACTGCCGGAGATCCCCAAAGAGAGCGCTTTCAGCAAACAAAGCATGAGCTGGAAGTTGATGACGCTGCTCCCGCAACTGCTGGATCATGATGATTTCGCGTTACTACGCCACTATCTGACGGACGATACGGATAAACGTAAGTTGTTTCAGTTGTCGTCGCGCGCGGCGGATCTTTTCGATCAGTATCTGGTGTACCGACCGGAATGGCTAACCCAGTGGGAAGCGGGGCGAATGGTCGACGGGTTAGGAGAGGCGCAAAGCTGGCAGGCGCCGCTATGGAAAGCGTTGGTGGAATATACCGATGCGCTGGGACAACCGCGTTGGCATCGTGCCAATCTCTATCAACGGTTTATCCAGACTCTGGAGAAGGCAACCACTTGCCCGCCAGGACTTCCTTCTCGTGTGTTTATCTGCGGGATCTCCGCGCTGCCACCGGTATACCTACAGGCACTGCAGGCGCTCGGTAAACATATCGAGATTCATCTGCTCTTCACCAATCCCTGCCGCTACTACTGGGGCGATATTAAAGATCCGGCGTATCTGGCAAAACTGCTGGCACGTCAGCGGCGACACAGTTTTGAAGACCGTCATTTACCGCTGTTTCGTGACAATGCGAATGCCGAAAGTTTGTTTAACGGCGATGGCGAACAGGATGTCGGTAACCCGATGTTGGCCTCGTGGGGGAAACTGGGGCGCGACTATATTTATCTGCTCTCTGAACTGGAAAACAGCCAGGAGCTGGATGCGTTTGTCGACATTACGCCGGATAACCTGCTGCATAACATCCAGGCCGATATCCTTGAGCTGGAAAACCGCGCAGTGGCGGGCGTGAGTCTGGAAGAGTATTCCCGCAGTGACAATAAGCGACGCCTTGATCCAAACGACACCAGCGTCACCTTCCATGTCTGTCATAGCCCCCAGCGTGAAGTTGAAGTCCTCCACGATCGTCTTCTGGCAATGCTGGAGGCAGACCCAACGCTCACCCCGCGTGACATCATCGTGATGGTGGCGGATATCGACAGCTATAGCCCGTTTATTCAGGCCGTCTTTGGCAGCGCCCCTGCGGAGCGTTATCTACCTTATGCGATTTCCGATCGTCGGGCGCGTCAGTCACATCCGGTGTTGCAGGCCTTCATCAGCCTGCTGTCTCTGCCTGACAGCCGTTTTGTTTCTGAGGACGTGCTGGCGCTGCTGGATGTCCCGGTGCTGGCGGCACGCTTCAATATCAGCGAAGAAGGATTGCGTTACTTGCGGTTGTGGGTCAATGAATCGGGCATTCGCTGGGGTATTGATGACGACAACGTGCGCGAACTGGAACTTCCGACAACGGGACAGCATACGTGGCAGTTTGGCCTGACGCGCATGCTGCTGGGCTATGCCATGGAAAGTGCGCAGGGTGAGTGGCAGTCCGTTCTGCCTTACGATGAGTCCAGCGGACTCATCGCCGAACTGGTAGGGCATCTGGCGTCGTTACTGATGCAGCTTAATCTCTGGCGTCGTGGCCTGGCACAGGAACGTCCACTGGAAGAGTGGCTGCCAGTGTGTCGCGAGATGCTCAACGATTTCTTCCTGCCTGACGCTGAAACCGAGGCGGCCATGACGCTGATTGAGCAGCAGTGGCAGGCGATCATCGCCGAAGGTATAGAGGCTAAGTATGGTGATGCGGTTCCGCTATCCCTGTTGCGCGATGAACTGGCGAAGCGGTTGGATCAGGAGCGAATTAGTCAGCGCTTTTTAGCCGGGCCGGTAAACATCTGTACGCTGATGCCGATGCGCTCCATTCCTTTCAAAGTGGTCTGTCTGCTGGGAATGAACGACGGTGTTTATCCGCGCCAGCTTGCGCCGCTCGGTTTTGATCTCATGAGCCAGAAACCAATGCGTGGGGATCGCAGTCGTCGTGATGATGATCGTTATCTGTTCCTTGAAGCCTTAATTTCTGCCCAGCAGTCGCTTTACATCAGCTATATCGGGCGCTCGATCCAGGATAACAGCGAACGGTTTCCTTCCGTGCTGGTGCAGGAGCTGCTCGATTACATCGGACAAAGCCACTACCTGCCGGGTGACGACGCGTTAACCAGCGATGAGAGCGAGAAACGAGTGAAAGCGCATATCGCCCGCCTGCATACCCGTATGCCGTTCGATGCGCAAAACTTCCTGCCCGGTAAACAGCAGAGCTACGCCAGCGAATGGCTACCGGCGGCAAGCCGTCGTGGAGAAGCCCATAGCGATTTTGTGCAGCCGTTAGCCTTTGATATGCCAGAGACGCTGAGTCTGGAAACGCTGCAGCGCTTCTGGGCGCATCCGGTGCGGGCGTTTTTCCAGCAGCGTCTGCAGGTTAATTTCCGCTCCGAAGAGCGTGAGATCCCGGACACCGAACCGTTTACCCTGGAAGGGCTGACCCGTTATCAGCTCAACCAGCAGTTACTGAATACGCTGGTTGAACAGGATGATGCCGAACGTCTGTTCCGTCGCTTCCGTGCGGCGGGGGATCTGCCGTATGGGGCCTATGGCGATATCCTCTGGGAAGCTCAGCATCAGGAAATGCAGACGCTGGCGGACAGGATCGTGGCTTGTCGTCAGCCGAGCCAAAGCCTGGAGGTTGATCTGCACTGCAATGGCGTACAGTTGACGGGCTGGCTGCCGCAGGTGCAAGAAGATGGTCTGTTGCGCTGGCGGCCTTCGTTAATCAGCATTTCACAAGGCGTGCAACTTTGGCTCGAACACCTTGTCTATTGTGCCTGCGGAGGAAAAGGTGAAAGCCGGCTGTTTTTGCGAAAAGACGGAGAGTGGCGATTCCCACCGCTGGAGCAAGAGCAGGCATTGGGGTATCTGGCGCAACTGATTGACGGATATCGCGAAGGGATGTCCACACCGCTACTGGTGCTACCGGAAAGCGGCGGCGCGTGGATAAAAACCTGTTATGACGCGGCAAATGATGCCATGTTAGATGACGATGATACGCGTCAAAAAGCCCGCGTGAAGTTTATGCAGGCTTACGAAGGCAACATGGTTGTGCGTGGCGAAGGCGAGGATATCTGGTATCAGCGCCTGTGGCGACAACTGGACTCTGAAACCTTTGAGGCCATTATTTTGCAGTCACAACGTTACCTGCTTCCGCTTTTCAGATTTAATCAGTCGTGATGATTGTATAAAAATTGCGCAATTTTGATGCTTCCTTTATGATGCGTTGCCCTGCTCAGAGAAGCATCCAATGTGTCTTTGCGCAGAAAGAAAGTTAATGATGAGGTTCTTGAATGCCCCGCAGCACCTGGTTCAAAGCGTTACTGTTGTTGGTCGCCTTTTGGGCGCCTTTAAGTCAGGCAGATACCGGTTGGCAGCCCATTGCGGAAACCATCCGTAAAAGCGACAAAGATACCCGCCAGTATCAGGCCGTCCGTCTCGATAATGGTTTGGTGGTATTACTGGTATCCGACCCGCAGGCGGTGAAATCGCTTTCTGCGCTGGTGGTGCCCGTGGGGTCTCTGGAAGATCCCGATGCGCATCAGGGGCTGGCACATTATCTTGAACACATGTGTCTGATGGGATCGAAAAAGTACCCACAGGCCGATAGCCTTGCGGAATACCTCAAATTGCACGGCGGCAGCCACAATGCCAGCACCGCGCCGTACCGCACGGCGTTCTATCTGGAAGTGGAAAACGACGCGCTTACTGGTGCCGTTGACCGCCTGGCCGATGCCATTGCTGAACCGTTACTGGATAAAAAATATGCCGAGCGTGAGCGCAATGCAGTAAACGCTGAGCTGACGATGGCGCGTACCCGTGACGGGATGCGAATGGCGCAGGTGAGCGCGGAAACCATCAACCCGGCTCACCCCGGTTCACGTTTTTCCGGCGGCAACCTGGAAACCTTAAGCGACAAACCGGGTAATCCGGTGCAACAGGCGTTGCGCGATTTTCACAGCAAGTATTACTCCGCCAATCTGATGAAAGCGGTTATCTACAGCAATAAGCCATTGCCGGAACTGGCAAAGATTGCTGCAGAGACCTTTGGGCGAGTGCCCAACAAGAATATCGAGAAGCCGGAAATTACCGTTCCGGTCGTCACTGATGCGCAGAAGGGCGTTATCATCCATTACGTACCTGCGCTGCCGCGTAAAGTGCTGCGCGTTGAGTTCCGAATCGACAACAACAGTGCGCAGTTTCGTAGTAAAACCGATGAACTGATCACCTATCTGATCGGTAACCGTAGCCCGGGTACGCTTTCTGACTGGCTGCAAAAACAAGGGCTGGTGGAAGGTATTCGCGCGGACTCCGATCCGGTAGTCAACGGCAACAGCGGTGTGTTAGCCATTTCCGCTACCCTGACCGACAAAGGGCTGGCGAACCGCGAAGAAGTGGTTGCGGCTATTTTCAGCTATCTCAATCTGTTACGCGAAAAGGGCGTCGATAAACGCTACTTTGACGAGCTGTCGCATGTGCTTGATCTGGACTTCCGTTACCCGTCGATCACCCGTGATATGGATTACGTCGAATGGCTGGCGGATACCATGATCCGCGTGCCGGTGGCGCATACTCTGGACGCAGTGAACATTGCTGATCAATACGATGCGAAAGCCATTCAGGCGCGTCTGGAGATGATGACGCCGCAAAATGCGCGAATCTGGTACATTAGCCCAAAAGAACCTCACAACAAGACCGCTTACTTTGTTGATGCTCCTTATCAGGTCAATAAAATCAGCGAGCAGACGTTCAGCGAGTGGCAGAAGAAAGCGCAGGAGATAGCCCTGTCTCTGCCGGAACTGAACCCTTACATTCCTAGCGATTTCACGCTGATCAAGCCGGAAAAGAAATACGACCGTCCGGCGCTGATTGTCGATGAGCCTAATTTGCGCGTGGTATACACCCCGAGCCAGTATTTCGCCAGCGAACCGAAAGCGGACGTGAGCGTCATTCTGCGTAATCCACAGGCGATGGACAGCGCCAGAAACCAGGTCATGTTTGCGCTGAACGATTATCTGGCGGGAATTGCGCTCGATCAGTTAAGTAACCAGGCGGCGGTGGGCGGCATCGGTTTCTCAACCAACGCTAACAATGGCTTAATGCTCAATGCTGACGGCTATACGCAGCGTCTGCCGCAACTTTTCCAGGCATTGCTTGCAGGTTATTTCAGCTATACCGCAACTGAAGAGCAGCTTGAGCAGGCGAAATCCTGGTATAGCCAGATGATGGATTCTGCCGAAAAGGGGAAAGCCTACGAGCAGGCGATTATGCCGGTGCAGATGATCTCTCAGGTGCCTTATTTTTCCCGTGACGAACGGCGTGCACTGCTGCCGTCGATCACCCTGAAAGAGGTGATGGCCTACCGTGAAGCATTGAAAACGGGCGCTCGTACGGAGTTTCTGGCGGTTGGCAACATGAGCGAAGCGCAGATCACGACGATGGCGCGGGATATCCAGAAACAGCTGGGGGCGAACGGTTCCGAATGGTGTCGCAACAAAGATGTGCTGGTGGATAAGAAGCAGTCTGTCATTTTTGAAAAAGCGGGCAGCAGTACCGACTCCGCGCTGGCGGCAGTCTTTGTCCCTGCCGGTTATGACGAGTATGCCAGCTCGGCCTACAGCGCCATGCTGGGCCAGATTGTCCAGCCGTGGTTCTACAATCAACTGCGAACGGAAGAGCAGTTAGGGTATGCGGTGTTTGCCTTCCCGATGAGCGTCGGACGCCAGTGGGGAATGGGTTTCCTGCTGCAAAGCAGCGATAAACAGCCGCCGTATCTCTGGGAACGCTACAAGGCGTTTTTCCCCACGGCGGAAGCAAAACTGCGGGCCATGAAACCGGAAGAGTTCGCCCAGATTAAACAGGCGATCGTCGCGCAGATGTTGCAGGCACCGCAAACGCTGGGTGAAGAAGCGTCGAAATTAAGCAAAGATTTCGATCGCGGCAATATGCGTTTCGATTCACGTGATAAAATTGTGGCTCAGATAAAACAGCTGACGCCGCAAAAACTTGCTGATTTCTTCCATCAGGCGGTGGTCGAGCCGCAAGGCATGGCGGTACTGTCGCAGATTTCCGGCGGTCCAAACGGGAAGCCGCACTATGTGCACCCGGAAGGCTGGAAAGTGTGGGACAACGTCAGCGCGTTGCAGCAAACTTTGCCCCTGGTGAGAGAACAGAATGAATGATGTCGCCGAGTCCCTTGATCCCCTGCGCTTGCCCCTCACGGGCGAGCGCCTGATTGAAGCCTCTGCGGGCACCGGCAAAACCTTTACTATCGCGGCGCTCTATCTGCGCCTGCTCCTCGGGCTCGGCGGGTCTTCCGCCTTTCCCCGTCCCCTGACCGTTGAAGAACTGCTGGTGGTAACCTTTACTGAGGCCGCCACCGAAGAGTTGCGCGGGCGTATCCGCAGTAATATTCATGAGCTGCGTATCGCCTGCCTGCGCGAATCGACTGACAACCCCCTTTATGCCCGTCTGCTGGATGAAATCGACGATAAAAAGCAGGCGGCGCAGTGGCTGCTGCTCGCCGAAAGACAGATGGATGAGGCGGCGGTATTCACCATCCACGGTTTTTGTCAGCGCATGCTGAGTCTGAATGCCTTCGAATCCGGCATGTTATTTGAACAACAGCTGATCGAGGATGAATCGCTTCTGCGTTATCAGGCCTGTGCGGATTTCTGGCGCCGTCACTGTTACCCCCTGCCGCGTGAAATTGCCGAGGTGGTGTTTGAAACGTGGAAAGGGCCACAGGCGCTGCTGGCGGATATTAACCGTTACCTGCAAGGGGAAGCGCCGGTTATCAAAGCGCCACCGCCGGATGACGAAACGCTGGCGTCCCGTCATCAGCAGATCGTGCAGCGAATCAATGCGCTTAAGCAACAATGGTGTGATGCTGTGGGTGAACTTGAGGGATTGATGGAAGCCTCAGGCATCGACCGGCGTAAATTCAACCGTGGCAACCAGGGCAAATGGATTGAGAAGATCAGCGCCTGGGCGCAGTCCGCAACGCAAAGCTACCAGTTGCCAGAGGCACTGGAGAAATTCTCTCAGCGTTTCCTTGAGGACAGAACCAAAGAAGGCGGCGTTGTGCCGCAGCATCCGCTGTTTGTCGCGATTGATGAATTACTGGCGGAACCGCTGACGCTCAGAGATCTGATGATCACCCGCGCGCTGGCGGAGATCCGTGAAACGGTGGCGAAAGAAAAACGCCGCCGGGGTGAACTGGGGTTTGACGATATGCTCAGCCGACTGGATAGCGCGTTGCGCAGTGAAAGCGGCGATGCGCTGGCGGCGGCGATCCGTACCCGCTTCCCGGTAGCAATGATCGATGAGTTCCAGGATACCGATCCGCAGCAATACCGTATTTTCCGTCGCATCTGGCAGCATCAGCCAGACACTGCACTGCTACTGATTGGCGACCCGAAGCAGGCGATTTATGCGTTTCGCGGCGCGGATATTTTTACCTATATGAAGGCCCGCAGTGAGGTCAGCGCGCACTATACCCTCGACACCAACTGGCGTTCCGCACCAGGCATGGTGAACAGCGTCAACAGGCTGTTCGGCCTGATGGATGACGCTTTCATGTTCCGCGAGATCCCGTTCCAGCCGGTGAAATACGCCGAAAAAAACCAGTCGCTGCGTTTTGAATTTTACGGCGAAACTCAGCCCGCAATGACGATGTGGTTGATGGAAGGAGAAAGCTGCGGAATAGGCGATTATCAAAGCTATATGGCGCAGGTGTGTGCTGCGCAGATCCGCGACTGGCTGAAGGCCGGGTTGCGTGGAGAGGCGATGCTTATCAGCGGCCACGACGCGCGTCCGGTGAGCGCGGCGGATATCAGCGTGCTGGTGCGTAGCCGCCAGGAAGCGGCGCAGGTACGCGATGCTCTGACACAACTGGCGATTCCGTCCGTCTATCTTTCCAACCGCGACAGCGTGTTTGAAACGCTGGAAGCGCAGGAGATGCTCTGGCTTCTACAGGCGGTGATGGCGCCGGAAAAAGAAAATACGCTACGCAGCGCGCTGGCGGCCTCAATGATGGGGTTGAACGCGCGCGACATTGACATGCTCAATGGCAATGAAAACGCCTGGGATCGGGTGGTTGACGAGTTTGTCGGCTACCGTCAAATCTGGCAAAAACGTGGCGTGATGCCGATGCTGCGTGCGCTGATGTCAGCGCGACAGATTGCGGAGAACCTGCTGGCAACGGCGGGAGGTGAGCGTCGCCTGACCGATATTTTGCACATCAGTGAGCTATTGCAGGAGGCCGCTTCGCAACTGGAAAGCGAGCATGCGCTGGTGCGCTGGCTCTCGCAGCATATTCTTGAGCCTGACAGCAATGCTTCCAGCCAGCAAATGCGTCTGGAAAGCGACAGCCATCTGGTGCAGATCGTCACCATCCACAAGTCAAAAGGGCTGGAGTATCCGCTGGTCTGGCTGCCGTTTATCACGAATTTCCGCGTTCAGGATCAGGCGTTTTATCACGACCGCAACTCGTTTGAAGCAGTTCTGGATCTGAGCGAGGCGGACGAAAGCGTGGCGCTGGCGGAAGCCGAAAGGCTGGCGGAAGATTTGCGTTTACTGTACGTGGCGCTGACGCGTTCAGTCTGGCACTGCAGTCTGGGCGTCGCACCTCTGGTTCGTCGTCGGGGCGATAAAAAGGGCGATACCGATGTGCATCAGAGCGCGCTGGGGCGTCTGCTGCAAAAAGGCGAACCGATGGATGCCGCCGGGCTACGCTCGGCGATAGACGCAGTTTGCGATGAGAACATCGTCTGTCGTATCCCGGACGCGGTCAGTATGGAGCCGTTGCCTGGCACCGTTGCGAGCGAGGCGTCTCTGAATGCCCGACGGGTACAACGAACGCCGGGCGACAACTGGCGGGTGACCAGCTATTCCGGCCTGCAACAGCGTGGTCACGGCATCGCACAGGATCTGATGCCGCGACTGGATATCGATGCGACAGGCGTGGGTGAAGTGGTTGAGGAGCCGGAACTGACGCCGCACCAGTTCCCACGCGGCGCATCGCCAGGAACATTTTTACACAGCCTGTTTGAAGATCTCGATTTTACCCAGCCGGTTGAGGCTGCCTGGGTGCAGGAAAAACTGGAGCTTGGTGGCTACGATGCCGACTGGGAACCGGTCATCACCGCGTGGGTGACGGCGATTCTCCATGCGCCACTCAATGAGACTGGCGTCAGTCTGAGCCAGCTTTCTGCGCGTGAAAAACAGGTCGAGATGGAGTTTTATCTGCCCATTAGCCAACCGCTTATTGCGGAAAACCTGGATGCGCTGATCCGCCAGTTTGACCCGCTCTCGGCGGGCTGTCCGCCACTGGAGTTCACCCAGGTTCGCGGGATGCTGAAGGGCTTTATCGATCTGGTATTTCGTCACAACGGGCGCTATTACCTGCTGGATTACAAATCGAACTGGCTGGGAGAAAACAGCGCCGCTTACACCCCAGAGGCGATGGCGGCGGCCATGCAGGCGCATCGCTATGATTTGCAGTATCAGCTCTATACCCTCGCGCTGCACCGGTATCTGCGCCATCGCATCGCAGATTACGACTACGAGCGCCATTTTGGCGGCGTGATTTATCTGTTCCTGCGCGGCGTGGACAGCAAACAGCCGCAGCAGGGGATTTACACCACACGCCCGGCGGGTGAGTTGATTACCCGGATGGACGAGATGTTTGCCGGGGTGGCGCTGGAGGAGGCATCATGACGCTACAGAAGCGATTACTTGAGGCCGTCGGGCAGAAGCAACTGCGCCCGCTGGATGTGCAATTCGCGCTGGCGGTGACCGGCGAACATGAACCTGCCGTGACGCTGGCAGCGGCGTTACTCAGCCGGGATGCCGGAGAAGGGCACGTCTGTTTACCGCTTTCTCAACTGGCGCTGAATGCAGATAATCCCCCTTTCTATTCTTCATGCCTTAGCGACATTGGCGAACCCGAAAACTGGGAAGAATGCCTGCTCGCTTCTGACGCCGTGAGTCATGGAGAGCGGCCATCGCCGATGGTCCTTCATGGCGACCGTTTGTACCTGAACCGGATGTGGTGCAACGAACGTACCGTTGCTCATTTCTTTAGCGAGGTGAATCGACCCATTGAGGTGGATGAAACCTTGCTGACGCAAACGCTGGAAGCGCTGTTCCCGACGACAAACGAAATCAACTGGCAAAAAGTCGCCGCGGCGGTCGCGCTGACCCGCCGTATTTCGGTGATTTCAGGCGGGCCGGGAACGGGGAAAACAACCACCGTGGCTAGGCTGTTGGCGGCGCTGATCCAGATGGAGGAAGGCGAGCGTTGCCGTATTCGCCTGGCGGCGCCGACGGGTAAAGCAGCGGCGCGTTTGACGGAGTCCTTAGGCAAGGCGCTGCGTCAGTTGCCGCTGACGGATGAACAAAAGAAACGTATCCCGGATGATGCCAGTACTCTGCACCGGTTGCTGGGCGCGCAACCCGGTAGTCAGCGTTTACGCCATCACGCGGGCAACCCGCTACATCTGGATGTGCTGGTGGTGGATGAGGCGTCTATGATCGACCTGCCGATGATGTCGCGCTTGATCGACGCATTGCCGTCGCACGGGCGTATCATTTTCCTTGGCGATCGCGATCAGCTTGCTTCGGTCGAGGCGGGGGCGGTGCTGGGGGATATCTGTGCCTGGGTGAATGCGGGCTATACCCCTGAACGGGCACAGCAACTGGCTCGCCTGACGGGGATGCCCGTTCCGGCAGGTGCTGGAGAAGACGCCGCCACGCTACGGGACAGCCTCTGTCTGCTGCAAAAGAGCTACCGTTTTGGCAGCGATTCCGGCATCGGGCAACTGGCGGCGGCGATTAACCGTGGCGATAAGGCGGCGATAAACGACATTTTCCTGCAAGGCTTCAGCGATATCGATAAACGGACGCTGGAGAGCAGTGAAGATTACACCGCCATGCTTGAAAACGCACTGGCAGGTTATGGACACTATCTGCAACTGCTTCAGGCGCGCGCGGAGCCTGCATTAATCATTCAGGCATTCAATGAGTTCCAACTGCTGTGCGCGCTGCGCGAAGGGCCGTTTGGCGTGAGCGGACTGAATGAACGTATCGAACTGGCTATGCAGCAAAAGCGCAAAATTCATCGCCTGCCACATTCCCGCTGGTATGAAGGACGGCCAGTGATGATTGCCCGTAACGACAGCGCGCTGGGCTTGTTTAACGGCGATATCGGTGTGGCGCTCGATCGTGGGCAAGGATTAAGGGTCTGGTTTGCGATGCCGGATGGCAGTATTAAGTCTGTGCAGCCCAGCCGCCTGCCGGAGCATGAAACGACCTGGGCAATGACGGTGCACAAATCTCAGGGCTCGGAGTTCGATCATGCCGCGCTGGTGTTACCCACGCAGCGCACGCCGGTGGTGACACGGGAACTGGTGTATACCGCCGTGACCCGCGCACGTCGCCGCCTGTCGTTATATGCCGATGAACGCATACTTGGCAGTGCGATTGCCACCCGAACCGAACGACGCAGTGGGCTGTCGACGTTGTTTAAATGAGAGGTTGCCGGATAAGCCATTTGCGTCGCTATCCGGCAATGCGATAACCGCTACCCCAGATCCGCCATCAGGACTTTGGATTTCCGCTGATAGTTGTACATCTCTTTTTTACTTTCCGGCAGCAGGTCGATATCCACCGGCGTGAAGCCGCGTTCCTGGAACCAGTGAATGCTGCGGGTCGTCAGGACGAACAGCTTGCTCAGGCCAATCTGCTTCGCCTGGGCGGCGATCCGCTCCAGTAGCACTTCTCCCCTTGAAGAACTGCGGTAGTCCGGATGGACAGCCACGCAGGCCATTTCGCCGATTTTTTCTTCCGGGAAGGGGTACAGTGCGGCACAGGCGATGGTCATATTATCGCGCTGGATAATGGTGAACTTGTCGATCTCCATTTCCAGTTGTTCGCGTGAACGACGCACCAGA
Organism: Citrobacter sp. Ca225; assembly: GCF_030337175.1. Classification (NCBI taxonomy): domain Bacteria; kingdom Pseudomonadati; phylum Pseudomonadota; class Gammaproteobacteria; order Enterobacterales; family Enterobacteriaceae; genus Citrobacter; species Citrobacter sp. Ca225. The sequence continues at coordinate 208,710 of NZ_JAOWCD010000103.1, read as the reverse complement.
ATGCCCTGCTGTTCCAGCGGGCGGATCAGCTCCAGGATCCCGCCGATGTCGTTAATGGTGGCGCGGCGGATCTGCTCGGCGCTTTCCATCACAATTTGTGTCCCGATACCGTCGCGCGAAAACAGCTCCTGCAACAGTGCGCCATCTTCCTGATAACTGATCAGGTGACAACGACGGACGCCGCTGCGACAGGCTTTCACCGCGCCACGCAGAAAGCGTACGGTACCCGAGTTGTAATCGCCTTTTTCTTCCTGTGCTTCTACGCGCGCCTGGGCCTCGTTCGGGAACAGTTCGGAGACGATATCACCGTCGTCGTTGGTCACCCCTTGCGAAGAACAGAATCCGATCATCTTTTCGGCTTTCAGTTTGATCGCCAGTTGTGTGGCGATCTCTTCTGAAGTCAGGTTAAAGCTTTCGCCAGTGACAGACACCGCAACGGGGCCCATCAGCACAATGGCGCCGCTGTCCAGTTGACGATGGATCGCCTCTTCATCGATGCGACGGATACGTCCGCTGTGGCAGTAATCTACGCCGTCATCGACGCCCAGCGGCTGCGCAATGATAAAGTTGCCGCTGACCACGTTGATATGCGCCCCCTGTAGCGGCGTATTGTTCAGGCTCATCGACAGGCGAGCGGTGATATCCAGTTGCAACGTTCCCGCCGCCTGCTTTACCAGCTCCAGCGTTTTGGCGTCGGTGACGCGGGTATTTTTGTGATACATCGGCTCATGGTGATGAGTGGCGAGGTTGGCGTCAATTTGCGGACGCGCGCCATAAACCACGACCAGGCGAATGCCGAGGCTGTGAAGAAGCCCAATGTCATTGACGATGCTGGAAAAGTTTTCATGCTCAATGGCTTCGCCGCCGAGCATAATGACAAACGTTTTTCCCCGATGGGTATTGATATAGGGAACAGAATGGCGGAATCCCTGTACCAGTTCGGTTCTACGCTCCTTCACCACGGCATATCCTCATTGCATGATTATTCGTAATTAGTGTATTTTTATTCTGTTTTTCCGCCGCGCGCAAGTGCAAATTTTGACCCTGACAAAGTTTTTTCTCAGTAATACCGTGAATACAATAAGAATGTTTACCCTTTTATAGATGACAGATTATGCGTCATTCGTTAAAGTTTCCGGTCAATTTAGACGTTTACTATCTCATCACCAATACGTTTTATTTTGCTCGGGAGAAGCATGTCAGGATCCAATCCACCTATTAGCCGCCGTCGTTTACTGCAAGGGGCGGGCGCCATGTGGCTATTGAGCGTCAGTCAGGTCGGTCTGGCTGCGGTCAGTCAGGTCATTGCGGTTCGTATTTGGCCAGCATCCAGTTACACCCGTGTGACGGTGGAATCGAATCAACAGCTGAAGTACAAGCAGTTTGCGCTGAGCAATCCTGAACGCGTGGTGGTGGATATTGAAGGTGTGAACCTGAATTCCGTGCTGAAAGGCATGGCGGCGCAAATTCGCCCCGACGATCCTTACATTAAGTCGGCACGCGTGGGACAGTTCGATCCGCAGACCGTGCGCATGGTGTTCGAACTGAAGCAAAATGTGAAACCACAGCTGTTCGCGCTGGCACCGGTGGCGGGTTTTAAAGAGCGTCTGGTTATGGATCTCTATCCGGCCAATGCGCAGGATATGCAGGATCCGCTGCTGGCGCTGCTGGAAGATTACAACAAAGGCGATCTTGATAAGCAGGTACCGCCCGCGCAGAGTGGGCCTCAGCCGGGCAAAGCGGGGCGCGATCGCCCGATCGTGATCATGCTCGATCCGGGGCATGGCGGTGAGGATTCTGGTGCTGTCGGTAAATACAAGACGCGTGAGAAAGATGTCGTGTTGCAGATTGCCCGTCGGCTGCGCGCGTTAATCGAGAAAGAAGGCAATATGAAGGTTTATATGACGCGAAATGAAGATATTTTCATTCCGCTCAAGGTGCGAGTGGCGAAAGCCCAGAAGCAGCGGGCCGACCTGTTTGTCTCGATTCATGCGGATGCGTTCACCAGTCGCCAGCCCAGCGGTTCGTCCGTGTTTGCGCTATCGACCAAAGGGGCGACCAGTACGGCGGCGAAATATCTGGCGCAAACGCAGAACGCCTCGGATTTGATCGGCGGCGTGAGCAAAAGCGGCGACCGCTACGTCGACCACACCATGTTCGATATGGTGCAATCGCTGACCATCGCCGACAGCCTGAAGTTTGGTAAAGCGGTGCTCAACAAACTCGGCAGGATTAACAATCTGCATAAAAATCAGGTGGAACAGGCCGGGTTTGCGGTGCTGAAAGCGCCGGATATCCCGTCGATTCTCGTTGAAACGGCGTTTATCAGTAACATCGAAGAAGAGCGAAAGCTGAAAACAGCCACCTTCCAGCAGGAAGTGGCAGAGTCGATTCTGGCTGGGATCAAAGCGTACTTCGCCGATGGGGCGACGCTGGCGAGAAGGGGATAATAAAAAAGCGCTGAAAAGCGCTTTTTTTACGAACCGCAGATACAAAAAAACACCCGTTAAGGTGTTTAGTATTGGTTGCGGGGGCCGGATTTGAACCGACGACCTTCGGGTTATGAGCCCGACGAGCTACCAGGCTGCTCCACCCCGCGTCCGTCTTCCTGCTTCGCATTTTTAAACTGCTTTGCAGAATTAGATACTGCATCAAAATTTGATTGGTTGCGGGGGCCGGATTTGAACCGACGACCTTCGGGTTATGAGCCCGACGAGCTACCAGGCTGCTCCACCCCGCGTCCGCCATTCTGCTGCGCATTTTAAGCTGTTTAGCAGAAGCATGTACTGCATCAAATTTTAATTGGTTGCGGGGGCCGGATTTGAACCGACGACCTTCGGGTTATGAGCCCGACGAGCTACCAGGCTGCTCCACCCCGCGTCCGTGGATGCGCACTATACTCTGCTAACATTTTCATGCAACCCTTTTTTCACCTGGATCACGGTTTCGGGATGAAAATGAACAAAAACAAGGCATTTCAGTTTAAATAATGTGCAAAATTTGCGTCTGGGCAGCGGTGCTCGTTTCATTAGCGGGCCGGGTTTGTTATCTTCATGACGCATGATTTACAGCTAAAAGAAGAGAACAATGAAAGGACGTTGGGTAAGTTACCTTCTCATGGGCGCGGTGGTTGCAATGCTGGCTGCCTGTTCCTCTAAACCAACCGATCGCGGACAGCAGTATAAAGACGGGAAGTTTACCCAGCCTTTCTCACTGGTGAACCAGCCGGATGCCATCGGCGCACCGATCAACGCCGGCGATTTTGCCGAGCAGGTCAATCAGATCCGCAGTGCTTCTCCGCGTCTGTACGGCAATCAAAGCACCGTTTATAACGCGGTGCAGGACTGGCTGCGCTCTGGCGGCGATACGCGCACCATGCGCCAGTTTGGTCTCGACGCCTGGCAGATGGAAGGTGCCGATAACTACGGCAACGTGCAGTTTACCGGTTACTACACGCCGGTGATTCAGGCGCGCCATACGCGTCAGGGCGAATTCCAGTACCCAATCTATCGCATGCCGCCGAAACGGGGACGCTTGCCGTCTCGCGCGGAGATTTACGCGGGCGCACTGAGCGAGAACTACATTCTGGCGTACAGCAACTCTCTGATGGATAACTTCATCATGGACGTGCAGGGTAGCGGCTATATCGATTTTGGCGACGGCTCCCCGTTGAACTTCTTCAGCTATGCCGGGAAAAACGGGCATGCCTATCGCAGCATCGGCAAAGTACTGATCGATCGTGGTGAAGTGAAGAAAGAAGATATGTCGATGCAGGCGATTCGCCACTGGGGCGAAACCCACAGCGAAGCAGAAGTGCGTGAGCTGCTGGAGCAGAATCCGTCATTCGTCTTCTTTAAACCGCAATCTTTTGCCCCGGTGAAAGGTGCCAGTGCTGTACCGCTGATTGGTCGCGCGTCGGTGGCGTCTGACCGCAGTATTATTCCGGCAGGCACCACGCTGCTCGCCGAAGTCCCGCTGCTGGACAACAACGGGAAATTTAACGGGCAGTATGAACTGCGTCTGATGGTTGCGCTGGATGTCGGCGGGGCAATTAAAGGCCAGCACTTTGACATTTACCAGGGCATCGGGCCAGACGCCGGACACCGCGCAGGCTGGTACAATCACTATGGTCGCGTGTGGGTGCTGAAGAGCGCACCGGGCGCAGGTAACGTGTTCAGCGGCTAGTTGTCGGATGGCGCTTCGCTTATCCGTCTACATCATCGGGTAGGCCTGATAAGGCGCAGCCGCCATCAGGCAGTCATACCGTTCGATATTAATGAATTTGAGGTGTTATGTCTGTGGTTATCAGTGATGCCTGGCGTCAGCGTTTTGGCGGCACCGCGCGTCTGTATGGTGAAAAAGCCCTGCAATTGTTTGCCGATGCGCATATCTGCGTGGTTGGGATTGGCGGCGTCGGTTCCTGGGCGGCAGAAGCTCTGGCGCGAACCGGGATTGGCGCGATTACGCTCATCGATATGGATGACGTGTGCGTGACCAACACCAACCGCCAGATCCATGCTCTGCGCGACACTGTTGGGCTGGCGAAAGCCGAGGTGATGGCTGAGCGTATCCGCCAGATTAACCCCGAGTGCCGGGTGACGGTAGTCGATGATTTTGTAACGCCGGATAGCGTCGCAGAATACATGAGCGCAGGCTTTAGCTATGTGATTGACGCGATTGACAGCGTGCGGCCAAAAGCGGCGCTGATTGCGTACTGTCGGCGCAATAAGATCCCGCTGGTGACCACCGGCGGCGCGGGTGGGCAGATCGATCCGACGCAGATTCAGGTTGTTGACCTGGCGAAAACGATTCAGGATCCGCTGGCGGCGAAACTGCGCGAACGACTGAAAAGCGATTTTGGCGTCGTGAAAAACAGCAAAGGCAAACTCGGCGTCGACTGCGTGTTTTCAACGGAAGCGCTGGTGTATCCGCAGTCTGATGGCAGTGTGTGCGCCATGAAGGCGACGGCGGAAGGACCCAAACGAATGGACTGTGCGTCGGGGTTCGGTGCGGCAACGATGGTTACCGCCACGTTCGGTTTTGTAGCAGTATCCCATGCGTTGAAAAAGATGATGGCAAAAGCGGCGCGTCAGGGCTGAGATTCTTTTGCGCGAGGCAATGCGTCGCTGGCCGGATAAGACGAGCCTGCGTCGTCATCCGGCAGCGTGAGCCGCTTCGACGATCGCTTCATTGAGTGCCTCCAGCCCCTGACTGCGCGACGCGCTGAGCTGAGTGCGTAATCCCAGTTCATCAAACAAGGCCAGCGGCGAATGGGCCAGCAGTTCCGCTGCGGTTTTCCCTTCTGCGGCGGTCAGTAATACCGCCAGCAGTCCGCGCACGATGCGACCTTCACTGTCGCCGAAAAAGTGTAAAGTGCCCTTTTCAGAGCGCGTATATCCCAGACAGACGCGATTTTCGCAGCCCGCGATCTCTTTAGCCTGCGCTTTGAGATCGTCGGGCAGTGCCGGCAGCTGTTTACCGAGCAAAATCAGCTGTCGATATTTGTCTTCCCACTGGGTCAGCGGGATAAAGGTATGACGCAACGTCTCTTCGGTTACGGTTGTGCCAAACGGGTGTCCGGCAAACATTGGGCTAGTCATTAATCCACCAGTATTTCCAGGGCGCGATCAACGGCGTTGATCAACGCATCCACATCACTTTGGGTATTATACGGTGCGAATGAGGCACGTAGCGTACCCGAGACGCCAAGTTCAGCCAGCAGCGGCTGCGCGCAGTGCTGACCGGCACGTAGCGCAATACCATATTCCGCCAGCAGGGTGACCATATCGCTATGATGAACACCAGCAAAATCAAAGGCCAGCAGACTGGAGTCCTGACAGCGAAATGAGCGAAATCCCGGACGCTGGGCCAGCGCCTCTTCCGCCAGTGTAGCCAGCCCCCGACTCCAGCTTTCCGCCTGGGCGATATCAACATCGGCTAGCCATTCCAGCGCGGCGCTCATGCCAATCACGCCAGCGACGTTAGGGGTACCTGCTTCAAGCTTCCACGGTGCGGCCTGGGTAGTGAAGCCCTCGAAACTGACGTCGTTGATCATCTTACCGCCACCGAGCCATGGCGACATGGCCTCCAGCAGCGCCGGTTTGCCGTAAAGCACGCCGATACCGGTTGGACCGTACAGCTTATGGCCTGAGAAGGCGTAGAAATCGATGTCGAGCGCCTGGACATCCACCGGGAAATGGACGGCTCCCTGCGCGCCATCCACCATCACTACCATGCCCGCGGCATGGGCGAGGGTAATGGCACGGGCTAAGTCCGGGCAGCCGCCGGTCACGTTCGACATCTGCCCCAGCGCGAGAATTCGGCTGCGCGGGGTGATGGTTGTCTGCAGACGTTCAACGTCAGGCAGGTGCTGGGCATTGAGCGGCAGCTTGACCACTTTCGCCCCAGTTTGCTCTGCGAGCATCAGCCACGGCACGAGATTCGCGTGATGCTCCGCGACGCTGACGATGATTTCATCGCCCGGTTGCAGGCGAGGGCGGGCATAACTCTGCGCCACCATATTGATGGCCTCCGTCGTGCCCCGGGTCCAGACGATGGTTTTGTCATCTGGCGCATTCAGCAAACGCGCCACTTTTTCCCGTGCGGCCTCATAGCGCGCGGTCAGGCGCTGGGCTTCGGCGAACTGGCTGCGATGGACGTTGCCAGCGCTCAGGCTATAGAACTGCCGGGTCGCCTCGATGACGGCCTGCGGTTTAAGGGCCGTCGCGGCGCTATCCAGATAGACGCCCGCGTCAGCGAGTGCCGGAAATTGCGCGCGAAACTGCGCGGGATTGAAAGCGTTCATGGTATTCCTCGGTTCAGTAATCCGATCGTGGCGCAAATTGGTCGTTGATTCAAGAAGTGTACGGTCACCAGGAATCTTCTGGATGTTGTGGCGAAATCAGACCAGTAGCTTATGCTGAATTATGTTAGGCAAATCTTTTTGCCTGTTACGGAGTACGTTTTTAATAGCATAAACAGCTTTAAGGAGAAGAAGATGAAAAAGACTGCCGCAATTATTTCCGCATGTATGCTGACTTTTGCCCTGAGCGCCTGTTCCGGTCCGAACTACGTGATGCACACCAATGACGGGCGTAGCATCGTTGCGGACGGTAAGCCGAAAACCGATGATGAAACCGGGATGATTTCGTACAAGGACGCTAATGGCAACAAACAGCAGATCAATCGTACCGATGTGAAAGAGATGGTCGAGTTGGATCAGTAGTCGGTAGAGAGTAGGTAAAAAAAAGCACCGCAAATTGGCGGTGCTACATTAATCACTATGGACAGACAGGGTAAATGTACAGGAAGTGAAAAAGGGTAGCGTTGCTACCGTGGTCTGAATCGCAGACCAATTGCAAACACAACAACACAACATCACAACCGTAAGCCAAAAGCCCACCAGAACACGCATTCCGATAAAACTTTTCGTTCCGGCTCAGGAAGTGCCGCCACTATAGGTATTTGCTGGTAGTTCCTCAACGGACAAATTATAATGGCTCAGATTAAAAAAACTAATAGGTTACACAGTGTAGCTTAATTGTTAAATTCTTTTAACATCAAAGTTTAAAAGCCATGTCAAAACGACTTCCACCTCTGAACGCATTACGTGTTTTTGATGCCGCCGCACGGCATCTGAGCTTCACCCGCGCAGCAGAAGAGCTTTTTGTGACGCAGGCCGCAGTAAGCCACCAAATCAAGTCACTTGAGGATTTTTTGGGGCTTAAGCTGTTTCGCCGACGCAACCGTTCTCTTCTTCTTACTGAAGAAGGACAGAGCTACTTTCTCGACATAAAAGAGATTTTTTCGCAATTAACCGAAGCGACGCGTAAACTTCAGGCGCGAAGTGCAAAGGGGGCGTTGACGGTCAGTTTATTGCCCAGTTTTGCGATTCAGTGGCTGGTGCCCCGACTCTCTAGCTTTAACTCAGCTTATCCGGGAATTGACGTCAGAATCCAGGCCGTGGACCGTCAGGAAGACAAACTGGCGGACGATGTTGACGTGGCGATTTTTTATGGTCGCGGTAACTGGCCTGGACTGCGCGTAGAGAAATTGTACGCCGAATATCTGTTGCCGGTGTGTTCGCCGTTGCTGTTGACGGGCGATAAGCCCCTGAAATCGCCAGAGGATTTGGCTTCGCATACTTTGCTACATGATGCCTCACGTCGTGACTGGCAAACTTACACGCGACAGCTAGGGTTAAATCACATCAACGTCCAGCAGGGCCCTATCTTTAGCCACAGCGCGATGGTGCTGCAGGCCGCTATCCACGGACAGGGCGTAGCGCTGGCGAATAACGTGATGGCGCAGTCAGAAATTGAAGCGGGGCGACTGGTCTGCCCGTTTAATGATGTACTGGTCAGTAAAAACGCATTTTATCTGGTTTGTCATGACAGTCAGGCAGAACTGGGTAAAATAGCCGCCTTCCGTCAGTGGATACTGGCGAAAGCGGCCACGGAACAAGAGAAATTCCGCTTTCGTTACGAACAATAACTTACGTAGGGTATTACCATGACCAGCCGTTTTATGCTGATTTTTGCCGCTATCAGCGGCTTTATTTATGTCGCTCTGGGGGCTTTCGGTGCGCATGTCCTGAGCAAAACCCTCGGTGTGGTTGAAATGAGCTGGATCCAGACCGGCCTGCAATATCAGGCGTTTCATACGCTGGCGATATTCGGGCTGTCGGTTGCGATGCAACGCCGGATCAGCATCTGGTTTTACTGGAGTAGCGTTTTCCTCGCGCTAGGAACGGTGCTGTTTAGCGGCAGCCTGTATTGCCTGGCACTGTCTCATCTGCGCCTGTGGGCGTTTGTTACCCCTGTCGGCGGCGTCAGCTTCCTGGCAGGTTGGGTGTTGATGTTAATCGGCGCTATCCGTTTGAAGCGTAAGGGCGTAGTTCATGAATAAGGTTGTGTTGTTGTGTCGCCCGGGCTTTGAAAAAGAGTGTGCCGCAGAAATCACCGATAAAGCAGGGCGTCGGGAGTATTTCGGTTTTGCCCGCGTCAAAGAAAATGCAGGCTATGTCATCTATGAGTGCTATCAGGCCGAAGACGCCGAAAAAATTATCAGCGAGCTGCCATTCAGTTCGCTGATTTTTGCCCGCCAGTGGTTTGTGGTCGGCGAGTTGCTCCAGCACTTGCCGCCGGAAGATCGCATTACGCCGATTGTCGGCATGTTGCAGGGCGTGGTGGAAAAGGGTGGCGATCTGCGCGTGGAAGTGGCGGATACGAACGAAAGTAAAGAGCTGATGAAGTTCTGTCGCAAATTCACAGTGCCGCTGCGAGCCGCCCTGCGCGAGGCTGGCGTGCTGACGAATTATGAGACGCCGAAGCGCCCGGTGGTGCACGTCTTTTTTATCGCGCCAGGCTGCTGCTATACCGGTTACTCGTATGCCAGTAATAACTCGCCGTACTATATGGGCATTCCGCGCCTGAAGTTCCCGGCCGATGCGCCCAGCCGCTCGACGCTGAAGCTGGAAGAAGCGTTGCACGTGTTTATTCCGCAAGATGAGTGGGATGAGCGTCTGGCAAACGGGATGTACGCGGTGGATTTAGGTGCCTGCCCCGGCGGCTGGACCTATCAACTGGTCAAACGCAATATGTGGGTGTATTCGGTCGATAACGGCCCGATGGCGCAAAGTCTGATGGATACCGGACAGGTTACCTGGCTGCGCGAAGACGGCTTTAAGTATCGCCCCAACCGCAACAACATCTCGTGGATGGTGTGCGATATGGTTGAGAAGCCGGCGAAAGTGGCGGCGTTGATGGCGCAGTGGTTGGTCAACGGCTGGTGCCGGGAAACTATCTTTAACCTCAAGTTGCCAATGAAAAAACGCTACGAAGAGGTCTCGCAGAATCTGGCCTATCTCCAGGCGCAGCTTGATGAGCATGGTGTGAATGCGCAAATTCAGGCGCGGCAGTTGTACCACGACCGTGAAGAAGTGACGGTGCACGTGCGTCGCCTGTGGGCCGCCGTAGGCGGACGTCGCGACGAGCGCTAGCTCGCGCCGTTGCAGATCTGATGCACTGTTGTTCATCAGGTCTGCAACCCATTCCCGTTAGTGGTTATGACTGCGGCGTGTCCGACACAATATGCGTTACGTCGTCCAGATGACCGAGTCGGGCTTCTCCGGAACGATTGAATTTGCTTTTGTCGATCAGCAATAACGACTGTGACGCGCGTTTCAGCAGGACTGATTTGAAATCCGCGTTGAAGGTGCTGGAATCCCACAGTGCGCCGTGGCGGTCGATCCCTTCGCAGGAAAAAATGAACAGATCGATATCAAGAAATTTGAGTTGTGAAATGAGTGCGGGGTTGACGTAGCAGCCGTGTTTGCGCTCCAGCCGGCCACCAGAACTGATGAGCTGAAGTTGTTGGCGTTTGCCGAGCTCCTGACAAATCGGCTGGCTGTTGGTGAAAACCTGTATATTGATATCCGGTAGTTGCCGCGCCAGATACCAACAGGTGGAGCTGGCATCCAGCGCAATCACCATCCCTTCTTCAATCCAGCTCAGCGCCTTTCGGGCAATATCGGCTTTGTGCGCGTAATGGCTCTTCAGCCGTATATGGAAGGGATCGCCACTGTCCGGGTTTTCCCGCGCGATCCCTTTAACGCGCCCGTGGTTGCGCAGAACCTTCCCTTGTTCCTGTAGTTCACGGAGATCGCGGCGGATCGTCTCTTTACTGACGTTGAGCTGAACGGCCAGTGCTTCGGTGGTCAGGCTTTTATGCTGACTGAGCAGATCCACAATCGTCTGCTGGCGTGCCGCTTTCATCTCTTCTCACCTCTCAATCAAATGCCCTGACCGCGATTGAGATTACGGGGTTACCCCTTTTTTTAAAAGAATATTCCCGTACTTTGCGCACTCTCCGGTGATAACAATGGCAAAGGCCTTTTGTGCACGGGCGTAGAAGGCGAAACGATCGATTCGCGCGATCTCCGGGCATGGCGCCTGTAGGGAAAGCGCTTCGCGATAGCGTGTTTCAACGTGCGGGTCGAGGGTATCGCCCTCGACGGCAGCCATCATCACCAGCGGTGGTGCATAGCTGTCGAGTTCAAACAGCGGGATCACGGCTCGCAGTAAGTCGCTGACGCTGAGACCATCCGCACGGATCACCTGCGGTCCCATGCTGTGCGCCGGGAAGTGCGCGTCTGAGAAAATAATCTCATCGCCGTGTCCCATTTGCGCCAGTACTTTAAGTAACTCCGGCGAAATGAGGGGAGAAATCGTTTTAAGCATGCGAGATTCCTTTACAGTGTTTCGGGATAGAAATAACGGTACTGGTAGCGCACTTGTTCTCTGGCCTGTTGTGGGCTGGAAAACGCACCGATACCGTACCAGCCGTACATCGCCGCGCCGGCAACGGTGGTTTCTGCGTCATCCAGCACTTTGATGGGGATCTCCAGGGTGTTGGCCTTAATCTGATTCCATAGCGTATTGCGACTCCCACCGCCGACCAGCAGCAGTTCTGTGGCGTTGAACTGGCCAATTTTTTCCAGCGTATGCAGGTTATGTCGCAACTGGTCCGTTAATCCTTCCAGCGCCGCGCGATAGAAATGACCGCGGGTGGTATTCAGGGTGACGCCACGCCAGCCTGCATCCACAGAGGAGAGCAGCTCGCACTGCATCCGCACGCCATCGGCCCCGGCGGGAACCGCTTTCGCTTCCGCAATCAAGGTTTGCCACGGGGTTTCGGGTGTCCACAGCAGCTTGCGCACCCATTCAAGGATGCCGGAGGCAAGCCATTGCATCCCCGGATTGTAAAGCCCCGGCTGACTGTCCAGTTCACAGGTTGAACCGGCATGACTGCTCAGTAACGCTTTATTGACCCTGGCGCTACGCACCATCAGGATTTCCCACGTGCCGGAAGAGAGAACTGGCTCATCTTGCCCCGCACCAGCGCCAAACAGCGCGAACTGGGTATCGTGTCCGGCAGAGATCACGGGAATTCCCGGAGGGAGACCGAGTATAGTTGCCATTGCGGGCCGCAACGAACCTACCTGTTCACCGGCTTCCACGAGTCGCGGGAAGAGCCGTCTCGGCAACCCTGCGGCCTGCAAGATATCGGCGCTGAAATCCCGCTGCTGAATATCCAGCATTTGGCTGGTGCCCGCCATGGTGATGTCAGTAGTGAATTCGCCGGTCAGGCGATGAGTAATGAGTGAGGAGATAAACAGCCAGGCGTGGGCTTGATCCAGCCGTTGCGGCTGATTTTCTTTAAGCCAAATCAGCTTATATAAGGTGTTGAAGCTGAATGCGCCGACGCCGGAAAGCGTCTGCAACTGACGCGGCGGCATAAAGCGGCTGATATTTTCCATTATCGCGGCAGTGCGCGGGCATTTCCAACTGATGATTGGGTAGAGCAATTCGCCGTTTTCATCGACCAGCGCGCCGTCAACGCCAAAGGTGGTGACGGTGATAGCGCGGATCTGAAAGGCCGAAAGTTCTGTCGACAGTGTCCGGCAGCACTGTGCGAAACGTTGCAGGATGGCGTCCAGCGACCACTGATGCCAGGCGGTGTTTTCCGTGGCTACCTCGCTGGCATTAGCAACCGCCGCACGAGCAACGATGTGTCCCTGACGATCTACGGCAATGGCCCGCACGTTGGTCGCGCCACAGTCGAGAACCAGGATGATTTCATTTTTCATAATGACTCCCGTTGCCGGATGGCGCTGTGCTTATCCGACCCACGAGTCATTCCCCGTAGACCAGATAAGATGTGCCAGCGTCGCCATCAGGCAGTTGCGCGATCCTTAACGTTTATACAGTGGCCCGTAGTTCTGACAGGCGCGGTAGTCCTGGCCTTCTGTATCCATCCCGTGTGCGGCCCAGGCGGAAGGGCGGTAAATTTTCGCCTCTTCCACATTGTGCATGCAGACTGGAATGCGCAGCATCGCGGCGAGGGTGATGAAGTCTGCGCCGACGTGGCCGACGGTCAGCACGCCGTGGTTTGCCCCCCAGTTCGCCATCACGGAATAGACGTCGGAGAACGGTCCTTTGCCGGTAAGACGTGGCGCAAACCAGGTGGTAGGCCAACTGGAGTCGGTGCGTTTGTCGAGGGTGTCATGGACCTCTTTTGGTAGCTCGACGCTCCAGCCTTCCGCAATTTGCAGCACTGGTCCCAGGCCGTTGATGATGTTCACGCGGGTCATAGTGAACGGCACGCCGCCTTCGGTCAGGAAGCGTGATGAATAACCGCCGCCGCGAAAATATTCATGGATTGCCGGACACCACTCGGTTGCCGCGAGGCAGGCGTCAGCCTCCTGCTGCGTGATCTCCCAGTGTGGTTTCATCGTCGGTTGTCCTTCGCTGTCACGCTGTTTACAGGTGCCATCCAGCGCGGCGGAACCGGAGTTAATCAGATGGATAATGCCGTGTTCTGCCCGTCCGGTCAGCGGCTGACCGGTCACGCGTTCAACCGCTTCTGGCGACCAGTAGGTACGCACATCGGCAAAGACCTGCGCGGTGCCGGTCAACTGATGTCCCAGCAGCATGGCTACGCCGTTCAGGCTGTCGTTTTCGGTAGCGACAACAAACGGTTCGCGCACACCGTTCCAGTCAAAGGAACTGTTCAGTAGCGCTTCGGCGGTATCACCGTTGGGATATTGATCGGTCCAGTGACGCTGTCCCTGGAAGCCTGCGGCAATCGCGTTATAACCGAGTGACTCCTCCACGCGTCCCATCTCCGCGAGCTTAGGATTTCCTTGCATCATGTCGCGAATGCACATCGCCATCAGCAGGCTTTCCCGTAGGATGGCCCGGCTCTGTTCGGCGTTGCGTTGATATTGCTTCGCGTTTTTATCTTCACCGTAGCGGAAGTGTTTATCCGCCCACGCCAACGCCATTTCCAGCTCGGCTTCGTCATAGATTTTTTGATCGATGCGGCGGCGCAGTTCGGTCATATCGACGGACTGGACCTTCATCCCCAGCCAGGACTCAAAGAAATGATGATCGACGATGGAACCAGCGATCCCCATCGACACCCCGCCCAGCGAAAGGTAGCTTTTTCCCTTCATGCTGGCGACGGCGAGCCCTGCCCGGGCGAATCGCAGCAGTTTTTCCTCAACGTCGACTGGGATCGATGTATCTCCGGCATCCTGTACATCCTGGCCGTAGATGGAGAACGCTGGGATCCCTTTTTGGCTATGCGCTGCCAGCGCGGCAGCCAGGTAGACCGCGCCCGGACGTTCGGTACCGTTAAAGCCCCAGATGGCTTTCGGGCGCAGGGGATCCATATCGATGGTTTCGCTACCGTAGCACCAGCACGGTGTTACGGTGATTGTCAGGCCGACGTTTTGACTGCTGAACTTTTCCTCACAGGCGGCGGATTCTGCCATTCCGGCAATACAGGTGTCGGCAATAACGCAGTCAACCGGGGTGCCACAGGCGTAGCGCAGTTTTTCTGTCAGCAGGGCGGCAGTGGCCTTTGCCATATTCATCGTCTGTGCTTCCAGAGATTCACGAACGCCCATTCGGCGTCCATCAATAACCGGACGAATACCAATTTTCGGCAGGCTGATCTTCTTCATTCGGGGTTCCTCATTTCACGTATAGGCGTGCTGCTCAGGTGGATGACAGGGCACCACCGCAGCAGTCGGCTGAAACAGGTAAATTTGCTAACTCGAGTTAGCTTAGGTATTGGCGTGTTTTTTACACAACTTTTTTCTGATGGGATTGTGAGGGGCTTCACGAGAAGTGGTTAAAATTCGATCTGCATCAAATAATTAAATGACAGTCAAATTTAGTAAAATATTTAAAATCAGATGCTTATAAATAAATGTCTGTGCGGTATCACAGTTTTAACCCAAATGATTTGGCTATTTTTGGTGGCTAAAATAGCTTTAAAGGGCAATTCGCTAACTCGAGTTAGCAATATCTGGCAACATATCGACGTGACGTAAACGTGTTTTCAGGAAGTATTCACATTCATGGTGACGCTCGCTCCCTGAGAATGCACTTCGCCTGATTCACTGCCTGCAGTTTCTGATTATTGAGGAAAGCAGCAATGTCCGAAACATTTTTACAGATGAATCATATTACCAAACGCTTTCCCGGCGTATTAGCGTTGAGTAATGTGAACTTTACTCTTCGCAAGGGCGAAGTGCATGCGCTATTAGGTGAAAATGGTGCAGGCAAATCCACGCTGATGAAAATTTTGTCCGGTGTTTATCAACCGGATGAAGGGGATATTATATTTGAGGGGAAGCCTGTGTCATTCAGCGATCCGCTCAGCGCGCAGAATGCCGGGATTACCATTATTCATCAGGAATTTAATCTCTTTCCTGAATTAACCGTGGAAGAGAATATCTTTATCGGCAGAGAGTTTTGTAAAAATAACCGTTGGCGGCTGGATGAAAAACAGCAGCGACAGGCGGCAACCGAGATTTTGCAGAAATTAAACCTGAATATTTCGCCAGAAACGTTGGTGTCAGACCTGACCGTGGCGCAACAGCAGATGGTGGAGATCGCGAAAGCGATATCCGTCAATGCCAAAATCCTGATTATGGACGAACCCACCGCGGCGCTGACGGAAACAGAAATAGAAAGCTTATTCCAGGTGACCCGCCTGCTTAAAGCGCAGGGGACCGGGATTGTCTACATCTCGCATCGCCTGGAAGAGTTAGCGCTGATTGCCGATCGAGCGACGGTTATGCGCGACGGTCAATACATTGATACCGTTGATTATGAAACCGTGAAGATCAGTGAGCTGATTGCGATGATGGTCGGGCGCGAACTGGGGAATATCTATCCTCGCCGGGAAGCGCGGACGCATCAGGAACCGGTGCTGGAGGTTAACGGCCTCACGCGCAAAGGCGTGCTCAATAACATCGACTTTACGTTGAACCGGGGCGAGATACTGGGTTTTGCCGGGTTGATGGGCGCCGGGCGTACGGAGCTGGCGCGCGCCATTTTTGGCGCCGACCCCATCGACAGTGGAACCATTAAGTTGAACGGTAAGACCATTGTGATAAAGGGGATTTCTGACGCCATTGCGCAAGGCATTAGCTATTTAACCGAAGACCGTAAAAAAGAGGGACTGGCGCTTAATCTGTCCGTTGAGCGCAATATTATGTTGGGAAATTACCCTGAATATGCCGACCGTTTTGGGCACGTTGATTCGAAACGCTGCCAGCAAACGAGTGAAGAGCAGGTCAGGACGCTCAGAATCAAAACGCCACACCTTGAACAGGCGGCCCTGAATTTGAGTGGGGGAAATCAGCAAAAAATTATTATTGCCCGTTGGGTGTGCAAAGATACCGATATTCTTATTTTTGATGAACCTACCCGTGGAATTGATGTCGGCGCTAAGCTGGAAATCTATGAATTAATGAATCGCCTCGTGGCAAAAGGGAAATCGATCATTATGATTTCTTCGGAATTACCGGAGGTGCTGGGTATGTGCGATCGTATCTTAGTTATGCGCAGTGGTCGTATTACCGGAGAATTAACTGCTGATAACGCCACACAAGAAAAAATCATGCAATATGCGACGTTAGAGGATTAAATCATGACCATCTCTGTAACCTCTTCAGACAGCAATAATAAGAAAATAAAAATTAATAAAGAACTTTTAATGCGCCTTGCACCGCTTTTTAGTTTGATTATCCTGGTTGTCTTTTTCAGTTTCAGTTCGCCGTTTTTCTTTAATACCGAAAATATTATGACAATTGCGCTGCAAACGTCGGTTATCGGCATTATGGCCATTGGCGTAACGTTTGTGATTATCACCGCAGGGATCGACCTCTCTTTAGGATCGGTGGTGGCGTTTTCCGGCGTTGCGGTCGGCATCTGCGCGACGCTCGGATTGCCGTTGCCGGTCTGTATTTTGGCAGGCGTGCTGGCCGGAGGGTTGTGTGGCTACGTGAATGGTCTGCTGGTGACCAAAATGACGATTCCCCCGTTCATCGCCACGCTGGGTCTGATGATGTCCGTTCGGGGAATGAACATGGTGATGACGGATGGGCGCGCTATTTATTTCGCCGATTATCCCACCTTCAAATTGCTGGCGCAGGGGCGTTTATTCGATGTGCTGCCGTATCCCGTGTTTTATCTGGTGATTGTGGCGCTGGTCGCCGGCTACATCCTCAAGAAAACGGTAATTGGTCGCTATGTCTATGCCGTGGGCAGTAATGAAGTGGCGGCGCACCTTTCCGGGATCAACGTTCAGCGCGTCAAAATCTTTGTCTATGCCTTCTGCGGCCTGCTGACCGGCATTGCCGGGGTGATTCTGGCCTCGCGTCTAAACTCCGGTCAGCCAACGGTCGGCGTCGGTTATGAACTGGAAGCCATTGCCGCAGTGGTGATCGGCGGCACCAGTCTGATGGGCGGAATTGGCACTATCGGCGGTACCATCATCGGTGCATTCATTATGAGCGTATTGAAAAACGGCCTGAACCTGATGGGGGTCTCTCAGTTCTGGCAAATGGTTGCGATGGGCATTGTGGTCGTCGCCGCTGTCTACCTCGATACGTTACGCAAAAAGATTCGTTGATTTACGCTCCCGGCAGTCACGGGGAACACTGACCCTGACGTTAAGGGTGACACACTCACAACGGAGTACAACAATGAAAACCAGGCATTTTGTCTATGCGTTATCCCTGCTGGCGTGCATCACTTCCAGTGCGCTAGCGAAAGATTTGAACCTTCCGGTCATCAGTAAAGGCTTCCAGCATGAATTCTGGCAAACCGTGAAAATGGGGACGGAAGCAGCAGCGAAAGAGTTGGGCGATAAAACCAGCTATGTCGGACCTGCGGACGAAACTCAGATTGCGGAACAAATTCAGCTGGTTGAAAACGCCATGGCGCAAAAGCCGAACGGTCTGCTGCTGGCGGCGCTGGATGCCAATGCGCTTGCTCCTCTGGTGGAAACGGCGAATTCGCGTGGTATTAAGGTTGTCACCTTTGACTCCGGCGTAAACTCGGATATTCCGGTTAGCTTCGTGGCGACCAATAACCGCAAAGCTGGCGCTGAAGCGGCGGACGCGCTGGCGGCGCAAGTGAATAATAAAGGTAAAGTCGGCATTATCGCTCATGTCGCCGGGACGTCGTCAGCGATTGAACGCTCGGAAGGGTTCATTGCCCGCATGAAGGAAAAGTATCCGGATATCAGGGTGCTGCCCGTGCAGTACAGTGATGGCGATCCACAAAAAGCGATGGATAAGACCATTGATATGATTCAGGCCAACCCCGATCTGGCCGGGATTTATGGCACCAATGAAGGCTCAACGCTGGGCGTCGCCAACGCTATCGACAGCCAGAATCTGAAAGGGAAAGTGAAAGTCATTGGTTTTGACAGTACCGAAGCGATTATTCACTTCCTGAACACCGGGGTGATCCAGGGCTTTGTCGTCCAGGATGCTTATCAGATTGGTTACCAGGGGATTAAAACCTTGAATGCGGCACTGTCCGGGCAAACGGTCGCGAAAGAGATCGATATCCCGGTGAAATTTGTGAGCGCCCAGAACATCAATACGCCGGAAATAGACAAGTTGTTACATCCTTTCGGTAAGAAATAAACCGGCAGGGGGCGGTATCTTCGCCCCCCGCTTACCAGGTGAGATCAACGGCGTGCGCTTAACCGACTGATGCGGTAAGACAAAAGTGTAAAATGATTTTATGATTGTCAATTGACGCTTGGACGGTGACTGGGGCACATACATGGCTAAAACAGTAGAACAGATAGCCAGCGACCTGAATTTATCGGTGACAACCGTGAGACTGGTGCTAAACGGAAAAGCTGAACAGTATCGAATCAGCCTCAAAACGCAAACGCGTATTAATGAATATGTAGAGCGATATGGTTATGTGATTAACCATTCCGCCCGCAGCCTGAAGCTGAATAAAACGGATACGCTTGGCCTGATTGTTCCCAATATTTCTAACGTCTTCTTTGCCACATTGGCAGAGAAACTCGAGCAGCGCTGCCGCCGATCCGGTTATCAGCTGATGATTAGCTGTACTTATGATGATGTCGATTACGAAAACAAAATCACCAAGGCTTTAATTGCCCGTAATGTGGACGGTCTTTTTATTGTCCCGTCAACGTTAGAAAACCAGCAGCATCATTTACGTCAGGTGAGAAAACCGATGGTATTGCTGGACCGTGATTTTAAATACACGGATAACGCGCTGGTGGAAAGTCACAATATTTCAGGCGGTGAACATTTAACCCAAAGTTTGCTGGATGCTGAAAAGTTACCGGTCTGGTTTCTGGTGGGCGATACCGGTTTGCCCAGTATCAGCGACCGTCTGACGGGTTACCTGAATGCGCTCAGTAAAAAAGGGATTCATCATCGTGACTGGGTGCGCGAAGGGCCGGTGAACACCCCGGAAGGGGGATACCAGATCATGCAGGCTTTGATCGACGAAGCAGGATGTCCGCAGGCGTTTATCGCCTCGTCATTACCGGTGCTGGAAGGGGCAGTAAGAGCCATTCGTGACCGTTTTGGCGTTATTCCGCCCGAGATCAATATCGGTACGTTTGACGAACACCCGATGCTGGGATTCTTGTCCAATAACGTGTGGTCAATGCAGCAGGATGAGAACGCCTGGGCGGAAAAAGCGTTCACAATGATGCTCAACGCCATCGAAGATCGCCCTGTTCATGAGACGGTAAAAGTTGAAATGAAATTAATTAAGCGCTTAAGACAAAAATAATACGCGCGACAAAAAGAGTGTTATCAGTCATTGAACCGAGTACCCCGGAGAACTGAGATGGAAAGAACTCGTTTATCTCGAGAAATTATTGAAACCTGTCTTGAAATGACGCGCCTGGGATTAAACCAGGGGACGGCGGGAAATGTGAGCGCGCGTTATCAGGACGGTATGTTGATTACCCCGAGCGGCATTCCTTATGAACGTATGACCGAACAGATGATTGTCTACGTGGATAACGACGGCAAATACGAAGAGGGGAAATTACCGTCCAGCGAATGGCGCTTTCATCTGGCGGCTTATCAGACTCGCCCGGAAGCGAATGCTGTTGTGCATAACCACGCCATTCATTGTACCGCAGTGTCTATTCTCAACCGGCCGATCCCGGCCATCCACTATATGATTGCGGCGGCGGGAGGGAATTCCATTCCCTGCGCGCCCTACGCCACTTTTGGCACTCGCGAACTCTCAGAACATGTGGTCGTGGCGCTGAAAAATCGCAAAGCCACGCTGCTGCAACACCACGGTTTAATTGCCTGCGAGGAGAACCTGCAAAAGGCACTGTGGCTGGCGCACGAGGTGGAAGTGCTGGCGCAACTCTATATGAAGACGCTGGCGGTGATGGATCCGGTGCCGGTGTTATCCGATGAAGAAATCGCCGTAGTGCTCGAGAAGTTTAAAACCTACGGATTACGTATCGAAGAATAAGCGGTGCAGAGTCGTCGTGGTTTGTGTGCCGGGTCGGACGGTCTGCGCCATCCGGCCCGCAATTC
The DNA here is from genome assembly GCF_030337175.1 of Citrobacter sp. Ca225. Lineage (NCBI taxonomy): Bacteria > Pseudomonadati > Pseudomonadota > Gammaproteobacteria > Enterobacterales > Enterobacteriaceae > Citrobacter > Citrobacter sp. Ca225. The sequence continues at coordinate 188,282 of NZ_JAOWCD010000103.1, read as the reverse complement.
TATCGTGCCAGACGCAACTGTTGCAGGTTTCCGTCAAGCTGCAAATCGGTTTGCAACCGTGCGATATCACGGCATAAGAATGCCATCTCCCGGTGAGCCTCCAGCTTCTTGCGCCATTTTTCCGGCACTTCATCCAGATGTGCGTAGAGACCTTCCAGCGTCTGAAACTGCACCAACAGTTGGGTGGCGCCTTTCGGGCCAATACCGGCGACGCCGGGTACTTTTGAACTGCTGATCCCCGCCAGTCCCCAGTAATCCGGCAACTGCTGCGGTTGAACGCCAAACTCTTTTTCAATGAACGGCGCATCCAGCCAGCGTTTCTGAAAGTAATCGCGAATGCGTAACGTCGGAGAGAGCAACTGGCAATAGCCTTTGTCAGTCGACACGATAGTCGCCTGGTGGCCCGCTTGTGTGACTTTTACCGCCAGGGTTGCCGCCAAATCATCGGCTTCATTGCCGCTCGACACCCAACACGCGACGCCACGCTGTTCAAAGGCCGTGCGCAGGGCGGGCATTTCATTGTGCAGTTCATCCGGCATCGGTGGACGACCGGCTTTGTAGTCCGGAAGACGCTGGTGACGCCATCCACTGTTACGCGCTTCATCATCAAACACCGCCACGGCGTGGGTGGGCTGGCTGTGGACAATCAGCTGGTCAAGCGCGTGCAGACAGGTCTCCACACAGGGCGAACCCTGAACGGCGTGGATCCGGCGAATTAAATTGAGTGCGTCGACGATGAGCAGATGGACAGCCACGGTGTTCTCCCTTACCAGTCAGCGTGTAGGGTAACATTCAGGACGGAAGCAGGCTATTGCAGGAGGCTAAAACGGGAAGAGGCCTCGCAAAATGAGGCCTCTGAGTGCACGATTAATCGCAGGTGACAATCTTCATGGCCAGGCCGCCGCGAGAGGTTTCGCGGTACTTGGCGTTCATGTCTTTACCGGTTTCGTACATGGTTTCGATGACTTTATCGAGACAAACGCGAGGTTCGCTGGTACGGCGCAGGGCCATACGTGCTGCGTTGACCGCCTTGACGGATGCAATGGCGTTACGCTCAATGCACGGTACCTGAACCTGTCCTGCAACTGGATCGCAGGTCAGACCGAGGTTGTGTTCCATACCGATTTCCGCAGCAATACACACCTGCATCGGACTGCCGCCCAGCAGTTCTGCCAGACCGGCCGCCGCCATCGAGCAGGCCACACCGACTTCGCCCTGACAGCCCACTTCCGCGCCGGAAATGGAGGCATTCATCTTGTACAGTGAGCCAATCGCACTGGCGACCAGCATGTAGCGAGCCAGCGAGTTAGCGTTCACTTCGCGGATGAATTTGTCGTAGTAGGCGAGCACGGCTGGCACGATACCACAGGCGCCGTTCGTCGGTGCAGTAACCACGCGTCCGCCAGCGGCGTTCTCTTCGTTTACCGCCAGAGCGAACATGTTGATCCAGTCAACGACCGCCATCGGATCGGTGGTGGTTTTGTCGCTGCTCACCAGCATACGACGCAGCGCTGCCGCACGGCGGGGAACGCGCAGTTTTCCAGGCAGAACGCCCTCGGTGGTGATGCCGCGCTCAATGCCGCTGCGCATTACCTCCCAGACGTTAGCAAAGTGCTGTTCCAGCTCTTCTTTGCTGTGTAATGCCAGTTCGTTTTGCATCATCAGACCGGAAAGGGAAAGTCCGGTTTCCTGACAGTGTTTTTGCAAATCGGCAGCCGATTTGTACGGATACGGTACGTTGACCGGCGCACTGTTCGGTAAACCGAAATGTTCTTCATCAACGATGAAACCACCGCCAATGGAGTAATAAGTCTGGCTGTAGAGGACGTTATCGCCCGCCAGCGCGGTAATGCGCATCCCGTTCTCGTGCAGAGACAGGTTATCGGCATGGAAATTCATGCACTTATCAACCGGGAATTCAACTTCATGCTGACCGTTCGCCAGCAGCAGTCGCCCGTGGGTGTTCACATCCTGGATGAAGCCCGGGATGGCGTCGATGTCGACGGTATCCGGCAGATTTCCCGCAAGACCCATGATAATCGCGATATCGGTGTGGTGGCCTTTACCCGTCAGCGACAGGGAGCCATACACATCCACCACCACGCGGGTGACATCCGTCAGAATATGGCGGGCAATCAGATCATCCGTGAATTGTTTGCCAGCTTTCATTGGTCCAACGGTGTGTGAACTGGAAGGGCCAATGCCGATTTTGAAAATATCGAATACGCTAATCATAGGGCATCCATTGCGGTTATATCAGGGAGGAAGCGCCGCCCGAAAGCGGCGCTAAACAACTTAGCTGAACAGGGAGTAGAAAATCGCGGAGATAGCAATCAGACCCATCACGACAACAAACACGTTGCTGATGTGACCGCTGTATTTACGCATTGCCGGTACTTTCTGGATTGCGTACATCGGCATCAGGAACAGGATCATCGCGATGATTGGACCACCCAGGGTTTCAATCATACCGAGGATGCTCGGGTTCAGGGTGGCGACAATCCAGGTCGTTACCAGCATGAACAGCGCAGTGATGCGGTTCAGTTTGTTGATTTCGATAGACTTGCCTTTACCACGCAGAGATTTGATGACCATCCCGTTGAAACCTTCACGTGCGCCCAGGTAGTGGCCGAGGAAGGATTTGGTGATAGCAATCATTGCGATGATCGGTGCCATCCAGGCGATGATCGGCGCATTAAAGTGGTTTGCCAGGTAAGACAGAATCGAGATGTTCTGCTCTTTCGCTGCCGCCAGATCCGCCGGAGTCAGACTCAGTACGCAACTGAAGACGAAGAACATCACCGTCAGCACCATCATGATGTGAGCGAATGCCAGAATCTTCGAGCATTTTTTCTCTGCCGCGTCGCCGTACTCTTCACGCTTCGCTACTGCGAAAGAAGAGATAATCGGAGAGTGGTTGAAAGAGAACACCATCACCGGAATTGCCAGCCACAGGGTCATCCACAAACCGTTGCCGGTCGTAGCCGCAGAATCAAAGGACAGGGTTTCCAGCGCAGCACCGCTCCACTGTGGGATCAGGTACAGTGCCAGCAGCATCAGTGCAGCGACAAACGGGAACACCAGGATGCTCATTGCCTTCACGATCATCTGCTCACCGAAGCGAACGATAGTCATCATCCCGACAATCAGGATCAGCGACAGGATCGCACGCGGTGGCGGGGTGATGGATAACTGGTGAGTCAGGAAGCTCTCAACCGTGTTGGTGATCGCGACACTATAGACCAACAGAATCGGGTAAATCGCGAAGAAGTACAGCAGGGTAATCAGTTTACCCGCGCCGATACCAAAGTGCTCTTCAACCACTTCTGTGATGTCTTCACCCGGATTTTTGCCGGACAGCACAAAGCGAGTCAGACCACGGTGGGCGAAGAAGGTCATCGGGAAGGCGAGGATTGCCATGATGATCAGTGGGATCATCCCACCGACACCTGCGTTGATTGGCAGGAACAATACGCCCGCACCGATAGCCGTGCCATAAAGGCCCAGCATCCACATGGTATCGGTCTTGCGCCATGCGCTTCGTGATTCAGTCGAAGCAATTGTGCTGGTTTGAATGGTTTCCATCTATTTCTCCTGGAGGAAGCTAAAAATCAGGAAAATGTTCCTGACCGTAAAACGAAATTCTTGCAGCGACGATTTTTATAAAATTTTTAACCGTAGTAATTTGCGGGCAGAAAGATACATTTAACTAATGAATCTATCAGTGATCGCGATCTCAAATGCAATAATCCACTTCTAATGTGGATATTTTTGGATCATTGGTCTGTTAAAAAATCATCACAGCGAATTTACGCGTGCAAAGGCTAGCATTAACAACATATTGACAGAAAGGATTGCCAGACAGATGCGGAGGTTACGTTGTAAAAAGCGATCTTTATAGTGGTTTGTGGTGACTAATTTAAATTATGGATGATAAAACGCGGTTGCATTAGCGAGGTAATCGTTTGCGTAGCGATATTTTTTGTATGATGTATTAGCAGGCTTAATAAAGTGAACGTGTTATCTCATTGGTAATTATAGAAAAACCGGAAGGGCCATTCGCCGCTCCCGGTCCATGAAACGCTTTTCGCGTCAGGCGCAAATTTCGTAGCAGGGGATATAGGCGGTGCCTGGAAGCTTCATACGGTGCTGCGCAACAAAACCTTGCAGGAGATCGTCCATGCGACGCATCATTTCACTGTCGCCGTGGATTTTGTATGGCCCAAACTCTTCAATGGCGCGGATACCCACTTCCTTAACGTTACCCGCTACAATGCCGGAGAAGGCGCGACGCAGGTCTGCCGCCAGTACCTCAACCGGTTGGTCAGGGTACAGCTTCAGGTTGGCCATGTTCTCGTGGGACGGTTCGAACGGCATTTGCAGATCCGGCGTGATACGAATCGACCAGTTGAAGCTGTAGGCATCACCGGTATCACGACGGTTCTCTTTCACCAGCGGCATCGCTTTTTTCATCAGGCGCGCCACTTCTGCTGCGTCATCAATGATAATGCGGTAATGCGTGCGCGCGGCTTCTCCCAGCGTATGCACGATGAACTCATCCAGCACGCGGAAGTAATCAGCGCTCTCTTTCGGGCCGGTGAGGATGAGCGGTAGAACCTGATCTTTGTTCGCCGGATTCATCAGGATCCCCAACAGATACAGTAACTCTTCCGCTGTACCGACACCGCCCGGGAAGATGATAATGCCGTGGGCGATACGCACGAAGGCTTCCAGACGTTTTTCAATATCCGGCATAATGATCAGTTCGTTAACCAGCGGGTTCGGTGGTTCAGCGGCGATAATCGACGGCTCAGTCATCCCAATAAAACGGCTGTCTTTATAACGCTGTTGCGCATGGCCCACCGCGGCACCTTTCATCGGCGCTTCCATTGCGCCAGGCCCGCAACCGGTACAGATGTTCAGCTCGCGCAGACCTAACTGTGTCCCGACGCGTCGGGCGTACAGGTATTCGTTTTCATTAATCGAGTGGCCGCCCCAGCAAACCACCATGTTTGGCGCTTCGCCCACGTGCAGCGCTCTGGCATTACGCAAAATAGAGAACACCAGGTTAGTAATGTGCACGGAGCTTTCGAGATCCAGATGCTGGAAACGGCCCGCGTTATGAATCTGCCCGTTAACAAACAGAATATCGCGCAGCACGGCAAACAAGTTCGCCTGCAGTGCGCGGATGATACGGCCGTCGACGAAGGCATCTTCTGGCGGGTTGATCAGTTCCAGCTTCACGCCGCGTTCTCGACGCAGCACGTTAATGTCGAAACTTTCAAAGCGGGACAGCAGCTCTTTGCTGTTGTCAGTCAGACTGCCGGAGTTTAAAACGGCAAGCGAACAGTTACGAAACAGTTGATACAGGTCGCTGCTGGCCGTGCGTTTAAGCATATCGACTTCCAGCTGCGACAACATGTCCATTGAGCCAAGCGGGCTAATATGTGTAATCAAGTAAACTCCTTATGGGACGCAAAACGTCATTCCCTGTAGAGTACAATAGCCCTGGCTTATGACCTTTCACAACCTTACGCGTGGAATCCGACCCGCAAAATTGTGAAATAATTCACTGTCGAACTAATCTGCCGGTTGCCGGAACGAAGTCGGTGTTGCTCCGCCATGGGTTAATATCCAGACCACCACGGCGCGTATAGCGTGCATAAACGCTCAGTTTTTCCGGCTGACAGAAGCGTAGCAGGTCGTTGAAAATGCGTTCTACGCACTGCTCGTGAAACTCGTTATGATGGCGGAAAGAGATCAGATAACGGAGTAGTTTTTCGCGATCGATCTTGCGTCCGCGATACTGAATTTGTATGGAGCCCCAGTCCGGCTGATGGGTGATCAGACAGTTTGATTTCAACAGATGACTCACCAGCGTCTCTTCTACCACTTTTTCACCGCTGGTGGCGGACTGCAGATAATCGGTAGTGAACTGGTAGTTATCGATGTCAATGTCCTGATCATCAATGCAGGTGCCGTGAAAATGCGCGACCGGCTGTCCTTCCAGCTCATCGAGACGGTATAGCGCAACGGTCACTTTCCCTTCAGCACAGGCGCGCAAATCGTTTTCCAGCGTCTGTTGTACCGCTTCCCAGGAGTCAAACCGCGTCTGGTTAAAACTGTTCAGATACAGCTTAAAGCTTTTGGATTCAATCAGATTGAGGCTGGTGTAATCCAGTTCCACCTGACCCACCGCCACCTGTGGTAATCCCCTGGCATTCAGCCATGACAGTTCATACAGCGTCCAGATATCGGCACCGTGAAACGGCAGGCTGTCAGCTTTTAGACCCAGCGGGTCGCGATTCAGACTGCGAGGCACGCCCTGTAACAGGCTGGGGTCGTAAATATCCCGGTAATCCGTTGATTTACCGAGCGTCAGGCCATCAAGAGCCTGATGGTTTTCATAAGAAGACATGTTTCACCGTCATAAACCAGATACACTATGCGCCAAGTGTATCCTGGCTTTTATGAAGAGAGAAACCGGTGGACGAACAGACAGCTTTAGCCCTGAAGGATTTTACGGCGCGTTACTGTGACGCATGGCATGCAAAAAACGGCAGTTGGCCGATGAGCGAAGAACTGTATGGCGTGCCTTCTCCCTGCATTATCTCGACTACCCGTGATGCCGTGTACTGGCAACCGCAGCCGTTTGAAGGTGAACAGAATGTAAACGCGGTTGAACGCGCCTTCGATATTGTGGTACAACCTGCGCTTCACGCATTTTATACCACGCAGTTTGCCGGGGATATGCGCGCGCAGTCAGGCAGCGAAACGCTGACGCTGTTGCAAACCTGGAGCGTGGATGATTTCAGACGGGTTCAGGAGAACCTGATTGGTCATCTGGTGACGCAGAAACGTTTGAAACTGTCGCCGACCCTTTTTATTGCCACACTGGACAATGAACTGGAGGTCATTTCGCTCTGCAATCTGTCGGGGGAAGTGATCAAAGAAACGCTGGGAACCCGTAATCGTTCCGTCCTGGCCCCTTCTCTTGCGGATTTCCTTACGCACCTTAATCCTCTTCTGTAATCCATTTCACTCATGAATATGTGAGAGATCTCTTACAAGCCCTGTAGGAGATCGCCAGGTAGTAAATGAAGATATCACGAAGTAAAAATGGCTAATAACCTAATAAATCATCGAGTTAATGATTTTATGTCAACTTTCATATGAAATTTTCCTTAAGGCATTGCCTGTAAGCATCTTGTAAGACGGCGTGAAAAAGGCGATTCTATGTACGTCGACAGGGAGTCGCACAACGAAGTGAACATCAGGATGATGACACTTCAGCAGGACACACCAGGACGGTGTTACAGGGAAAGGCTTCAGGATGAAGTGAAGAGGATAACGCGGGAATGCGTTAAAGGACACCTCCAGGAAGGAGAACGAGAGCCGGTCAGGATAGTCGGTGGGTCAGGATGGCCAGGATGCTTCAGGATGAAGTAATCACATCGGGGTGGTGTGAGCAGGATGCAAAATGTTCAGGATGAACAACAGGTCGCAAGACCAGAGGAAAAGTTGTCACGGATGAGCAGGGAGCACAAAAAGTAGCTGGAATGCTGCGAAACGAACCGGGAGCACTGTTTTTACAGTGCTCCCTTTTTTTGCTTCTCATTTTACTGGTGGTATCCTTCGCGCCAGATTTTTCATCATTGAGGTGACTTTCATGACGACTCATGACCGTGTGCGTCAGCAGCTTCATGCACTTGAAGCGTTGCTGCGTGAGCATCAACACTGGCGGATGGATGAACCCGAAGCCCACCTGTTTACCAGCACCCAACCGTTTTGTATGGATACGATGGAACCCATTGAGTGGCTGCAATGGGTCCTTATCCCCCGCATGCATGCGCTACTGGACAGTGCGCAACCGCTGCCCGAGGCGTTTGCCGTCGCACCTTATTACGAAATGGCGCTGACCGCCGATCATCCGCAGCGCGAAATCCTGCTGGAGGCGTTGCAGGCGCTGGATGCGCTTTTTGCGCAAGATAAATCCTGATGCTGGAAATTCTGTATCAGGATGAATGGCTGGTTGCGGTCAACAAGCCTTCCTGCTGGCTGGTGCACCGCAGCTGGCTGGATCGAGACGAAAAAGTGGTGGTGATGCAGACCGTGCGTGACCAGATTGGTCAGCATGTGTTTACCGCGCATCGCCTCGACAGACCAACATCCGGCGTCCTGCTGATGGGCTTATCCAGTGAAGCCGGACGCCGTCTCGCGCAGCAGTTTGAGCAACACCAGATCCATAAGCGCTATCACGCCATTGTCCGTGGTTGGTTAATGGAAGAGGCGGTACTCGATTATCCGCTGGTGGAGGAACTGGATAAAATCGCCGACAAGTTTGCCCGCGAAAACAAAGACCCACAGCCTGCGGTAACTCATTACCGTGGCCTCGCCACCGTTGAAATGCCCGTGGCAACCGGGCGTTATCCGACGACTCGTTACGGACTGGTGGAACTGGATCCGCAAACGGGACGCAAGCATCAGCTCAGACGTCATCTGGCGCACCTGCGCCATCCGATTATTGGCGACAGCAAGCATGGCGATTTGCGGCAGAACCGCAGTGCAGCGGAACATTTTGGCTGCAACCGACTGATGCTGCATGCCAGCCAGCTTTCGCTGACTCATCCGTTTACCGGTGAACCGTTGACGATTCATGCCGGGCTGGATACGGTCTGGATGCAGGCGCTATCACAGTTTGGCTGGCAGGGACTTCTCCCTGATAATGAAAGGGTTGAGTTAAGTGAGCCAGCAGGTCAGGATGAACGCATACGTTCTTCATTCAGGGAGTAATTAAGCATGGCGGAAATCGGGATTTTTGTCGGGACAATGTATGGTAACGCGCTACTGGTGGCCGAAGAGGCCGAAGCGATCCTGACGGCCCAGGGGCACAATGCGACCGTTTTTGAAGATCCTGAACTGACGGACTGGCAGAAATATCAGGATAAAATCGCGCTGGTGGTCACCTCAACGACCGGGCAGGGCGATTTACCTGACAGCATTGTGCCGTTGTTTCAGGGAATCAAAGACCAACTGGGTTTCCAGCCAAATCTGCGTTACGGCGTGATTGCGTTAGGCGACAGCAGCTACGTCAATTTCTGTAATGGCGGTAAACAGTTTGATGCCCTGTTACAGGAGCAAAGCGCGCAGCGCGTGGGGGAAATGTTGTTGATTGATGCCAGTGAGCACCCGGAGCCCGAAAGCGAATCCAATCCCTGGGTTGAACATTGGGGCACACTCTTATCCTGAGAGTGAACCCTCCCCCTACCGGGAGGGGCTCTCTTATGGTGCCAGGCACGGGAACAACCTGATGCTATGCTACCCATACTGAATCGAGTTAGCCTCGGGCAAACGCCCCTAAATACCCTCAACACAGAAGGTTTTTTAGGGGCGTTTTCATAGGGTCAAGCGACCTGTTTCACACTCCTGCCTTTTCCACGTAAGTCCCACGCGATTTCCGTTACAGGTTTTCAATTCCGTGAAGTCGCTTCCATCACCCTGGGCTTTTGCCATAAACATAAGTGATACATCATCTAAATGTTGGGTTCTTGCACGGTGAGCAAGAACCGGGTGCTTTTTATACTTCTCCTGCCAGTTATAAAAAATGCAGTTAGCAAGGCGAACGACCTAATAAAAGCTGCAATAAAAAACACGAAACGTCACCTCTGATCCCCTACCAGTTGTGCTGTTCAGAGTGAGCGTGACTAACGCGAAAATTCAGGAGTGCAACAATGAGTTCATTAAGTCAGGCTGCGAGCGGTGCGGAAAAACGCACCAATGCCCGCTACTGGATAGTGGTGATGTTGTTTATCGTCACCTCCTTCAACTATGGCGACCGCGCCACTTTATCCATTGCCGGTTCGGAGATGGCCAAAGATATTGGTCTGGATCCGGTCGGTATGGGTTACGTTTTCTCTGCGTTCTCATGGGCCTATGTTATCGGGCAGATCCCGGGCGGCTGGCTGCTGGACCGTTTTGGTTCCAAACGCGTTTACTTCTGGTCCATCTTCATTTGGTCCATGTTTACCCTGTTACAGGGCTTCGTCGATATCTTCAGCGGATTCGGCATTATCGTCGCGCTGTTTACCTTGCGCTTCCTCGTCGGTCTGGCGGAAGCGCCATCCTTCCCCGGCAACAGTCGCATCGTCGCGGCCTGGTTCCCGGCACAGGAGAGGGGAACGGCGGTCGCAATCTTTAACTCAGCGCAGTACTTTGCCACCGTTATTTTTGCCCCAATCATGGGCTGGCTGACGCACGAAGTGGGTTGGTCGCATGTGTTCTTCTTTATGGGCGGCCTTGGGATTGTCATCAGCTTTATCTGGCTGAAAGTGATCCACGAGCCAAACCAGCATCCGGGCGTGAACAAGAAAGAGCTGGAATACATTGCAGAAGGCGGTGCGCTGATCAACATGGATCAGAAAGACACCAAAGCCAAAGTGCCGCTCAGCGTGAAATGGGGACAGGTCAAGCAGTTGCTGGGTTCCCGCATGATGATCGGTGTGTATATCGGTCAGTACTGCATTAACGCGCTGACCTACTTCTTTATCACCTGGTTCCCGGTTTATCTGGTACAGGCTCGCGGTATGTCGATCCTGAAAGCGGGCTTTGTGGCCTCGGTTCCTGCGGTGTGTGGATTTATCGGCGGGGTGCTGGGCGGCATTATCTCCGACTGGCTGATGCGTCGGACCGGCTCACTGAACATTGCGCGTAAAACGCCTATCGTGATGGGGATGTTGTTGTCGATGGTGATGGTGTTCTGTAACTACGTCAACGTCGAGTGGATGATCATCGGTTTCATGGCGCTGGCGTTCTTTGGTAAGGGCATCGGTGCCCTGGGCTGGGCGGTGATGGCTGATACAGCGCCGAAAGAGATCAGCGGCCTGAGCGGGGGTCTGTTCAACATGTTCGGCAACATCTCTGGCATCGTGACACCCATTGCCATTGGCTACATCGTTGGCACGACCGGCTCCTTCAACGGTGCGCTGATTTATGTGGGCGTGCATGCGTTGATCGCGGTACTGAGCTACCTGGTGCTGGTGGGGGATATTAAACGTATCGAACTGAAACCGGTCGCAGGACAACTATCATGACGACACAATCCAGCCCCGTTATCACGGACATGAAGGTCATTCCGGTCGCCGGACATGACAGTATGCTCCTCAACATTGGCGGTGCGCATAACGCGTATTTTACCCGCAATATCGTGGTGCTAACCGATAACGCCGGGAACACCGGCGTCGGTGAAGCGCCGGGCGGAGAGGTTATCTACCAGACGCTGGTTGATGCCATTCCGATGGTGCTCGGTCAGGAAGTGGCCCGACTGAATAAAGTGGTCCAGCAGGTCCACAAAGGCAATCAGGCCGCTGACTTTGATACGTTTGGCAAAGGCGCCTGGACATTCGAACTGCGTGTCAATGCGGTGGCCGCGCTGGAAGCCGCGCTGCTTGATCTGCTGGGCAAGGCGCTCAACGTGCCGGTCTGCGAACTGTTAGGGCCAGGCAAGCAGCGTGATGCAGTGACCGTGCTCGGTTATCTTTTCTACGTGGGCGACAGAACCAAAACCGATCTGCCTTATCTGGAGACCACACCGGGCAACCACGACTGGTATCACCTGCGCCATCAGGAAGCACTCAACAGCGATGCCGTGGTGCGTCTGGCGGAAGCCTCGCAGGATCGCTACGGTTTTAAAGATTTCAAACTCAAAGGCGGCGTGCTGCCAGGTGAGCAAGAGATCGATACCGCTCGCGCGCTGAAAAAGCGATTCCCGGATGCGCGTATTACCGTTGATCCCAACGGTGCCTGGCTGCTTGAAGAGGCGATCACGCTGTGCAAAGGGTTGAACGATGTGCTCACTTACGCAGAAGATCCGTGTGGCGCCGAGCAGGGCTTTTCCGGGCGCGAAGTGATGGCCGAATTCCGTCGCGCCACGGGATTGCCGGTGGCGACGAACATGATCGCCACTAACTGGCGCGAAATGGGTCATGCGGTGATGCTGAATGCCGTCGATATCCCGCTTGCCGATCCGCATTTCTGGACGCTTTCCGGTGCGGTACGTGTGGCACAGTTGTGCGACGACTGGGGGCTGACCTGGGGCTGCCACTCTAACAACCACTTCGATATTTCACTGGCGATGTTTACCCACGTTGGCGCGGCAGCGCCGGGTAAACCGACCGCCATCGACACGCACTGGATCTGGCAGGAGGGCGATTGCCGCCTGACGAAAAATCCTCTTGAGATTAAAAACGGAAAAATTGCTGTCCCTCACGCGCCTGGACTGGGTGTTGAACTGGATTGGGATCAGGTGCAGAAGGCGCATGACGCTTACAAAAAACTGCCAGGCGGTGCGCGAAATGACGCCGGTCCGATGCAGTACCTGATCCCCGGCTGGACTTTTGACCGTAAACGTCCCGTTTTCGGCCGTCACTGACTTGTATAAGGACTCAACAATGAACGCACAATTTACTACTCCTGTTGTAACGGCAATGCAGGTTATTCCGGTTGCAGGCCACGACAGTATGCTGATGAACCTGAGCGGAGCACATGCCCCGTTCTTCACGCGTAATATTGTGATTATCAAAGATAATTCCGGTCATACTGGCGTGGGTGAAATCCCCGGTGGCGAAAAAATCCGTAAGACGCTGGAAGACGCGATCCCGCTGGTGGTGGGTAAACAGCTTGGTGAGTACAAAAACGTGCTGAATGCGGTGCGCAATACTTTTGCCGATCGTGACTCAGGCGGCCGCGGTCTGCAAACGTTTGACCTGCGTACCACCATCCACGTAGTCACCGGCATTGAAGCTGCGCTGCTGGATCTGCTGGGACAACATCTGGGCGTAAACGTGGCGTCTTTGCTGGGGGACGGTCAACAGCGTAGCGAAGTAGAAATGCTCGGCTATCTGTTCTTCGTCGGTAACCGCAAAGCCACACCGCTGCCGTATCAGAGCCAACCGGATGAGCAATGCGACTGGTATCGTCTGCGTCATGAAGAAGCGATGACACCCGATGCGGTCGTCCGTCTGGCAGAAGCGGCGTATGAAAAATACGGTTTCAATGACTTCAAACTGAAAGGCGGCGTGCTGGCTGGGGAAGAAGAGGCGGAGTCGATTGTGGCGCTGGCAAAACGCTTCCCACAGGCGCGCGTCACACTGGATCCTAACGGTGCCTGGTCACTGAATGAAGCGATCAAAATCGGTAAATACCTGAAAGGTTCGCTGGCCTACGCGGAAGATCCGTGTGGTGCTGAGCAGGGCTTCTCGGGCCGTGAGGTGATGGCGGAGTTCCGTCGCGCCACCGGTCTGCCGACCGCGACCAATATGATCGCCACCGACTGGCGTCAGATGGGCCATACGCTGTCATTACAGTCGGTGGATATCCCGCTGGCTGACCCGCACTTCTGGACGATGCAGGGTTCTGTGCGCGTCGCGCAGATGTGCCATGAGTTCGGTCTGACCTGGGGTTCACACTCCAATAACCATTTTGACATTTCGTTGGCGATGTTTACCCATGTGGCTGCGGCGGCGCCGGGCAAGATCACGGCGATCGACACTCACTGGATCTGGCAGGAAGGCAACCAGCGTCTGACCAAAGCGCCGTTTGAAATTAAAGGCGGTATGGTGCAGGTACCGGCGAAACCGGGTCTGGGCGTTGAACTGGATATGGACCAGGTAATGAAAGCTCACGAGCTGTATCAGAAGCATGGTCTGGGCGCGCGTGATGACGCGATGGGGATGCAGTATCTGATCCCGAACTGGACGTTCGATAACAAACGTCCATGCATGGTTCGTTAAGATGTCGACCGGTCCCAAAAGGACCGGTTATTTTTTATTGGTAAACCGGGTGTATGCTTAGCTGAGTCAACATGCGTAAGGACGGCTTATGAAAATAGTGATCGCACCGGACTCGTATAAGGAAAGTTTGAGTGCTCTCGAGGTGGCGAACGCCATTGAGCAAGGTTTTCGTGAAATCTGGCCCGATGCGGATTACGTAAAACTTCCGGTTGCTGATGGCGGTGAAGGAACGGTTGAAGCCATGGTGGCGGCGACGGCGGGACGCATTGTTGATGTCAACGTCACGGGTCCGCTGGGGGAACCCGTCACCGCGTTTTTCGGCTTATCCGGCGACGAGCGCACGGCTTTCATTGAGATGGCGGCAGCCAGCGGCCTGGAGCAGGTGCCTGTCGCGTTACGCGATCCATTAAAGACAACCTCCTGGGGAACCGGGGAGTTGATTCGTCATGCGCTGGATGCTGGCGTAGATCATATTATTATCGGGCTCGGCGGCAGTGCGACCAACGACGGCGGTGCGGGCATGGTGCAGGCGTTGGGGGCAAAATTGCTCGATGCCCGGCAGAATGAAATTGGTAAGGGCGGAGCAGCGCTCGATGCGCTTACACGGATCGATATCAGCCAGTTGGATCCGCGTCTTGCCGCATGCCGTATTAAAGTCGCGTGTGATGTGACTAACCCGCTGACCGGTAAAGAGGGGGCGTCAGCGGTGTTTGGTCCACAGAAAGGGGCTACGGCAGAGACGATCGATCGTCTGGATACGGCACTGGCGCATTATGCGCAGATTATCGCCCGCGATCTGGAGGTGGATGTCCTTGAACTGGCTGGCGGTGGTGCGGCAGGCGGTATGGGCGCGGCGCTGTATGCGTTTTGCGGTGCGCAACTGCGACGCGGAATTGAGATAGTCACCGATGCGCTACAACTGGATGCGTGCGTTGCGGATGCCGATCTGGTGGTGACCGGCGAAGGGCGCATGGATAGCCAGACGATCCACGGTAAAGTTCCGGTAGGGGTGGCGAAGGTGGCAAAGCGCTACCACAAACCGGTGATCGGTATTGCCGGTAGCCTGACGGCCGATGTCGGCATCGTCCATGAACATGGGCTGGATGCCGTCTTTAGCGTGATTTATACCATCTGTACGCTGGACGATGCGTTGAAGAACGCCGCAGAGAACGTGCGCATGACCGCGCGCAACGTCGCGGCGACGCTCAAAATGGGACAGACGCTACGCTGATCGACAGGCCGGATGGCGCGCTGCCTGTCCGGCCTACAATAGCCATTTTCGCGCTTCACGCGCCACGTTATCCATCTCGTCCAGCAGTTCCAGAAACTCGGGTTCCAGATCTTCTTCTGGCGTCCCTTCGCGTAACTGGCTTTCCAGCAACTGACACAAATTCTTCATGCGCGGTACGCCGCTATAACCGCAACTGCCATGCAGCTTATGAATCAAATCGATTAATCCTTGTGGATTTTCCCCTACCAACTGCTCTTCGATTTTATTACGCACTTCCGGCAGAAAATCGATCAGTATTTGCAGCATATCGCGTGCCAGATCGGGTTTTCCGGCGGCCTGGCGTAGCGCCAGTTGCCAGTCCAGCGTGGCATTTGGGTTGAAAACCGGTTCGATCGGTTCAGCGCTAAGCCGGCGTGTCGGAACACTTGCGCCAGGTTTGTAGCGTTGCAGCAGATTAAACAGCTTCTCTTCTTCGATCGGTTTTGCCAGATAGTCATTCATTCCGGCACTCAGCAATTTCTCTTTCTGGCCTGCCATCGCGTGCGCGGTGACGGCGATCACCGGGGTTTGCTGTTGATGAGGAAGCTGGTGGATCAGTTCGCAAGCCCGAATGCCATCCATGTCCGGCATCTGAATATCCATCAGGATCAGATCAAACTGCATCTGCTTCGCGCGATCGACCGCCTGTTGGCCGCTATCACACAGCTCAACATGTTGAACCAGATCGTCCAGCAGTGCGCCAATCAGCTTCAGGTTGGCTGGATTATCATCAACCGCCATAACCGTCATGGCAATTTTGCTTTCGTCTGAGACCAGCGCGCTTTCGGGGTGATTCTGACGACACAAATCCACCAGCGCGGGCAGCAGACGCGTGGAGGTCAGGGGTTTTAGCAGACAACTTGCCACACCGTCCTGTTTGAGTTTCTCGGCGTTCACCTGAGCGTGGCACGGCAGCGCCAGCATCAGGAATTCGGTCATTTTGGTTGCCTGAATCAGCCGCTCGTGCTGCATTGTCAGCGGCTCTTTGAAGGTGACGGCAACGCCAAGCAGCATAAAGTCGTAGTGCTCAACGGCCAGTGCGGAAAACGTTGGGCTATAAATCACCTCCAGCGGCGTTTCGCTAAGAATATCCAGCGTACACTGCGCGGCGGCGGCATTTGGCTCGATGTAGGCAATACGTTTACCCACCAGGCAGGTGGTCGCCGGGCCATCCTTAATCACATTCGGATTCAGATCGAGATTGATGTGGAACCAGAAGGTTGAGCCGCGATTCGGCTGGCTGTGGAAGGAGATATCGCCGCCCATCTCGTTAACCAGCTTCTGCGTGATCACCAGCCCCAGTCCGGTACCGCCGTGGCGACGGGAAATACTGGCATCGGCCTGACGGAAAGCCTGGAACAGGCGTGACTGGTCGCGCTCGGGGATACCGATGCCGGTATCGCGGATCTGCACTTCGATCTGCACTTTGGTGTTACTCAGCGAACGCTTTTCCACCAGAATGTCGATGTTGCCGCTCTCGGTGAATTTAATCGCGTTACCGACCAGATTAGTGATGACCTGCTGCAAACGCAGCGGGTCGCCAATCACGTTATCCGGTACGTCATTCTTAATATTGAGCGTCAGCTCCAGCCCTTTGTCGTGCGATGAATGTGCCAGCAGCGTCACCACTTCATCGAGCGTATTGCGCAGGGCAAAGGGAATGCTTTCGAGAATAAGTTTACCCGCTTCCAGCTTAGAGAAATCGAGAACGTCGTTGATGATTGCCAGCAGGTTATTTGCCGAACGCTCGATGGTATTCAGGTGGTCGCGCTGGGTGGTATTCAGCTCGGTTTTCAGCGTCAGGCGCGTAAAGCCGATCACGCCGTTCAGCGGGGTACGCAGCTCATGGGACATGTTGGCCAAAAATTCAGACTTGATGCGGGCGGCTTCCTGCGCACGCTTTTTCGCGAGATCCAGCTCGACGTTTTGGATCTCCATCTGCTCGAGCGTTTCACGCAAATCGGAGGTCGCCTGATCGATATTGTGCTGCATCTCTTCGTGATAGGCCGCGAGCGACATGGCCATTGAGTTAATGCCGTTTTTCAACACATCCAGCTCGCCGAGCATAAAGCCCTCCACGCGGCTGTCGAGTTGCCCCCGGCGGATGCGGTCAACCGTATTGACCATGTTGCGAATCGGCCCTGTCACATCGCGCATCAGACGCCAGCCAAAGATCAGCGCAATGCCGATACAAAACAGCATCATGACGGAAGAAATGAAGATTTCTTTATACTGTTGTAAGCGGACCGACTTGAGATCGAGTTCAAGCGCCACATATCCCAACATATTACCCGCGTTTTTCGCATCAGTGGCCGGGGATTCGTCAAGCGAATAGCTTTCTGAAATGATCGGCGTGCGCAGGATTAAAATATCGCCCTGACCCTCAACGCTCAGTCGGCGCGGAAACGGTGAGCCCGGAGGCAGTTGCATTTCCGACGGATTGAGATTGAAATTCGAGGTGACGAAGAGGTGATTGTTCTCGTCGTAGACCGAAATCGCCCGCACAATCTCTGAGTGGCGGCGATGCAAAACGCTAATGAGCTGGCCGATGGATTCGCGGTTTTGCAGGTTCATACCGTATTCGGTAGAGACCGCGAGAGGCTCGATGATACTGGCACCGGCATCTTCCAGTTGACGCTGCAAGTCGTGGTAGCGATGCACAACGAAAAAGATACTGAGCAGTAAACCGATAAGCACGGTCGGGGCCAGGATCAGAATCATCATGCGAGCACGCAGGCTGTAGTTGGTCATGGAGTTCCGTTATGGGACAATTAGGGTCACACTGTTAAATTGAGAATATTCTCGTCGATGGCGCAATTCTACTCTGCAAAACGGCGCGTGACGACGCGCCAGATCATAACCGTTACCGTCAATGACCTCGATTCTTTTGGTCAGGGCGTTGCGCGACACAACGGAAAGACGTTGTTTATCCCCGGATTGTTGCCGCAGGAAAGTGCGGACGTGGCGATCACCGAAGATAAAAAACAGTACGCGAAAGCTCAGGTTAAGCGCCGTTTGAATGATAGCCCGGATCGCGTCACGCCGCGTTGTCCGCACTTTGGCATTTGCGGCGGCTGTCAGCAACAGCACGCGAGTATCGAACTGCAGCAGCGCAGTAAAAGCGCCGCGCTGTCACGCCTGATGAATAACGATGTCACCGAGGTGATCGCCGATGCGCCGTGGGGCTATCGCCGTCGCGCACGTTTAAGTCTCAACTTCCAACCCAAGACCCAGCAGTTCCAGATGGGGTTTCGCAAGTCAGCGTCCAGTGACATCGTTGATGTCAGACAGTGCCCCATTCTGGTGCCCCAACTTGAAGCATTGCTGCCCGATCTCAGGGCATGCCTTGGCAGCCTGCAGGGAATTCGCCATCTGGGACATGTTGAACTGGTGCAGGCAGACAGCGGTACGTTGATGATTCTGCGCCATACCGCGCCGTTAAGTCGCGCGGATAACGAAAAACTGGAACGCTTTTCGCATTCAAAGGGACTGTCTCTGTATCTGGCACCGCAAAGCGAGATACTGGAAACGGTTTCTGGTCAGACGCCCTGGTATGAATCAAACGGGCTACGCTTAAACTTCAGTCCGCGTGATTTTATTCAGGTCAATGCAGGGGTGAACCAGAAAATGGTGGCCAGCGCGCTGGAATGGCTGGACGTACAGCCTGGCGATCGCGTGCTGGATCTCTTCTGCGGGATGGGCAATTTCACACTCCCGTTGGCAACCCGGGCGGCAAGCGTTGTCGGGGTGGAAGGCGTGCCTGCGCTGGTGGAAAAAGGGCGCGAAAATGCACAACAAAATGGATTACACAATGTGACATTCTTTCATGAAAATCTTGAAGAGGATGTCACCCGACAGCCGTGGGCCAAAAACGGTTTTGATAAAATCTTGCTCGACCCTGCGCGCGCAGGGGCTGCGGGCGTGATGCAACATATTATAAAATTGCAGCCTGGCCGCATTGTTTATGTATCCTGTAATCCTGCCACGCTGGCGCGTGATAGTGAGGCGTTATTACGCGCAGGATATCAAATACAACGGCTGGCGATGCTTGACATGTTCCCCCACACGGGACACCTGGAATCGATGGTATTGTTTGAGCATTCATAATGAATCACGACTTGTCGACTTCGACAGGTCACGTCCCTTAAGGAGAGGACAATGGTTGCGGTAAGAAGTGCGCATCTAAACAAAGCTGGGGAATTTGACCCGAAAAAGTGGATCGAAAGTCTTGGGATCACCAGCCAGCAGTCATGTGAACGCTTAGCCGAAACCTGGGCGTATTGCCTGCAACAGACACAGGGGCATCCGGATGCGGAACTGCTGCTGTGGCGTGGCGTGGAGATGGTGGAAATCCTCTCGACACTCAGTATGGATATCGACACGCTGCGGGCAGCGCTGCTGTTCCCTCTGGCAGATGCCAATGTCGTTAGCGAAGATACCCTGCAGGAAAGCGTAGGTAAGTCTATCGTCAATCTGATTCATGGCGTGCGTGACATGGCGGCCATTCGCCAGTTGAAAGCGACCCATACCGATTCCGTCTCCTCCGAGCAGGTCGACAACGTGCGGCGCATGCTGCTGGCGATGGTCGACGATTTCCGCTGTGTGGTCATCAAACTTGCTGAACGAATCGCCCATCTGCGCGAGGTGAAAGACGCGCCGGAAGATGAGCGCGTGTTGGCGGCAAAAGAGTGCACTAACATCTATGCGCCGCTGGCGAACCGATTAGGTATCGGTCAGCTGAAATGGGAGCTGGAAGATTATTGCTTCCGCTATCTGCATCCTGCCGAGTACAAACGCATTGCCAAACTGCTGCATGAACGGCGTATCGATCGTGAGCACTACATTGAAGAGTTCGTGAGTCATTTGCGCTCAGAGATGAAAACGGAAGGCGTAAAGGCGGAAGTGTATGGACGCCCGAAACACATCTACAGCATCTGGCGAAAAATGCAGAAAAAGCATCTGGCATTTGATGAGCTGTTTGACGTGCGCGCCGTGCGTATCGTCGCCGAGCGCTTGCAGGACTGCTACGCCGCGCTGGGCATTGTCCACACGCACTATCGCCATCTGCCGGATGAGTTTGACGACTATGTCGCCAACCCGAAACCGAATGGCTATCAGTCGATTCACACCGTGGTGTTGGGGCCCGGCGGCAAAACGGTAGAGATCCAGATTCGTACTAAACAAATGCACGAGGACGCTGAGCTGGGCGTCGCCGCGCACTGGAAGTATAAAGAAGGCGCAGCCGCAGGCGGGGCGCGTTCCGGCCATGAGGACCGCATTGCCTGGCTGCGTAAGCTGATCGCCTGGCAGGAAGAGATGGCGGACTCTGGCGAAATGCTCGACGAAGTGCGCAGTCAGGTGTTTGACGATCGGGTCTACGTCTTTACGCCGAAAGGCGATGTTGTGGATCTGCCCGCGGGCTCTACGCCGCTCGACTTTGCGTATCACATTCATAGTGATGTGGGGCACCGTTGTATTGGGGCGAAAATCGGTGGGCGCATCGTGCCGTTTACCTATCAGTTGCAGATGGGCGATCAGATCGAAATCATCACCCAGAAACAGCCGAACCCGAGCCGCGACTGGCTGAATCCGAATCTGGGCTATGTGACGACCAGCCGTGGGCGCTCGAAAATCCACGCCTGGTTCCGGAAACAGGACCGCGATAAGAACATCCTTGCCGGACGGCAGATTCTGGATGACGAGCTGTCGCATTTAGGGATCAGCCTGAAAGAAGCGGAAAAGCATCTGCTGCCGCGCTACAACTTCAACGAGCTGGAGGAACTGCTGGCGGCGATTGGCGGGGGCGATATCCGTCTGAACCAGATGGTGAACTTCCTGCAATCGCAGTTCAACAAACCGAGCGCCGCCGAAGAAGACGCCGCCGCGCTGAAACAGCTTCAGCAGAAAACGCATGCGCCGCAGAACCGGCGTAAAGACGATGGGCGTGTTGTTGTGGAAGGCGTAGGTAATTTGATGCATCACATTGCCCGTTGCTGCCAGCCGATTCCAGGCGATGAGATTGTTGGGTTTATTACCCAGGGCCGCGGGATTTCCGTCCATCGGGCGGACTGTGAGCAACTGGTCGAACTGCGTGCGCATGCGCCGGAACGCCTTGTGGACGCCGTGTGGGGTGAAAGCTATTCGGCGGGATACTCGCTGGTAGTGCGCGTACAAGCCAACGATCGCAGCGGTTTATTGCGTGATATCACGACGATTCTGGCGAACGAGAAGGTCAATGTGCTCGGCGTTGCCAGTCGTAGCGATACCAAACAACAGCTTGCTACTATCGATATGACAATTGAAATCTACAACCTGCAGGTGCTGGGACGCGTGCTCAGCAAGCTGAATCAGGTACCTGATGTGATTGACGCGCGTCGTTTGCACGGCAATTAATTTTACTTTCCAGGCCCGGTGGCGCCTCGCTTATCGGGCCTGTGTTTTCAGGATGTTCCAATGACCCAAATTGACCGCCTGCTTGGCATCATGCAACGCCTGCGCGACCCGAAAACCGGCTGTCCGTGGGATAACGAACAGACTTTCGTCACGCTCGCCCCTTACACCCTTGAAGAAACCTACGAAGTGCTCGACGCGATTTCCCGTGAGGATTTTGACGATCTGCGCGGTGAGCTGGGCGATCTACTGTTTCAGGTCGTGTTTTACGCACAAATAGCCCAGGAAGAAGGGCGCTTTGATTTCAATGATATTTGTGCCGCCATCAGTGACAAACTCGAGCGTCGCCACCCGCATGTTTTTGCGGATGCCCAGGTCAACAACAGCACTGAAGTGCTGGCCCGCTGGGAACAAATCAAAACCGGCGAACGAGCGCAAAAAGCGCAGCATTCTGCCCTCGATGATATTCCGCGCAGTTTACCAGCGCTAATGCGGGCGCAGAAAATCCAGAAGCGCTGTTCGAATGTCGGTTTTGACTGGACGACGCTGGGACCAGTGGTCGATAAGGTGTATGAAGAGATCGACGAGGTCATGCACGAGGCCCGGCAGGTCGTTGTCGACCAGGCTAAACTGGAAGAGGAAATGGGCGATTTGCTGTTTGCCACCGTCAATATGGCCCGTCATTTAGGCACCAAAGCGGAGACCGCTCTGCAAAAAGCCAACGAAAAGTTCGAGCGGCGTTTTCGTGAGGTCGAACGGATTGTGGCGGCGCGCGGCCTGGAAATGACCGGTGTTGACCTGGAAACGATGGAAGAAGTCTGGCAACAGGTAAAACGGCAGGAAATTGATCTCTAAGGGAATTGCGCGGTCAAGGGCGTTTTGTGTGATTTTTTAAATAACAAGCGCTTGATTTGCGTCAAAAACATTTACTTCAAAGAGGCTATTTTCTCTTCCCGTTATGTTGATGAGACACCGTGTATACTGCTTCTTCGAGTTATTCGAGTCGCAACACGGCGGCGACTGAAAGAATCCCCAGAAACATAGAAATGCTATGTGACTGGGGTGAGTGAAGGAAGCCAACACCGGTGCGGCTTGAAGAACGAAGGAGAGGGGATAATGAAAGTTTGTGGCGTACGTCATGTTCGGGTATACTACTTTCCCGTCCTGGTTATTCCATCGTTTCACCCTAACTTCTCAGGTTCAGCATGACAACGAACTATATTTTTGTGACCGGCGGGGTCGTATCCTCTCTGGGTAAAGGCATTGCCGCAGCCTCCCTCGCAGCCATTCTTGAAGCCCGTGGCCTCAACGTGACCATCATGAAACTGGATCCGTATATCAACGTCGATCCTGGCACCATGAGCCCAATCCAACACGGGGAAGTGTTCGTTACTGAAGACGGCGCTGAAACCGACCTGGACCTGGGTCACTACGAGCGTTTCATTCGCACCAAAATGAGCCGCCGCAACAACTTCACCACGGGTCGTATTTACTCTGACGTTCTGCGCAAAGAGCGCCGTGGCGACTATCTGGGCGCGACCGTACAGGTTATCCCGCACATCACCAATGCCATTAAAGAACGCGTGCTGGAAGGCGGCGAAGGCCATGACGTTGTGCTGGTCGAAATCGGCGGTACCGTTGGTGATATCGAATCTCTGCCGTTCCTTGAAGCGATTCGCCAGATGGCCGTTGAAATTGGCCGTGAACACACACTGTTTATGCATCTGACGCTGGTTCCGTACATGGCAGCGGCAGGTGAAGTGAAAACAAAACCGACGCAGCACTCTGTAAAAGAGCTGCTCTCTATCGGTATCCAGCCAGATATCCTGATTTGCCGCTCTGACCGCGCTGTCCCGGCTAACGAACGTGCGAAAATTGCATTGTTCTGTAACGTTCCGGAAAAAGCGGTGATTTCTCTGAAAGATGTCGATTCCATCTATAAAATTCCAGGCATGTTGAAATCACAGGGCCTGGACGATTATATTTGTAAACGATTCAGCTTAGAGTGTCCGGAAGCTAACCTGGCCGAATGGGAACAGGTAATTTACGAAGAAGCGAACCCGGCAGGCGAAGTCACGATTGGGATGGTTGGCAAGTACATTGAACTGCCGGATGCCTATAAATCCGTGATTGAAGCGCTGAAACACGGCGGTCTGAAAAATCGCGTGACCGTCAACATCAAGCTGATTGATTCGCAGGATGTTGAAACGCGCGGTGTCGAAATCCTGAAAGATTTGGACGCTATCCTGATCCCTGGCGGCTTCGGCTACCGTGGCGTAGAAGGCAAGATCGCGACTGCACGCTATGCGCGTGAGAACAATATTCCTTATCTGGGCATTTGCCTGGGTATGCAGGTTGCGTTGATTGAGTTTGCGCGTAATGTCGCCGGTATGGACAACGCCAACTCGACGGAATTTGTGCCAGACTGTAAGTACCCGGTTGTGGCGCTGATTACCGAATGGCGTGACGAAGACGGTAACGTTGAAGTCCGTACCGAGAAGAGCGATCTGGGTGGCACCATGCGTCTTGGCGCGCAGCAGTGTCAGCTTGGCGACGATAGTCTGGTCCGTCAGTTGTACGGCACGCCGACTATTGTTGAACGTCATCGCCATCGTTACGAAGTCAACAATATGCTGTTGAAACAGATTGAAGCTGCGGGTCTGCGTGTTGCAGGCCGTTCCGGTGATGATCAGTTGGTCGAGATCATTGAGGTACCGAATCATCCGTGGTTCGTGGCCTGTCAGTTCCATCCGGAATTTACTTCCACGCCACGTGATGGACATCCGCTGTTTGCTGGCTTTGTGAAAGCCGCCAGCGAGCATCAGAAGCGTCAGGCGAAGTAAGAAGTAAAAAAAGTTAGAACGGCAACGCGTACCAAAGGTACGCGTTGTTTGTCTGGAGTTTTAGTTTAACTTGTACTGAGGAAAACCTAATGTCCAAAATCGTTAAAGTCATCGGTCGTGAAATCATCGACTCCCGTGGTAACCCGACTGTTGAAGCCGAAGTACACCTGGAAGGTGGTTTCGTCGGTATGGCAGCAGCTCCGTCAGGTGCTTCTACAGGCTCCCGCGAAGCGCTGGAACTGCGCGATGGCGACAAAGCCCGCTTCATGGGTAAAGGCGTACTGAAAGCTGTTGGCGCGGTTAACGGCCCGATCGCTCAGGCTATCCTTGGCAAAGATGCCAAAGATCAGGCTGGCATCGACAAGATCATGATCGATCTGGACGGTACTGAAAACAAATCCAACTTCGGCGCGAACGCCATCCTGGCTGTGTCTCTGGCTAACGCCAAAGCTGCTGCTGCTGCTAAAGGCATGCCGCTGTACGAGCACATCGCTGAGCTGAATGGTACTCCGGGCAAATACTCCATGCCGGTTCCGATGATGAACATCATCAACGGTGGTGAGCACGCTGACAACAACGTCGACATCCAGGAATTCATGATTCAGCCAGTTGGCGCGAAAACCCTGAAAGAAGCCGTACGTATGGGTTCTGAAGTGTTCCACAACCTGGCTAAAGTGCTGAAAGCGAAAGGCATGAACACTGCTGTGGGTGACGAAGGTGGCTATGCGCCGAACCTGGGCTCCAACGCTGAAGCGCTGGCTGTCATTGCTGAAGCGGTTAAAGCTGCTGGCTACGAGCTGGGCAAAGACATCACTCTGGCGATGGACTGCGCAGCATCTGAATTCTACAAAGACGGTAAATACGTTCTGGCTGGCGAAGGCAACAAAGCGTTCACCTCTGAAGAATTCACTCACTTCCTGGAAGACCTGACCAAACAGTATCCGATCGTTTCTATCGAAGACGGTCTGGACGAGTCTGACTGGGATGGTTTTGCATACCAGACCAAAGTATTGGGCGACAAAATCCAGCTGGTTGGTGACGACCTGTTCGTAACCAACACCAAGATCCTGAAAGAAGGTATCGAAAAAGGCATCGTTAACTCCATCCTGATCAAATTCAACCAGATCGGTTCTCTGACCGAAACGCTGGCTGCAATCAAGATGGCGAAAGACGCTGGCTACACAGCTGTGATCTCTCACCGTTCCGGTGAAACTGAAGATGCTACCATCGCTGACCTGGCTGTGGGTACTGCTGCAGGCCAGATCAAAACGGGTTCTATGAGCCGTTCTGACCGCGTTGCTAAATACAACCAGCTGATTCGTATCGAAGAAGCGCTGGGTGAAAAAGCACCGTACAACGGTCGTAAAGAGATCAAAGGTCAGTAATTTATTACTGTCGCTTTACACTCTAAGAAACCCGCTTCGGCGGGTTTTTTTATGTCTGTAATTTATTATTGATTGAATATTTTAATAAACGATTTGATCTTTGTCACTTTGCTATTATTTTACGAAGAGTAATTTAAAGGTGTGATTATTGCTTGTATATATTTTTTATATTTATCATCAACAAATGATGGAAATATTGAATGGATAATGAATTGGAAGAGATGCTGGCGAAAGCGGGCATGAAAAGGAAAGATGCTACTATCCTGATGAAACAGGCGAAAGTAAAAAATATCAGCTTAAGTCGGGCATTTTTTCTTTATGCCTGGACATATTACGCTTGGAGTATAGCCTTACTATTGTCAGTAATTTTCGCATCACTTTCTGAGGGAATAGAGTTCTTTATAGTAAACGTTCTCTTTTGTATCGCTGTAGCTTTCATTTCACTCTTCTTTACACCGTTTGTCATAAATTTACTTTGGAGTATTAAGATTCAATATAAGTTACTCGGTAAATAACAGGAGGTTATTTTGAGTAGTTATGGATTAATGAATGTGCAACGTGAAAAAGAAAGGATTGACCGGCTTGTCTATGATATCGGCTTTCAATATATTCATGATTTATCTATACGTACAAAATATATGATAGAGGAACGTAGATTTACATCAGGTTGCCTTGATGAATATCGATACGGAAAATTGGATTTCGGTAGAGCAATGGATAGACTACGTGAATATCATAACTCTTTAATTAAGTATCATATGAACTTGAGAATGGGAAGTGTTAAATTATATGTAATAGCTGAGCGTGAAAGAGAAAGGCATTCTACTCTTACTATAGCATTAAAACAAATCGGATTTGTTAGTGGGCAATGCAAGCAATCGGTGGTTTTGGTTTATGTAAAGCAAGCCTTGGTGCTGCCTGTAAAAGTTATGGGATTCCTTTAATGATGCAGGGAAGCGAGAATGTTTGGGAAAATGGTTATTATTTATTATATCATGATGATCCTAAGAAAATGCCTTTGCGGTATGCCTACCGTCAGGCAGCAAAGCTATTGGGTGGGGATGATAAGGTTGGTGATATTGCTTTTTCAACGGGAGATCTTGTTCTTTCTTTAGGCTCGGTTTCAACGCTGACGCTGAGGACAGATTCGTGGAAATTATTCCGCTATATACAGGAAGACTATATTCGGAACTGGACAACCCTTGGAGCTGTTGGGGGGGCTAATGAGTTAACCGGTGATGCAGCTAGTGGATTCACTATTTATCAACTTCTTGGTGGAGAAAGCACTAACTGGTCAGATTTGAGGGAATAAAGCCATGTTCTTCAAAATATATGATCAAAATGATAAGGCTTTAACTGAGAGTATTAGACTTGCGGGTTTAAGTGAGTATAAAACACAGAAACTTATCCGCGTTGCTAATGAAAATAAGATAAGCTTACAAAAGGCTTATTTATTAACTGATGCAAGTGTCATTAAAGTTGATATTATCTTGCTTTTTGTTATGTCATTTTTATCTTTTCAATTGCACAAAAAGATTTCAATGAGTTATGGGCGTTTTTTTTAATATTTGGGTTGTTATTTTTTGTTATCGAGTTAACCTGTCGGCTTCATAAAAATTACTTTAAGATTTGGAAAGTTTATATCAAATTACGAGGGCTTTAAATGATTGTCTGGTGTTACTTTAATGAGACACTGGATAGTATTTTTGTATGTTCTAATTATTTTAATTGATGGTTGTTATGAATAACGACATAAAGACAATACTCGTGAATGCTGGGATGAAAGAAAAAACATTCATTTCTTGCTTAAGTTAGCGAGAAAGAAAAACATCAGCGTAAGCCGCGCTTTTTTTCTCCATGCCTGGAAGTACTATGCATGGGGTGGCGCGTTATTTTTCTCCATGCTTTTTCCTGCAACAATGGGAGGGGTTGAGCTATTTATAGTGTTTATACTTTGCTGCCTCCTCTTAGCCTTGATGTCAGTCTTTTTTAACCCTTTCTTTATCAATCTGGTTTGGAGCATCAAGTTACAGATTAAGCTAATGGGTAAGCGGTAGAGGAATTAAGCTCGATATATGTTTTGCGGCAAACAGGTAAATCTTACCTTACACAAGCGCAGTGCATGACCGTTTCCGGAATCTGTGAAAATTATTGCTTATCTTCATACTGAGAACGCCAACAGGATACATTCAGGAGATGTTCCAGCCTCTGCAAGAAGAGGGGATTTTACCGGCGTCCCCACCATGATTATTTGTAAGCCTGTTCTTTAATTCTTAACGTAAAAAACCGCTTCGGCGGGTTTTTTATGTCTTTAAAGCAGTAGCGGCAGGGTCGCGCTGGCTGTTTTCTGGCTTACATCGCTGTACTTTTCATCCAGTGCGATTAGCGATGTGGTGAGCAGTTCTATCAACAGCATCACACCCACCTTGGCGTTTAGCGCGCCGGCACTCAACGGACCTTCTGGTTTGGCTGCGACCAGTTGAATATCACTAAGCGATGCTAACGGGCTGCGCGGCGTATTACTCAGCGCTACTACGCGCACACCTTGTTTACGCGCTAGCTTTACAACATGCAGCAGATCGCGTGTGGAGCCTGAACTGGAAATTGCCACTACGAGCGTGTTTTTACTAAGCGTTGTGGCGTTCATGGCAGCACGGTGCATATCGCTGAACAATTGTGCGGGTTTACCCAGACGCAGGAGTTTGTAATGTAAATACTCCCCCAGAATGGCACTGGCTGCTACGCCATAAATCTGCACTGACTGAGCCTGATGCAGTGCAAGCGCGGCGGCTTCCAGTAAGGTCCTGTCGAGTAATTTTGCTGTGTCCTGCAGCGCCTGGACGGATTCATTGACCACATTGTCAATCTCATCGCCGCTGTGCTCGACAGACTGTCCTTGTCGGAGATCGAGTGCCAGCGCCATTTTGAATTCGTTATAGCCCTTACACCCTAGCGTTCGACACAGACGTGTGACGCTAGCCTCGCTGGTGCCGCTTTCACGCGCCAGTTCGGTAATCGTCAGGTAGACCACTTTTGCCGGATCGCTGAGTACAAACTCGCCGAGCTTCTGTTGTGTTCGGCTGTATCCATCAACGCTCTGCCGCAATCTCAGCAGCAGGTTTTCATTTTCAGACATGCAAAATCCTTAATGCGTTTATCTGTTGATAGTGTGGCGGAAAGCAGGGGAGAGATGCCAGACATTTTAAAAAAGTATGATCGGCTTCCTGGATTTTGATGATAATTTTCATTTATAAAAATTAATATGGTAAAAATTTTCATCAATAATCGAGGAGATGAAAAAATGATGCAAATGTTTAGCGGCGCCTCATCCGGGGGATGGTTTGAAAAAGCGCAGCGGTTTGGCAAATCCTTCATGCTGCCGATTGCGGTATTGCCCGCAGCAGGGCTGTTGTTAGGGATTGGTGGCGCGTTGTCCAATCCAAACACATTGACGGCTTATCCGTTTTTAGATGTCGACTGGCTGCAGGCCATCTTCACGATCATGACCAGCGCAGGTTCCATTGTGTTTGCCAATCTGTCGGTACTCTTTGCGGTCGGTGTCGCCGTGGGGCTGGCGAAAACAGATAAAGGCACTGCCGGACTTGCAGCATTGCTGGCATTTCTGGTGATGAACGCCACCATCAATGCCTTATTAACGCTCAACGGAACGCTGGCACAAGAGAACCCCGGTGCTGTTGGCCAGGGGATGACGCTTGGTATTCAGACGCTGGAAACGGGCGTGTTTGGTGGTGTGGTGATGGGTCTTGTCACCTGCGCGTTGCATAGCCGTTTCAATAAAGTTTCATTACCTCAGTTCCTCGGTTTTTTTAGCGGTTCGCGTTTTGTACCGATTATCAGCTCCCTTGCCGCGATTGTAGTGGGTGCGGTTATGACGGTGGTGTGGCCGCATTTCCAGAAACTCATTTTTGGACTGGGCGGTCTGGTGGATGCGACGGGCTATCTGGGGACGCTATTGTACGGCTTCATCCTGCGTATGCTTGGCCCACTGGGTTTACACCATATCTTTTATTTGCCGTTCTGGACGACGGCGCTGGGCGGCAGCGAAATCGTCAACGGCCAGTTGGTGGAAGGTACGCAGCGGATTTTCTTTGCCCAACTTGCCGATCCGAATACGCAGCAGTTCTATGCGGGTACCGCGCGCTTTATGTCCGGTCGCTTTATCACCATGATGTTTGGTCTGCTTGGCGCATGTCTGGCGATGTACCACACCGCAAAGCCGGAGAACAGAAAGGTTGTCGCCGGACTGCTTCTGTCGGCCGCCCTGACCTCTTTCCTGACGGGAATCACTGAACCTATTGAGTTCTCCTTCCTGTTTGTCGCGCCCATTCTATATGTCATTCACGCCTTCTTCGATGGTCTGGCGTTTATGATCGCCCATATTTTACATATCACGATTGGGCAAACCTTTTCAGGTGGGCTTATCGATTTCCTCCTCTTCGGCGTGTTACAGGGAGAAGCTAAAACCAACTGGATGTATGTCCCCATGGTGGGAATACCGTGGTTCTTCCTCTACTACTTCACTTTCCGCTATTTGATCACCCGCTTTGGCTGGCTGACGCCAGGACGTGAGAACGCAACCCCGGTTGAATCCGGCTTGTCTCAAAGTGAACGCGCAGTGGCAGTCATCGCTGGGCTGGGAGGCAAAGAGAATTTGGAAGAGGTGGACTGTTGCGCCACGCGCTTACGCGTGACGGTGAAAGAGAGCAGCAAAGTAGATGAAGCGGCGCTGAAAGCGACCGGAGCCCGTGGCGTGATTATTCGTGGCAACGGTGTTCAGGTGATTTATGGCCCGCATGTCACCATCATTAAAAACGAAGTCGAAGAGATGTTATCGTAATGAAAACTGTACTGGATCCCCTGAAAGGTAAATTAATCGTCTCCTGTCAGGCGCTGGAAAATGAGCCTCTACACAGTCCGTTTATTATGTCTCGTATGGCGCTGGCGGCAGCACAAGGCGGTGCGGCAGGTATCCGTGCGAACAGCGTGGTGGACATTCGTGCTATCAAAGAGTGCGTCTCCCTGCCGGTGATTGGGATAATCAAACGCGATTACCCTGGCAGTGAGGTGTTTATCACGGCCACTCTCCAGGAAGTGGATGAGCTGATGACCGTTGAGCCGGAAATTATTGCTCTGGATGCCACTGCGCGGCCGCGCCCCGGTGGGCAGCAGTTGGAAGAGTTGGTCACGCAGATCCGTGCTCGCTACCCGTCCGTACTACTGATGGCGGATATAGCCACCGTAGACGAGGCAGTGACAGCCGAGCGTCTGGGTTTTGACTGTGTGGGCACTACGCTTTACGGCTATACCGCAGAAACCGCCGGGCATGTGCTGGTGGAAAATGACTGCGGATTCTTACGTGAAGTGTTGGCTGCGGTCAGCGTTCCGGTCGCGGCGGAAGGGAACGTCGATACCCCGGAACGGGCCGCACGCTGCCTGGCATTGGGCGCTCACACTGTGGTGGTTGGCGGGGCAATCACTCGTCCGCAACAGATAACGGCACGCTTTATCGCGGCGATCGCCTCGTAAAGCACCGATGGGGCATGATACTTTGGTGGGGATCTGCGATAATTATCGTTTATCCCCATATTGAGAGCGCTATGCAGTACCCGATTAACGAGATGTTCCAGACCCTGCAAGGTGAGGGTTACTTTACCGGCGTCCCCGCCATTTTTATTCGTTTACAGGGATGCCCGGTTGGCTGTGCCTGGTGCGATACCAAACACACCTGGGATAAGCTTGAGGATCGGGAAGTCTCCCTGTACAGCATCCTGGCGAAAACCAAAGAGAGTGATAAATGGGGCGCGGCAAGCAGTGAAGATCTGCTGGCGGTGATTGGCCGACAAGGTTACACCGCGCGTCATGTGGTGATCACCGGCGGTGAACCGTGTATTCATGACCTGATACCCCTCACTGATTTGCTGGAAAAGAACGGTTTTAGCTGCCAGATAGAAACCAGCGGTACACACGAAGTGCGCTGCACGCCAAATACCTGGGTGACCGTTTCTCCGAAGGTGAACATGCGCGGTGGTTATGACGTTCTGTCTCAGGCGCTGGAACGCGCGAATGAGATTAAACATCCGGTCGGGCGCGTGCGTGACATTGAAGCGCTGGACGAACTGCTCGCCACGCTGAGCGACGACAAACCGCGGGTGATTGCGCTGCAACCTATCAGCCAGAAAGAGGATGCCACACGCCTGTGCATTGATACCTGTATCGCGCGCAACTGGCGCCTGTCGATGCAGACGCACAAGTATCTGAATATTGCCTGATAAAAAGCCGGATACATAATCCGGCTTTTTTGACCTTAAGCGTTTGACCAGCTTTGTATTGCGTCCACCTTACTTAAATCGCCGTGGAACACTTCATACGATTTTTTCAGAATCGGATCGGTATGTTTTGTTAATTCCCGGAAGATCCCTTTGTTCATGGCTTCATAGCGTGCTGCATGTTCAGGAATCGGGATAAACACATCTTTCACCCGTACCATATTCTCAACCGCTTTCTGATAGGACGGATAAAGATCAAGCCCCACCGCCGTGTTAATGGCTGCTCCCAGGCTGGCACAGCCGTTAATGACGTTTCGGCGGGCAGGAAGGTTGAACACATCAGCAAAGATCTGCATAAACAGATCGCTGTTTGAACCGCCACCGGTGATGATCACATGTTTAGCAAAGTGGTTCATTTCACTGCACATATTGTCGTAGTTGTTTTTAAGCGTCAGCGCAATGCTCTCCAGAATAGATCGGTAAATCCACGCGTAATCCATACTGGAATCAAAGCCAATCATGATCCCGCGTTTGTACGGTTCCCAGGGATTAGTCAGCCAGTCCAGCACGGTCATCAGGCCATTACAGCCTGGCGGCACGCATGCGGCTTTCTTATTCAACAGGTCCTCAGGTGAGAGCCCCTGATTTTTAGCATCCTGGATTAATGATTCACCTAACATGTCGCGCAACCAACTGACCGTCCACATCCCCTTGCGGATGCCATAACCTTCATAGAGCAGGGTTTCCGGAATGGAAGACATAATCGGCCAATAGGCGGACGGATCGTTGGGAAGCGCCTTGCCATTCATCATGAGGGCAATATAGGTCCCCAACGAAATCACTGCCGTTTCATCGTCCAGTAAACCTGCGCCAAGGGCTTCGACTGGTTTATCGCTGGTCGTACAGATGACGGGCAATCCAGCCGGAAATCCTGTCACCTGTGCGGCATCGGTTTTCAGATGACCAAGCAGAGTGCCTGGCATCTGGACATCAAATAGCATTTTGCGCGGAATATTGAATTTCTTAATCACTTCATCATCATCACTCCATGACCAGGTGGTGTAATCCACCGGCCATTGCCCAAAGTAGTTGGCAATATTGTCTTTAAACTCGCCAGTTAAGCGATGCGCCAGATAACCTGAAAATGAGGTGACGTAAGCGACATCCGGGTTGGTATGCTCATAGGGGCGCGTTACGCGTGCATCCTGCCAACTAATCAGCGGGGCTGCTGGCGTTCCATCGGCTTTGAGTAGGGCGCGACAGCAGCGTATGGACCCCAGACCAATTCCGACAATGTCTTTTTTGTCACCCGAGAATTGATTCATTAAGTCTTTGCCGGCAAGACATAAAGAGGTCCATAAATCATCATCCGGATGTTCCGCGGTATCAGCATCGGGAGTATACATCGGTTGCAAAACGCCTTTCCCTTCACAAACGACGTTTCCCTCCAGATCGTACATCACCACCTTGGTACTCTGGCTTCCCCCATCAATTCCAATGATGTATTTTTTTGACATTATCATGCTCCTTTCGTTTTCCGTTTTCACTCGCCGGAGATATCTGCGGTCAGTGATGTCATTTTTTCCGGTCTGGTATGGGTGGTTCGAATTTTACGAAACAGTAAGAAAGTAAAGAGGATTACCGTGCACAAGGCGGCCAGCCCCATCAACCACATATTGCGATAGGCCTCTGCTGCAGGAAGCGTATCCTGCCAGTGACCCACAATTGGATAGACAAAGACATCAGGAAGAAAACCAATAACCGAGCAGATGCCCACAGTGGTTCCCATGATGTAAGGCGGCGTTCTGGCTTCCCCTGGACAGGCCCAGTAAAGTCCACGTGAGGCATAGCAGGTGAATCCCAGTAATAGAATAAGACCGATCCCCATAACGACAGATTGCGGGTTTGAATTGGTTATCAGCAACGCTATCAGGGCGAGAGCGCCCACTATTGAGAGCAATTGGATCACGCGCGTCGGTGACTTTATTTTGCTGTAGGTGGTGATAATGCCACCCAAAGGCCCGCAGAAAGCACGGAAAATTTTGTTGATGACGATCCCCATATAGCTCGCAGCGACCAGTGACATGCCATACATTTCAGTCAGATAATTTGTGGAATAACTGAGGATGGCATAGATAGTAAAAACGCCAAAAATGACCATACTGCAGTACCAGGTTGTACTGATTCGCAGAACCGTCAGAATATCGCTGAACTCGAACGCCTTTTTTTCTTCTTTTACGCTGTCAATGTGCTGGGGACCGTCGCTGACAAAGAACCAGCACAGAATCCCTAACAGGATATAAACCACGCTGTAAATCAGGATCACGGCTTTCAGGCTGTTGCTGTCATCTGGCGCAAAACGGGAGAAGACCCACATGGTAAAGACTGCAAGAGACATGACGCCAACCCCTCGCAGCCCTTCCATCCAGCCCATAATTTTCCCTTGTTCACTGTGATCTCCCAGCAATGACGCGGCTTTGATCGAGACTGACCACAGCATCAAAATTGTGGTGACGGCAAAGGCGACCTGGATAAAGAGCATGACCCACAATGGCGGGTACGTCATCATCACTAAACCGAGCAATCCAGTAATAATCATTGCGGAGGTAATCATTTTACGATGAGAGAATTTATCAGCAATGACGCCGCTGGGGGCATATAGGATAATAGCGGCAATACCAAATGTACTCATTATTAATCCAATCTCGGTATTGCTAAATCCCATGAATTTTGCCATGGGAATTTGATATATATAGCGTAAATAAGCCAGGTCAAAACTGACGCCGCCGCTAAAACTAATAATAGCGAGCGTTATCCAACGGCGATATGAGTTATGTTGCATATCGAATTCCCATTTTGCGTAGACAAAAAAAAGAGAAAAGTAAACCGCCTTTGCAGGAGGATTACTTTTCTCAGGTCTCTAGTAATTACAATTAGGAATAGCACGGAAGGGAGGGATATAGTGTGAGAATAATCACGGTTCTTGTTTTTAACCATAATAACAAAATGAAAGAGGCTTCTGTGAGAATGATCACATTAGGTATTTTGTCACTGTGCTAAAAATTCATTCCAGTTACCAGAGATAATGAGAAAGGTAACTTCCCTCACGCGGGGGAAGTTACCTTTCTTTTTTTTTGCCTTAAGAAATTTGGAGCTTACTTATGTCGATCGAATCACTCAACGCATTTTCAATGGATTTTTTCTCTCTGAAAGGAAAAACGGCGATTGTAACGGGAGGGAACAGCGGTTTGGGTCAGGCTTTCGCAATGGCACTGGCGAAAGCTGGCGCGAACCTGTTCATACCAAGCTTTGTAAAAGATAGCGGTGAAACGAAGAAAATAATTGAAAAACAAGGTGTTGAAGTGGAGTTTATGCAGGTGGATATTACCGAAAAAGGAGCACCTCAGAAGATTATCGCCGCCTGCTGCGAGCGTTTTGGTACCGTTGATATTTTGGTAAACAATGCGGGAATTTGTAAGCTGAATAAGGTCCTGGATTTTGGTCGTGCCGATTGGGATCCCATGATTGATGTTAACCTGACGGCGGCGTTTGAGCTGAGTTATGAAGCCGCGAAAATTATGATTCCACAAAATAGCGGTAAAATTATTAACATTTGTTCTTTGTTCTCCTGGCTTGGTGGTCAGTGGTCTCCGGCTTATGCGGCAACCAAGCATGCCCTTGCTGGATTTACTAAAGCGTATTGCGATGAACTGGGTCAATATAATATTCAGGTTAACGGTATCGCACCTGGATATTATGCAACAGATATTACGTTAGCGACCCGGAGTAATCCTGAAACAAATCAGCGCGTACTGGATCATATCCCTGCCAATCGTTGGGGTGATACCCAGGACCTAATGGGGGCGGCGATTTTTCTTGCCAGTCAGGCTTCAAATTACGTTAACGGTCATTTACTTGTTGTCGATGGCGGTTATTTAGTTCGCTAATTTTGTCAGGTGGCTTCTGTTTTTATTAATTATTCCAAGTTAATTATCAGGAAGGTATGACTATGTCTTTATCTCGAGAAGCGATTGTTGACCAGTTAAAAGAAATTGTCGGGTCCGAACGCGTAATCACCGATGAAACCGTGTTAAAGAAAAACAGTATTGACCGTTTTCGTAAATATGCGGATATTCACGGTGTTTATACGCTACCCATTCCTGCTGCCGTGGTGAAGTTGGAGTCCACAGGACACGTTTCCCGCGTTCTGGCGTTTATGAATCAACATAAAATCAACGGAGTACCTCGCACTGGTGCCTCGGCAACGGAAGGAGGGTTGGAAACCGTAGTTAAAAATTCCGTGGTGCTGGACGGTGCTGGCATGAACCGAATCTTGAGTATCGACATTGAGAACATGCAGGCGACGGCACAGTGCGGCGTTCCGCTTGAGATTCTGGAAAACGCGCTGCGTGAAAAGGGTTATACCACCGGGCATTCTCCACAGTCTAAACCGCTGGCACAGATGGGGGGACTGGTGGCGACCCGTAGTATCGGGCAGTTCTCTACACTGTATGGTGCCATTGAGGACATGGTGGTTGGTCTGGAAGCTGTGCTGGCGGATGGCACGGTAACCCGTATTAAGAACGTGCCGCGGCGGGCGGCTGGGCCGGATATCCGCCACATTATCATCGGTAATGAAGGTGCGTTGTGCTATATCACTGAAGTTACCGTGAAAATATTTAAGTTCACGCCGGAGAACAACCTTTACTACGGTTACATTCTGGATGACATGAAAACCGGTTTTAACATCCTGCGTGAAGTGATGGTCGAAGGCTATCGTCCCTCCATTGCGCGTCTGTACGACGCAGAGGATGGCACTCAACATTTTACCCATTTTGCCGACGGCAAATGCGTGCTGATCTTTATGGCTGAGGGGAATCCTCGGATGGCAAAGGCAACGGGTGAAGGTATAGCGGAGATTGTAGCGCGTTATCCGCAGTGTACTCGCGTGGACAGTAAGCTGATTGAGCACTGGTTTAATCATCTCAACTGGGGCCCGGAAAAAGTGGCGGCTGAACGTGTACAGATCTTAAAAACGGGCAATATGGGCTTTACGACTGAGGTTTCCGGCAGTTGGAGCTGTATCCATCAAATCTATGAAAATGTGATTAATCGTATCCGCGATGAGTTCCCGCATTCGGATGACATCACCATGCTGGGTGGTCACTCTTCTCACAGTTATATCAATGGTACCAATATGTACTTCGTTTATGACTACAACGTAGTGGACTGCAAGCCAGAAGAGGAGATTGATAAGTACCATAACCCCCTTAACAAGATCATCTGCGAGGAGACGATCCGTCTCGGTGGCTCAATGGTGCATCATCACGGCATTGGTAAGCACCGTGTCCACTGGAGCAAGCTGGAACATGGGAGCGCATGGGTGCTGCTGGAAGGTCTCAAACGCCAGTTTGATCCAAACGGCATTATGAACGCGGGGACGATCTACCCGATTGAGAAATAAAGAATAAACGGCTTCTCATTCGGGAAGCCGTTACTTTACCGGACAATGAAGGGGTAGATATGAACACTTCACCGGTGCGTATGGATGATTTACCGCTTAATGGTTTTCACTGCCGTATTGCTGCACTCACGTTTGGCGCCCATCTGACTGACGGATATGTACTGGGCGTCGTGGGTTACGCCATTATCCAGTTGACTCCTGCCATGCAGTTAACGCCGCTTATGGCCGGGATGATCGGTGGCTCGGCATTGCTTGGGCTTTTTCTTGGCAGTCTGGTGTTGGGCTGGGTGTCTGATTACATCGGGCGGCAAAAGATATTTACCTTTAGTTTTGTCCTTATCACCATTGCCTCTTTTTTACAGTTTTTTGCGACGATGCCGGAGCAGCTCATCGTATTACGCATCCTGGTAGGCATTGGACTCGGGGGGGATTATTCCGTGGGGCATACCCTGCTGGCAGAGTTTTCTCCACGTCGCCATCGGGGGGTTTTGCTGGGCGCGTTCAGCGTGGTATGGACTATTGGTTACGTGCTGGCAAGTGTGATGGGGCATCATTTTATTTCTGACAGTCCGGAAGCCTGGCGTTGGCTGCTCGCCTCGGCGGCGCTGCCGGCGCTCTTGATTACACTGTTACGTTGGGGAACGCCGGAATCACCGCGTTGGCTGCTACGCCAGGGGCGCTTTACTGAAGCTTATGCTGTGGTACATCGCTATTTTGGCCCACATGTGCTGCTCGGTGATGAGATAGCCGCCGCATCCAGCAAGCATATTAAGACCCTTTTTTGTGCCCGCTATTGGCGGCGAACCGTTTTTAACAGCGTATTTTTTGTCTGTCTGGTGATCCCGTGGTTTGTTATTTATACCTGGCTGCCGACCATTGCTGAGACCCTCGGTCTTGAAAATGCACTGACAGCCAGTTTGTTACTGAACATGCTATTAATTTTCGGCGCATTGCTGGGGCTTGTATTGACGCATTTACTGGCGCACCGACGGTTCCTTCTCGGGAGTTTTCTCCTGCTTGCCGTAACGCTTATTGTGATGGCTTTTTTACCGTCTGCTAGCCCGCTGACGCTGTTGCTGTTTGTGCTGTTCAGTACAGCCATATCGGCCGTCAGTAATCTGGTGGGGATCCTGCCGGCAGAGAGTTTCCCGACGGATATTCGATCTCTGGGTGTGGGATTTGCGACGGCTATGAGCCGCCTTGGTGCGGCAATCAGTACCGGGCTGTTACCCTGGACGCTGGTTCAATGGGGAATGCAAGTCACGTTGCTGCTGCTGGCTGGCGTATTACTGACAGGGTTTGTCGTGACCTGGCTATGGGCGCCTGAAACGAAAGCATTACCGTTGGTGGCAGCGGGGAACGGGGACAAAAAACAGGGAGGTGTGAATGAACATTCTGTTAGCGTTTAAGTCAGAACCGGATCCCAGCATGCTGGCGGAAAAGGACTGGCAGGCTGCGACAAAAGAGACCTGCGGGCCGGATACGTCGTTGTTGCGTTGTTCTCCGGGGGCAGATGAGCAGGCGGCTGCCGCGTTGTTGTTAGCCCAACGCCATAAAAGGTGTGAGATGAAGTTGACAGCACTCAGTATTGGTGATGAACGTTCGCTACACTGGTTGCGCTATTTTATCGCGCTGGGTTTTGACCGGCCCGTGTTGTTAGAGACAAAAGGCGATTTGCGCTTTGCGCCGGAGTTTATCGCCAGGCAGATTGCAGACTGGCAGCGTAAGCACAATGCTGACGTGATCGTGACAGGCTGCCAGAGTAGTGAAGGGCAGAACGGGCAGACACCGTTTCTGGTGGCTGAAATGCTGGCGTGGCCTTGCTTTACCATGGTTGAGCGTTTTACGTTTGAACCACCTTTTATCGTCCTTGAGCAGAGAACCGCGACTCGCGTTCGCCGATGTCGGGTACGGCTTCCTGCGGTGATTGCGGTCAGACAATGCGGTGAGGTTGCGCTCCCCGTACCGGGTATGCGTCAGCGTCTGGCGGCAGCAAAAGCCGAAATAATTCGTCAGACAATCTCTTGCGATGAAGTACCTGTCAGGGAGTGTCAGTTGTTGACGCGACCGGAACAATGCCGTCGCGCTACCCTTATTGACGGTGCAACGGCACAGGAAAAAGCAGGGATTTTGTGGCAAGACTACTTACGCCAAAGGATGAAACCATGAAGATAGTGATGGTGTCGGCGTCTGGCGAATGCGGCGCATTGACTGACTGGATCATTGAAAATGGACCAGGTTCGGCAGAACTAGAGCGTTGGATTATCGATCCGGTGCCGGATGTCGCAGATCAGGTACTGGATACACTGGAAGCCCAGTGGTTACTGACACCTGCCGATGTCCTGGTCTTTGCGGCCAGTCCACTTGGCGATGAGTTGGCAACACGACTGGCCTGGCGACTGGGGGGCGGCAGTATTTGTCAGGTGAGAACGCTGGATGCGCAACAAGGTCTGGTCACTAAATCCCACTGGGGCAATGCGTTAAACGCTACGTTGAAAATTGCCGCATCCCCGTTATGTTTATCACTGGCGCGACAGGCTGAAGAGCGCGTTTCGCATGATCCTTTGCCCACCATGATTGAACGCCAGCTTGAGCTTATGGCGCGTCCGGGCTGGCTGGAAACGGTGGAAACCATAGAAAAGGTCAGCACTCATCCTCTGTTACAGGCTCAATACGTGCTGGTTGTCGGTCAGGGAAACCGTGACGTGAACGAAAAGGCCATTTTCGCTCTGGCACAGTCGATGAAAGCCGAAGTAGGGTACAGCCGCGCGCGGGTGATGAATGGCGGGTATGACGCTGAACGTGTGATTGGGATCTCCGGGCATTTACTCTCACCGGATGTCTGTATTATCTCGGGGGCCTCTGGTGCGGCGGCGTTGATGGCCGGAGTTCGCCACAGCCAGTTTGTCGTGGCGATAAATAGTGATCCCAATGCCCCGGTTTTCTTCCAGGCTGATGTCGGCGTTGTCGATGACTGGCTACCGGTGCTGGAGGCGTTGGCAGCCTTCGCCGAAACCTAATTCAGCTTTTTGGCTAACGTCCAGACATCGGTGTTAGTGGTGGAAAGCGCCGCAACTCCTGCTTTCATCGCATTGCGGGCATCTTCTTCATCACATACCAGGCCACCGGCAATCAGCGGCTGGCGTATTTTTTCCGTTACCCATCCCAGCACTTTTGGCATGCACCCCGGCAGAATTTCAATACAGTCCGGGTTTGATTGTGCCACCTGTTTATCGATGCTATGAAAAGAGATGGAGTCAACGATAAACAGGCGATGGATGCAGAAAAAACCCTCCGCCCGTGCAGCTTTCAGCATTGCCGCTTTAGTACTGATGATTCCGTCCGCTTCGGTAACCAGTTTCAGAAACTGAATGACCACCTCTTTATTTGATGCCCCTTCCAGCAGGTCTACGTGGATAAATGCGTATTTCCCGGCGTTCTTAATTTTCTTCACGATGTTACTGATAGTACAGATGTTGCCGTACAGAACAGAAATGAACTGACATTCAGAATCGATGGCGAGTTGCAGACTGGCGTTGTCTTTTACGGCGGCAATTACTGGATTCTGTCGGAGCAGGTGTAACAGAGGCATAGATTATCCTTATTATTTAACCAAAGCGGTAAATGATGCCAAAACCCGACGGTGGGTAGCGCCACTGTTGTAGCGTTTTTTCATCACACAGAAGTCGACAGGTTCCGCATTCCAGACAACCACGAAAATCGACCCGCAGTTCTCCTTCCGGCGTAAGGGAAAAAAGTCCTGCCGGGCAAGATGTGATCAGCCGTTCTGCAACGTCGCAATCGACACGGTTAGCAGGAACAATAGGAGACATGCCGGGAGGGTGCCAGACGTTGTGGGCTACAGGCATCGTAAGCTCCTGATAATATCGCCTGCCAGGTGACGCAGGCCGTGACGACGAAAATGACGCCAGACAATCTGGCGCAGAGGGGCGACCGGGCGCTCGCCCTGGTGCCAAATCTCACGAGAAATATCGTCCATCAGCGCGGGCCACTGGTTATACCATCCCTGACGCTGCAATAGCGTGGGCATCTCGCGATAGCGGTGCATAACGTCCCACAACAGACTACGTTGAATAGCGTGATGATAGGCTGGAAACAGGTTTTGCGGCGCGCATTTCAGACAGGCGTTGATGAGTGTTTGGGAGGCGGCCTGCGCGCCGATGAGTGCCATATCCATCCCGCGTACGGAGAAACCCGTATTGACGCAACTGCGCAGCGCATCTCCCACTAACAGCCAGCCTTCTCCCGCGTACTGCACGGGCAGGCTGTGTAATCCCCCTTCCGGCACCAGATGCGCGCCATACTCCAGCGTTTCACTCCCTTTGAGCAACGGATGTAGCGCCGGATGCAATTTGAGCCTTTCCAGCAGTTCGACTGCCGGTATGTCGCTTTGAGCAGGCGTAGAGAGCGGACATACAACACCAAAAGAGAGCGTTTCTTTATTGGTGTAAAGAAACGCACCGCCGGGCAGAGCGCCACACACTTCTCCACTGAACAGCATTGCGGCGCCTTCTTGTGCAGATAACCGGAAACGCTCTTCAAGAATCTGTTGATCCAGCGCCAGGGTCTCTTTCATTCCCAGCGCCATTGCGGTTGTTGATGGTCGTGGCTGAAAACCATAGCGTTCAGCCAGAACACTATTTGCCCCTTCCGCGAGAACGACATAACGGCCGCGAAGCGTTTCATCATCGGCAATGACGCCGCAGACTCTACCCGCTTCAATAAGTAACGCATCAACCGTTATGCCGCTGACAAATTGCACACCTTCCGCTTCCGCCTGGGCGACGAACCACGGATCGAAACGGGCACGTAGTAAACTCCACGAATCTCCCTCCGGACGAAGACTGGTGTAGGTTGTCGCACCGTGACGAGTTAAAAGCGTGAGATTTTCCTGGGTAATGCGGCGTTCAAGTGGGGCTGACAGATGGGCATCGGGAAGGAGTTCGGTAAGAGCATGACAGTACAGACGTCCACCCGAAAGGTTTTTACTACCAGGTAACTCGCCGCGTTCAAGAAGCAGAACCGATAGTCCGGCGCGTGCACAGCGTAAAGCACACGCGGTGCCTGCTATTCCTGCACCGATGATAATAATATCAAAATCGTCAGACATATCGTGCTCCAGATATCCAGAGCACATAACCCTAACAGAATGTTAGTTAAAGAATATTGACCCTCAGCACATCCGCTGGAATCACTCGCCGCGATAGACACAGCCCGCCGTACAGGTCTCTTTCACCATCACCGCGCTCAGCAGAGGAACTGCCGGTTTGACCTGATCCCAAATCCATTTCGCCAGTACTTCGCTGGTCGGGTTTTCCAGACCGGGAATATCGTTCAGGTAGTAATGATCAAGCCTCTCATACGTCGGCTTAAATGCGGCTTTTAACTCGGCAAAATCCATGATCCAACCGGTATGCGGGCAGACTTCACCGGTAATTTCAAGACGCACCATAAATGAGTGACCATGCAGGCGGCCACATTTATGCCCTTCCGGTACGTGTGGCAGGCGGTGAGCGGCTTCGAAGGTGAAATCTTTAAACAAGGTGGTGGACATTATTGACTCTCAAGAATGCAAAAAACGCCGTAGGGTACCGTAAAGTACAATTTTTAGCATTAGTTAAAAGGGCGCTGAGCAGCAGAATGCCACATATTGATGGCAAATATTAAATAATTATTTATATATCATGTGGTTATTTAATCATTTTTGTCGTTAATAACTATAGCTAAAACAGGTTAGTTCATTTGGTTATTTGTTATTTCCATCCCTTCTTTAATTGTTACTATCACCGCCGTTACCCTTATCTTCAGTTTGGGTTTTATTGCTTAAATCCGCTTTGCTTACTGGAACATAACGACGCATGACGATACAGGCCCCACCTTCCGCTTTGCTTCCGCTGAACCCGGAGCAGCTGGCACGCCTCCAGGCGGCCACCACCGATCTTACGCCCACGCAGCTTGCATGGGTTTCTGGCTATTTCTGGGGTACGCTGAATCAGCAACCTGGCGCAGCCGTTGCAACACCCGCTCCCGTGGCGGAAATGCCGGGCATCACGCTAATCTCTGCATCACAAACGGGCAATGCGCGTCGTGTGGCGGAAGCGTTGCGTGATGATCTGTTGGCAGCAAAACTCAGCGTCACGCTGGTTAACGCAGGCGACTACAAATTCAAACAAATCGCCAATGAAAAGTTGCTGGTTATCGTCACGTCTACGCAGGGAGAAGGCGAACCCCCGGAAGAAGCGGTCGCGCTGCATAAGTTCCTGTTCTCTAAAAAAGCGCCCAAGCTCGAAAACACCGCCTTTGCCATTTTTGGTCTGGGTGACACGTCATATGAATTTTTCTGCCAGTCGGGCAAAGATTTTGACAGCAAGCTGGCGGAACTCGGCGGTGAGCGTTTGTTGGATCGCGTTGACGCCGATGTGGAATACCAGGCCGCCGCCGCCGAATGGCGTGCTCGTGTGGTTGAGGTGTTGAAATCACGAGCGCCGGTTGCGACACCGGCTCAGGCGGTTGCCAGCGGAGCGGTAAATGAGATCCACACCAGCCCGTATACCAAAGAAGCGCCGCTGAGCGCCACGTTGTCCGTGAATCAAAAAATCACCGGACGCGATTCAGAGAAAGATGTTCGCCATATTGAAATCGATCTCGGTGATTCGGGTCTGCGCTACCAGCCTGGCGATGCGCTGGGTGTCTGGTATCAAAACGATCCGGCGCTG
The DNA here is from genome assembly GCF_030337175.1 of Citrobacter sp. Ca225. Taxonomy (NCBI): domain Bacteria; kingdom Pseudomonadati; phylum Pseudomonadota; class Gammaproteobacteria; order Enterobacterales; family Enterobacteriaceae; genus Citrobacter; species Citrobacter sp. Ca225. The sequence continues at coordinate 144,119 of NZ_JAOWCD010000103.1, read as the reverse complement.
GTGAAAGAAATCGTAGAACTGGTCTGGCTGAAAGGCGATGAGCCCGTTACGGTCAATGGCAAATCTCTCCCGCTGTCCGAAGCGCTACAGTGGCATGTTGAACTGACCGTAAATACCGCCAATATCGTTGAAAACTATGCCACCTTAACGCGCAGTGAATCGTTGTTGCCGCTGGTCGGCGATAAGGCACAGTTGCAGCATTACGCCACCACGACGCCTGTTGTCGATATGCTGCGCTTCTCGCCCGCACAACTGGATGCACAAGCGTTAGTCGATCTGTTGCGTCCGTTAACGCCGCGTCTGTACTCCATTGCGTCTTCACAGGCCGAAGTGGAGAGCGAAGTGCACATCACCGTGGGGGCGGTGCGTTATGAAGTGGAAGGCCGCGCGCGTGCCGGTGGCGCATCCAGCTTCCTCGCCGATCGCGTCGAAGAAGAGGGCGAAGTGCGTGTGTTCATCGAACATAACGATAACTTCCGTCTGCCGACGAATCCTGAAACCCCGGTGATCATGATTGGTCCGGGGACAGGCATCGCGCCGTTCCGCGCTTTCATGCAGCAGCGCGCTGCCGAGGGAGCATCAGGCAAGAACTGGCTGTTCTTTGGCAACCCGCACTTTACCGAAGATTTCCTCTACCAGGTGGAATGGCAGCGTTACGTCAAAGAAGGCGTACTGAGCCGTATCGATCTGGCCTGGTCACGAGACCAAAAAGAAAAAGTCTACGTACAAGACAAACTGCGCGAACAGGGCGCAGAACTGTGGCGCTGGATCAATGACGGTGCCCACGTTTATGTCTGCGGCGACGCCAATCGCATGGCGAAGGACGTTGAGCAGGCATTGCTGGACGTGATTGCTGAATTCGGCGCGATGGACGCGGAATCAGCGGATGAATTTTTAAGTGAGCTGCGCGTTGAGCGCCGTTATCAGCGAGATGTCTACTAATGAGCGAAAAACATCCAGGGCCCCTGGTGGTCGAAGGTAAACTGACCGACGCCGAGCGTATGAAGCTGGAAAGCAACTATCTGCGCGGCACCATTGCTGAAGATTTAAATGACGGTCTCACCGGCGGTTTTAAAGGTGACAACTTCCTGCTGATCCGTTTTCACGGGATGTACCAGCAGGATGACCGCGATATCCGCGCCGAGCGTGCCGAGCAGAAGCTGGAGCCGCGTCACGCGATGTTACTTCGCTGCCGTCTGCCGGGGGGCGTTATCACCACCAAACAGTGGCAGGCGATTGATAAATTTGCTGCCGAGAACACGATTTACGGCAGCATTCGCCTGACCAACCGTCAGACGTTTCAGTTTCACGGGATTCTGAAGAAGAACGTGAAGCCGGTGCACAAGATGCTGCACTCCGTGGGGCTGGACGCGCTGGCGACAGCCAATGATATGAACCGTAACGTGCTGTGCACCTCGAACCCGTATGAGTCCGAGCTGCATGCCGAAGCCTACGAGTGGGCAAAGAAGATCTCCGAGCACCTGCTGCCGCGCACGCGCGCTTATGCGGAGATTTGGCTCGATCAGGAAAAAGTCGCGACCACGGACGAGGAGCCGATCCTCGGTCAGACTTATCTGCCGCGTAAGTTTAAAACCACGGTCGTGATCCCGCCGCAGAACGATATCGACCTGCACGCCAACGACATGAACTTCGTGGCGATTGCTGAAAACGGCAAGCTGATTGGCTTTAACCTGCTGGTGGGCGGCGGTCTTTCTATCGAGCACGGTAACAAGAAAACCTATGCCCGTACGGCCAGCGAATTTGGCTATCTGCCGCTCGAGCACACGCTGGCCGTGGCGGAGGCGGTGGTCACCACCCAGCGCGACTGGGGAAACCGTACCGATCGTAAAAATGCGAAAACCAAATACACGCTGGAACGCGTAGGGGTTGAGACGTTCAAAGCGGAAGTGGAACGTCGTGCAGGCATTAAATTTGAGCCGATTCGTCCGTATGAATTCACCGGGCGCGGCGATCGGATTGGCTGGGTGAAAGGCATCGACAATAAATGGCATCTGACGCTGTTTATCGAAAATGGCCGTATTCTCGATTATCCGGGACGTCCGCTGAAAACGGGCCTGCTGGAGATTTCGAAAATCCATAAAGGCGAGTTCCGTATTACTGCGAACCAGAATCTGATCATTGCTGGCGTACCGGAAAGCCAGAAAGCGAAGATAGAGAAGATCGCGCAAGAGAGCGGTCTGATGAACACCGTGACGCCACAGCGTGAAAACTCCATGGCCTGCGTGTCGTTCCCGACCTGTCCGCTGGCGATGGCGGAGGCCGAACGTTTCCTGCCGACGTTTATCGACAAGATTGATGGCCTGATGGCGAAGCATAACGTGAGCGATGAACACATCGTTATGCGTGTAACAGGCTGCCCGAACGGCTGCGGTCGCGCGATGCTGGCGGAAGTCGGTCTGGTCGGGAAAGCGCCTGGCCGCTATAACCTGCATCTCGGCGGTAACCGAATCGGCACGCGTATCCCGCGGATGTTCAAAGAGAATATCACCGAACCAGAAATTCTCGACTCGCTGGACGAACTGATTGGGCGCTGGGCGAAAGAGCGCGAAGCGGGTGAAGGCTTCGGCGACTTTACGGTGCGTGCGGGCATTATTCGCCCGGTGCTCGATCCCGCACGGGATTTCTGGGAATAACCCATCCTTTGCCGGGCAAACGCAGTGCCCCCCGGCAAAACAGGCAAACGAGGTTCTTATGTCCGTACTCGATCTAAACGCGCTTAATGCATTGCCGAAGGTAGAGCGCGTGATGGCGCTGGCTGAAACCAACAGCCAACTGGAAAAACGTGACGCTGAGGGGCGTGTGGCGTGGGCGCTGGAGAATTTGCCTGGCGAATACGTCCTCTCATCAAGCTTTGGGATTCAGGCGGCAGTCAGCCTGCATCTGGTCAATCAGATCCGCCCGGATATCCCGGTGATCCTGACCGATACCGGCTATCTGTTCCCGGAAACTTACCAGTTTATTGATGAGTTAACGGACAAACTCAGGCTGAACCTGAAGGTCTACCGGGCGAATGAAAGCCCCGCCTGGCAGGAAGCGCGCTACGGTAAGCTGTGGGAGCAGGGCGTTGAAGGCATTGAGAAATACAATGAGATCAACAAAGTCGAACCGATGAACCGGGCGTTGCAGGAACTGAACGCGCAAACCTGGTTTGCAGGACTGCGGCGAGAACAGTCCGGTAGCCGTGCGCATCTGCCCGTGCTGGCTATCCAGCGTGGGGTCTTTAAAGTGCTGCCGATTATCGACTGGGATAACCGCACGGTTTATCAATACCTGCAAAAGCACGGGCTGAAATACCATCCGCTGTGGGATCAGGGCTATCTTTCCGTCGGTGATACGCACACCACGCGGAAATGGGAACCGGGTATGGCTGAAGAAGAAACCCGCTTCTTTGGCCTGAAGCGCGAGTGCGGGCTGCACGAAGGATAATTTCATTTCTTTTTTAAAGCCTTCTGATGGATAAAACGTCAGAAGGCTTTTTTATGGGAAATATAAATATATAGCACTATTGTATTTATATTATGTATATAAGTCGGATTTTATAATGTAATAAAAGCCCATAACTGTGTGAGAAAATATTTTGTGAATAATCATTTTGCGCCTGGTCAATAAAATAATTAAAAGAGAGGAGGAAGATACGGAATCAGACTCCTGAACCAGGACCCACGAGTGAAAAGAGTTTGCTACTGGGGTAAAACCAATAAGCGCGATAAAGACGGCGGCGATGATTATCACCTGCTGTGCTGGCACTCACTGGATGTGGCGGCGGTCGGCTATTGGATGGTGAGAAATAATATCTATTCAATTGATACTTATCTGCAGTCGTCAGGGTTGAAAAATACAGAGCAATCAGCCCAGTTTTTTGCCTGGCTTTTATGCTGGCATGATATCGGTAAATTTGCCGATTCCTTCCAGCAATTATACCATCACGACGATTTTCTCACCGCAGAGAGGGAGGCTCACACCTATGAAAAAATTCCCCATGCGACGCTGGGATTCTGGTTATGGAATCACTATTTAAGTGAATGCCCAGAATTATTTCCCTCTTCATTATTGTCCGCTCGCAAACTTAAACGTGCCATTGCGCTGTGGATGCCCTTAACAACCGGGCATCACGGCCGTCCTCCTGTTGCCGTTCAGACATTAAATAATTTTCGCCAGGAAGATAAAGAAGCAGCCCGCGATTTTCTTCTGCTAATAAAACCCTTATTCCCACTCGTTGAGATTCCGCAATACTGGGATGACGATGACGGTATTGAAACATTTAACCATCTCTCATGGTTTATTTCAGCCGCGGTTGTTCTTGCTGACTGGACGGGTTCCTCCACGCAGTATTTCCCGCGCGTGGCAAAGCGCATGCCGGTTGAAGATTACTGGCGGCGCGCCTTACGTAATGCGCAAAAGGCTATCGCTGTTTTTCCGCCATCTCCGTCTGTTGCGGATTTCATCGGCATCAAAGGTCTCTTTCCCTTTATTCAGCAACCGACGCCCTTACAACAAAAAGCCATTGAGCTGGATATTCATCACGCCGGGCCGCAGTTATTTATCCTTGAGGACGTCACGGGAGCCGGGAAGACAGAGGCGGCACTGATTCTCGCGCATCGGCTGATGGCAAGCCAAAAAGCGCAGGGCATCTATTTTGGTCTGCCAACCATGGCGACCGCCAATGCAATGTACGAGCGCATGGCAACAACATGGCTGTCGCTTTATCAATCTTCTTCACGGCCCAGTCTGGTATTAGCACACAGCGCGCGTGCGTTAATGGATGGATTTAATCAGTCACTCTGGTCAGCCGAGTTATCAGATTCAGAAACGCTGGACGAGCCGCCTTCTTTTCGGCAGGGATGCGCAGCATGGTTTGCAGACAGCAATAAAAAAGCCTTATTAGCCGATGTCGGCGTAGGCACGTTGGATCAGGCAATGATGGCCATCATGCCCTTTAAGCATAACAATTTACGCATGCTGGGCTTGAGGAATAAGGTTCTGATCGCCGACGAAATTCACGCCTACGACGCCTATATGTCGAGAATTCTCGAGTGTCTGATCGAAAAACAGGCACGTGATGGCAACTGCACACTATTGCTGTCTGCAACGCTATCACAGCAGCAGCGAGAGAAATTTATTGCGGCCTGGTCTCGCGGAGCCAGACAGCTAGTGCATGCCCCATTATTGGGGTTGGGGGATTATCCGTGGTTGACTCACCTGGCGGGGAATACGGTTCTTTCACAGTACGTGTCTACGCGTCAGGAAGTGGAACGCAACGTCAGTATTGCCTGGCTGCATGATGAACGTGCCTGTATTGCACGCATTGAAGCGGCAGTCAGTGAAGGCAAATGCATTGCCTGGATCCGTAATTCTGTCGATGACGCTCTTTCTGCGTTTCATCAATTGCTCGAGAATCAGCGAGTGGTTGCTGATGATCTGCTCCTTTTTCATAGTCGCTTTGCTTTCCACGATCGCCAGAGAATCGAAAATCAGACATTACATATCTTTGGTAAAAGCGGCCAGTCGCCACGGGCAGGCAAAGTCATTATTGCTACTCAGGTGATCGAACAAAGCCTCGATATTGACGTCGATGAAATGATCACGGATTTAGCTCCCGTGGATCTGCTCATTCAACGTGCAGGGCGTTTACAACGCCACGTTCGGGATCGGCACGGCCTGCTGAAATCATCTGGCCGGGATGAGCGCCCGCCTCCGGTACTGTTCATTCTTGCGCCTGAATGGGATGACGAGCCTGAAGAGAACTGGTTGTCACTCACAATGCGCAACAGCGCCTATGTCTATCCCGATCACAGCCGTTTATGGCTGACGCAGCGAGTCCTGATGGCGGAGGGGCAACTCCAGATGCCGCAATCAGCCCGTCTGTTGATTGAGTCCGTCTATGGCGACGATGTCGATATCCCGGTCGGTTTTGCGAAGACAGAACAACGGCAGGAGGGCAAATTTTATTGCGATCGCGCGTTTGCACAACAAAGCACGCTCAACTTTGCGTCGGGTTACAGCCCGGATAACAGCGAATTTCTTTCTGAAAACCTCTCCACACGACTTTCTGAAGAATCTACCTCGCTTTGGCTGGCGAAAATCGTGGATAACGTCGTGATGCCTTACGCGCCGGGTGAACATGCCTGGGAAATGAGCATGCTGCGCGTGCGTGCGGGATGGTGGAAAAAACACGAGCGAGAGTTCCGGTTGTTAGAAGGCGAACTGCTTCAGCATTGGTGTGTTGCACAGCATCAGAACAGGGAATTCGCCAACGTGATTGTGGTGTCAGACGCTGCAACGTGTGGCTACTCCGCAAGGGAAGGTTTGATCGGCAGGACGGAGGTTTAAGTATAAAGAAATGAACAATTTTTCACTGATTACCACCCCATGGCTTCCCGTGCATTTCAAAGACGGGACAACGGGAAAGCTGGCTCCGGTGGATCTGGCAGACGAGAACATCGTGGATATCGCCGCAACGCGGGGGGATTTACAGGGCGCGGCGTGGCAGTTCCTGCTGGGTTTGTTGCAAAGCAGTTTTGCGCCTAAAAATCGCAGCCGCTGGGAAGATATCTGGCTGGATGGTCTACCCGAAGATGCGCTTCGAACCGCGTTTACGCAGATTGAGCCAGCCTTTCAGTTTGGTCCGGAAACCCCGGCGTTTATGCAGGATTTTGAGCCAATATCCGGGGCAAAAGATGCCATCGCGCAGTTGCTCCCTGACGCGCCCGGTGAACAGACAAAGAAGCTCAACAAAGATCATTTCATTAAGCGTGATATTACCGAACGTTTTTGCCCGTACTGTGCGGCGCTGGCGTTATTTTCGTTGCAGCTTAACGCACCGGCTGGGGGGAAAGGTTACCGCACTGGCCTGCGCGGTGGCGGTCCGATGACCACGCTGATTGAGTTACAGGGGTATAAGAATAACTGTCAGACGCCGCTGTGGCGCAAGCTGTGGCTGAACGTCATGCCGCAGGACGCTGCCAGGCTTCCTCTTCCGCAAACTTATGATGCTTCCGTTTTTCCCTGGCTTGCCGCCACGCGCACCAGCGAACAGGCAAATGCCGTCACCACAGACCAACAGGTGAATAAGCTGCAGGCCTACTGGGGGATGCCGCGGCGGATTCGGCTGGATTTCACGACCACCGCAACCGGAACCTGCGATATCTGCGGATCAGAATGTGATGCACTGTTGAGCCACATGACCACCAAAAACTATGGCGTCAATTACGAAGGCTGGCGGCATCCGCTAACGCCGCATCGCACACCCGTTAAGGGCGCAGAAGGATTCTTCTCTGTTAAGCCGCAGCCCGGCGGCCTGGTCTGGCGCGACTGGCTTGGGCTGAACCAGGAAAACCTTACAGAGAGTAATACTGAAGAGCCAGCGCAGGTGGTGAGCGTGTTCAACGGCCACTCCCCAACCGGCGCCAGGGTTGGCTTATGGGGGTTTGGCTACGACTTCGACAATATGAAGGCCCGTTGCTGGTATGAACACCACCTCCCGCAATTGCTTTCGGAAAAAATCATCCCGGAACTACGCCAGGCGACGCAAATGGCGTCCTACACGCTCAGCCTGTTACGTAGCGCGCTGAAAGAGGCCTGGTTTTCTGATGCCAAAGGTGCCCGCGGCGATTTCAACTTTGTCGATATCGACTTCTGGAATCGTACGCAGGGCGATTTTTTGACGCTGGTGAGGGAACTGGAAGAGGGACAGGACGCAGAGGAAAGAAGGGCGGAATTTGAGAAAAAAATCAGCCGATACGCCCGTGGCTGGTTTGATGATCGTGTATTTACCAACCCTTACGACGTTACGGATCTGAAACGGTGCATGGCGGCACGAAAAAAACTAATCACCCGTCTGGCGGGAAGGCCGAGTAAAAAAAACGCCAGCGTAAAAAAGCAGGAGGCTGCTGAATGAATGTTGTGAAGGATGAACACAAGTCCACGCTGCGTCTGTGGCATGGCACATTGCAGGAAAAACGAGGGCTTCGCGCGAGCTTAAGGCGCAGCAACACCGTGAATGATGCTTATCTGGCGGAGGGGTTCCGCGATCTGCTGATGCTGACGCATTCACTCTGGAAGATTAAAGGGCAGGAGTGGCGTTTTACGGCGCTGGCGGTGACGGCAGCCGTCGCGGCACAGGTTAAATCCATCGATGAACGTCAGTGTTTTGCTGAGCAATTAGGGCAAACGAAAGGCAGCCGTCGCGTGATGTCAGAGCTACGTTTCGCCCGACTGTCGGCGGTAAAAACGCCAGATGAACTGTTACGTCAACTACGCCGTGCAGTGCGGTTACTCAACGGAACGGTGAATCTTATCTCGCTGGCGGAAGATATTTTTCGCTGGTGTCAGGAAAACAACGATTTACTCAATCATATACGTCGTCAGCAGCAGCCCAGCGAATTTATCCGCATCCGCTGGGCGCTGGAGTATTACCAGGCTGGCGACAACGAATAAAACGATTAAAAGGGATAATCAAATGACCACATTTATTCAGCTCCACTTACTGACAGCTTATCCGGCCGCCAATCTTAACCGTGACGATACCGGTTCACCGAAGACCGTCGTGCTGGGTGGCGCAACGCGTTTGCGTATCTCTTCGCAAAGTCTGAAGCGGGCCTGGCGCACGTCTGCACTGTTTGAGCAGGCGCTGGCGGGAAATGTCGGTATTCGCAGCGGGCGTATTGGCCGGGAAGCCGCGAAGATCATGATCGCGAAAGGCATCGAAGAGGCGAAAGCGATCGCGTGGGGGGCGGATATCGCCGATTTTTTAGGCAAGGCAAAAATGGATAAAAAAGCGAATGACAAGCTCACGCTTACCGAAACGGAGCAATTGGTTCATATCAGTCCCGCGGAGTTTGATGGCGTAAAAGCGCTGGCCCATCGCCTGGCCGAAGAAAAACGGGGGCCGAAAGAGGACGAACTGGCATTATTGCGCCGGGACCGTATGGCGGTGGACATTGCGCTGTTTGGCCGCATGCTGGCGAATAAACCTGAATTCAATGTTGAGGCTGCTTGTCAGGTGGCACATGCGTTTGGCGTGAGCGAAACCCTGGTCGAAGACGATTTCTTCACCGCTGTTGATGATTTACGCCATGCCTCGCAAGAAGACGCGGGTGCCGGACATCTTGGTGAGACTGCTTTTGGTTCAGCATTATTTTATACCTACATCTGTATCGATAAAGACTTACTGACTAAAAATTTGAACGGTGATGAAGCGCTGGTTAATCAAACACTGCGGGCATTTACCGAGGCTGCGCTTAAAGTTTCGCCAACGGGTAAACAAAATAGCTTTGCCAGCCGTGCCTATGCCTCCTGGGCGCTGGCGGAAAAAGGGACCGATCAGCCTCGTTCTCTGGCAGCGGCGTTCTATAAACCGATTGTCGGCGCGGATCAGTTTGGCGTGTCGGTAAAGCGCATTACTGAACTGCGTGAAAACATGAATACGGTTTACGAGCAGCAGACCCAGGCCGTGGGTTTCAATGTCATGAATCAAGAAGGAAGCATGAAAGACGTGCTGGATTTTATCTGCGCCTAAGGAGCGGGGAATGAGCCAATATCTGGTTTTTCAGCTTCATGGCCCGATGGCGTCCTGGGGAGTGGAGGCGCCTGGCGAAGTGCGCCACACTCAGGCGTGGCCAACCCGTTCCGCGCTATTGGGATTGCTGGCAGCGGCAGTCGGTATTCATCGTGATGATGAACCCCGGTTGACGACTTTTAACCGTCATTATGAATTTTTGTTGTGCGCCAGCGAATGCCCTCGCTGGGCGCGCGATTACCATACGGTACAAGTGCCAAAAGAGGCGCGCAATGCCCGTTATTTCAGCCGTCGTGATGAGTTACGTCACCCTGAACTGCTCAGTGCCTTGATCTCCCGCAGGGACTATTACAGCGATGCGTGGTGGATGGTGGCGGTGGCCGCAACGCCTGAGGCCCCGTACTCTCTGGCGCAACTACAGATGGCGCTGAAATCGCCTGTTTTTACTCTGTACCTGGGGCGAAAAAGTCATTCATTAGCGCTACCGATGGCACCTTTGCTTCTTCAGGGAAATGCCGGGGATGTGTTAAATGAGGCCTGGCGTCAGTATCAGGAGCGCTTTCGCGCGCTGCGCATTTCACTGCCGAAACTTCAACCGACATGCTGGTGGGAAGGGGAGCATGAGGGGATGGTTGCCAACAAAATTCTGCGGTGCCGGGATATCCCGCTGAGCCGGCAGCAATGGTTATTTGGCGAGCGAACGCTGAATCAAGGGCCACTGTCCCTCAAGGAGGAAATGTGTACTTCTCAAGAATAACCTTGCCTACCGGGCAACTTTCTCCTGTGCAACTGATCCAGATGGTTGAACGAGGAGAATATGTCATGCACCAGTGGCTGTGGGCATTATTCCCCGGACAACAAGAACGGCAGTATTTGTATCGTCGGGAAGAGCGACAGGGTGCATTTCTTTTTTACGTGCTGTCTTTATCTCCGCCAGCGGCAAGCGAATTATCTCAGGTTGAATGCCGTCCGTTTGCGCCGGAATTAAGCGCGGGGCAGCGATTATGCTTTAGCCTGCGCGCTAATCCTACGGTGTGCAAAGCCGGAAAACGCCATGATCTGTTAATGGATGCAAAGCAGCAGATAAAGGATCGCCCCGAGGGAGGCGATATCTGGGGTCACCAACAACAGGCCGCACAAAACTGGCTGGCCAGACAAGGGGAACTTAATGGGTTTTCGCTACGGGAAGTGCGTGTGGATGCGTACCGACAGCAACAGGTGATACGGGGGAAATCGCGACAGCCAATTCACTTTAGCAGCGTGGATTATTCAGGAGGGCTGGAGATCACCGAGCCGCGTCTGTTTCTACAACGTCTGACACAGGGATACGGCAAAAGCCGGGCTTTTGGCTGTGGTTTGATGCTGATAAAACCTGGAGAGGGGGTGTGACCTTCGTTCCATTAAGTCCGATCCCTTTAAAGGATCGGACGTCGATGATCTTCTTGCAGTATGGGCAGATTGATGTGCTTGATGGCGCGTTTGTGTTGATTGATAAGACCGGCATACGGACGCATATCCCGGTCGGCTCCATCGCCTGCATTATGCTTGAGCCCGGAACACGCGTTTCTCATGCGGCGGTCAAACTGGCGTCAACGGTGGGTACGCTGTTGGTATGGGTTGGAGAGGCGGGCGTGCGCGTCTACTCGTCGGGACAACCAGGCGGTGCGCGAGCGGATAAACTGCTTTATCAGGCGAAACTGGCGCTGGATGACGATTTGCGTTTGAAAGTGGTGCGAAAGATGTATGAACTGCGCTTTCGGGAGCCGCCGCCGATGCGGCGTTCCATTGAGCAATTGCGGGGGATTGAAGGTTCACGCGTTCGTCAGACGTACACGTTACTGGCAAAGCAATATGGCGTGAAATGGAACGGGCGTCGCTATGATCCAAAAGAGTGGGAAAAGGGCGATTGTGTCAATCAATGTATTAGCACGGCGACATCCTGCCTGTATGGGATTACTGAAGCTGCCGTTTTAGCCGCAGGCTATGCTCCGGCCATTGGGTTTATTCATAGCGGCAAGCCGCTTTCGTTTGTCTATGACATTGCTGACATCATTAAATTTGAGTCGGTAGTGCCAAAAGCGTTTGAAATCGCGGCTCGCCATCCTGCTGAACCCGATCGTGAAGTCAGGCTGGCCTGTCGGGATATCTTTCGTAGTTACAAACTCACCGGAAAAATTATCCCTCTGATTGAAGAGGTATTGTCAGCAGGAGAAATAGAACCACCCCAATCGGCTCCCGATATGCTTCCTCCTGCAATACCCGAACCGGAGACGCTGGGTGATAGTGGTCATCGAGGGCACGGCGGATGAGTATGGTTGTTGTGGTAACCGAAAATGTTCCCCCACGCCTTCGGGGCCGCCTGGCCATCTGGATGCTGGAAATTCGAGCGGGTGTGTATGTCGGCGATGCGTCGAAGCGCATCCGGGAGATGATATGGCATCAGGTCATCCAATTAGGAGGCGGTGGAAATGTCGTGATGGCCTGGGCAACCAATACCGAGTCGGGTTTTGAATTTCAGACGTGGGGTGAAAATCGCCGTATGCCGGTGGATTTAGACGGGCTTAGATTAGTTTCATTTCTTCCTGTTTAAATTCAATTGATTACGAGTTCTTTAACATTATGGAATGTTGATTTTATGTTGGTAGATTGTGGCTGACTAATAAAGCTTTTTAAAATCAATTATATATTTTTAGTGTGTTCCCCGCGCCAGCGGGGATAAACCGCTGAGCATGCTAATGCCGCTGCTGACGGCCTGGTGTTCCCCGCGCCAGCGGGGATAAACCGGCGGTACTGGATGATGACGAAGACATTATCCGCGTGTTCCCCGCGCCAGCGGGGATAAACCGCAGAGAGAGCGACCAGGCAGTACAGGATTCAGGTGTTCCCCGCGCCAGCGGGGATAAACCTCACAATCAGCCCGCCGATGCGCGGGCTTTTTTGTGTTCCCCGCGCCAGCGGGGATAAACCGTGCAAACGCTCTACTACGAATCAGACGGTATTGTGTTCCCCGCGCCAGCGGGGATAAACCGCCACAGGCGAGCGGCGACACGGAAGTGACCATGTGTTCCCCGCGCCAGCGGGGATAAACCGCTCAGGAGTTGGAGATGCTGGCGCGCAATTGCGTGTTCCCCGCGCCAGCGGGGATAAACCAGCGATGAGTTGCCGGAAATCGAGTGCGATATCGTGTTCCCCGCGCCAGCGGGGATAAACCGGACAGCCCACAGAGATAGTCACACTGACCGTTGTGTTCCCCGCGCCAGCGGGGATAAACCGGCACGGCTGAATTGGCAATGAAATCAGCAGATGTGTTCCCCGCGCCAGCGGGGATAAACCGACGACGCTTTCATACTGGGAATGTTACGCGAAATGTTCCCCGCGCCAGCGGGGATAAACCGGTTTTAAAAGTCAAGTGTCACTGATGCGATTCGTGTTCCCCGCGCCAGCGGGGATAAACCGCTCTAATCACCCGGCACGTTATCAGCTACAACGTGTTCCCCGCGCCAGCGGGGATAAACCGCTCTAATCACCCGGCACGTTATCAGCTACAACGTGTTCCCCGCGCCAGCGGGGATAAACCGTCACTACCGCTTTCGTAGTCTGCCGTCTGATGGTGTTCCCCGCGCCAGCGGGGATAAACCGGACAATATGGGGCCATCTGTATCCCGCTGGGCGTGTTCCCCGCGCCAGCGGGGATAAACCGTTGGGAATATATAACGAAGAATCGGAGGGGTTGTGTTCCCCGCGCCAGCGGGGATAAACCGTGATTGAGTTTGCCCGTTCTCAACTTGGCGTGGTGTTCCCCGCGCCAGCGGGGATAAACCGCGGCGGAAACCGACGGGGAGGTTGCCCGGCCTAGTGTTCCCCGCGCCAGCGGGGATAAACCGGATTGTTTCGTACATGTGTTGTCCTCATTGTCGTGTTCCCCGCGCCAGCGGGGATAAACCGAAATGATCCGGCACAGCGCCAGTCATGGCGACCGTGTTCCCCGCGCCAGCGGGGATAAACCGGGCGTGTATTTTCCGCCATTCCTCCAATGGACGTGTTCCCCGCGCCAGCGGGGATAAACCGGCAGAATAAAAAATCCGCGAAGAGCTTTTTTTGTGTTCCCCGCGCCAGCGGGGATAAACCGCGCTTCTTTAGCGTCGCGTTCAGCTTTTCTTGTGTTCCCCGCGCGAGCGGGGATAACCCGGCGTACAACTGGACAGGATTCGACACGCTGACGTGTTCCCCGCGCGAGCGGGGATAAACCGAAAAACTGCTTTACAGCCTTCCGGGTTGTGATGTGTTCCCCGCACCCGCGGGGAAAAGCAAGATAAACAGGGTCTGCATGTTATTCCGGCAGTCTGAGAGTATGGCCGGATAATGGCATTGCCTTATCCGGCCTTATGATTAGCTCGCTTTTGCTAATTCTTTTACGAGCGGCAGCATAATGCGCATTACGTCGCGGTTGCGATGTTCAATGCGTCCGGGCAGGGCTTTATCAATGTATTGTTGATTATCCAGACGTACATCGTGCCAGCTATTTCCTGTCGGGAAAGAGGCGGTTTTGGCGCGCTGTTGGTAACCATCTTTCTTGCCAAGATTCCAGTTCGTTGCCTCAACGGATAGCACCGAAATTCCCGCTTTATCGAAAACCTCTGCGTCATTGCAGCAACCGGTGCCTTTGGGATAGTCCTTATTCAGGCCTGGATTAGTGGTGGCGGTAATGCCATGATGACGCGCAATCGCTAATGCCCGGTCGCGGGTTAATTTACGCACCGCTTCCGGCGTGCTCTGCCCGCTATTAAAATACAGTTTGTCGCCGACGATCAGGTTATCGAGATTAATCACCAGCAGCGTGTTTTTCTTCTCCGCCGCGCTCATTCGCTTCAGCAGGTTTTCAGCCCCCAGTTTTCCCTCTTCCTCGCCGCTGGTGGCAATAAAGCGAATACCGTATTCCGTCGGCACATCTTTCAGGCGTTCTGCCAGTTCGAGCATAACGCCCAGACCAGCGGCGTTGTCATCCACCCCTTGCAGAGTGAGCCCGCCAAGATTCGCGTCAGTGTCGGCATCACTTTGCGGCGCGTAGGTATCCAGGTGCGCCATGATAATAATCTGCTGCGGGGCTTTGCCTTCGTGGGCGGCAATAACGGTACTGCCGGTGACGTTATGCCAGTTTTTGCGGTTATTTTTGGCGGTATAAATATAGCGACTGTTGAACGTGCGGATATCACTGCGATAGCCCATCTGCTCAAACTGCTGGCGTAAATAGTCGGCAGATAACATTTCTGCCGGCGAGCCGGTCATCCTTCCCGGGAAAACGGTCGCAATATGACGGGTCTGCGTTGTTGCAAATTCGCCCGGTTTTGGCGATGACGCCTGAGCGGGGATAATAAAGCATACGCCGAGCGCCAGGAGGGCGGAAAGACGGCGCGTTGCGGAAAACATAGTGAATCCTTAATAGCCAGCGGGGGAGCCCTGAATACAAAGCAAAAATTTCAACCCATCTAGTATGAAACGGTGACTTCGCTAAAACAATTTCATTTGCTCTTAAATGCCCGAATTCCGGTGGGTTAAGCACTTTTTGATATTTGCTTTGCCAGATCGTTATTCCTTTGAGGAACTACTCATTCCAATTCGTAATTTCATTCGTTCTCTTGCGCTCCCTATAGTCGGGTTATCTGACGCGCTCGACATTCGCGGTATTGTAAAGGAACGGTTATGGACCAAAAACGACTCACCCACCTGCGACAGCTGGAGGCCGAAAGCATCCACATCATTCGCGAGGTGGCAGCAGAATTTTCGAACCCGGTAATGCTGTACTCCATCGGTAAAGATTCCAGCGTCATGCTGCATCTTGCCCGTAAGGCGTTCTACCCGGGATCGCTGCCGTTCCCGCTGCTGCATGTCGATACCGGCTGGAAGTTCCGCGAGATGTATGAATTCCGCGATCGTACTGCCAAAGCGTACGGCTGCGAGCTGCTGGTACATAAAAATCCGGAAGGTGTGGCGATGGGTATCAATCCCTTTGTCCACGGCAGCGCCAAACACACTGACATTATGAAAACCGAAGGGTTGAAGCAGGCGCTGAACAAATACGGTTTTGATGCCGCCTTTGGCGGTGCGCGCCGCGATGAAGAAAAATCGCGGGCGAAAGAGCGCATTTACTCCTTCCGCGACCGCTTTCATCGCTGGGACCCGAAAAACCAGCGTCCTGAACTGTGGCACAACTACAACGGGCAGATTAACAAAGGCGAAAGTATTCGCGTCTTCCCGCTGTCCAACTGGACGGAACAGGATATCTGGCAGTACATCTGGCTGGAAAACATCGAGATCGTCCCGCTGTATCTGGCGGCGGAGCGCCCGGTGCTGGAGCGCGACGGCATGTTGATGATGATTGATGACGATCGCATCGACCTCCAGCCTGGCGAAATGATCAAAAAACGGATGGTGCGTTTCCGTACTCTCGGCTGCTGGCCGCTGACCGGCGCCGTCGAGTCAAACGCACAAACGCTGCCGGAAATTATTGAAGAGATGCTGGTCTCGACCACCAGTGAACGTCAGGGCCGCGTGATTGACCGCGACCAGGCGGGCTCTATGGAGCTGAAGAAACGTCAGGGGTATTTCTAAGGAGCCGCCATGAACACCACACTTGCCCAACAAATCGCTAATGAAGGCGGCGTCGAAGCCTGGATGGTTGCCCAACAACATAAAAGTCTGCTGCGCTTTTTAACCTGCGGTAGCGTGGATGACGGCAAAAGCACCCTGATCGGTCGCCTGTTGCACGACACGCGGCAGATTTATGAGGATCAGCTTTCATCGTTGCATAACGACAGCAAACGTCACGGTACGCAGGGTGAAAAACTGGATCTGGCGTTGCTGGTGGATGGGCTGCAGGCCGAGCGTGAGCAGGGGATTACCATCGACGTGGCGTATCGTTATTTCTCCACTGAGAAGCGCAAATTTATCATTGCCGATACCCCTGGGCATGAGCAATATACCCGCAATATGGCGACCGGCGCGTCTACCTGCGATCTGGCGATCCTGCTGATCGACGCCCGTAAAGGCGTGCTGGATCAGACCCGTCGTCACAGCTTTATTTCAACACTGCTGGGGATCAAACACCTGGTGGTGGCGATCAACAAAATGGATCTGGTCGATTACAGCGAAGAAACCTTTGCGCGTATTCGTGAAGATTATCTGACCTTTGCCGAACAGTTGCCGGGGAATCTGGATATCCGCTTTGTCCCGCTCTCCGCGCTGGAGGGTGACAACGTCGCCTCCCAGAGCGTCAGCATGCCATGGTACAGCGGCCCGACCTTACTTGAAGTGCTGGAGACAGTTGAGATCCAGCGCGTGGTCGACAGTCAGCCAATGCGCTTCCCGGTGCAGTACGTAAACCGTCCAAACCTCGATTTCCGCGGTTATTCCGGCACGCTGGCTTCCGGGCGCGTAAAGGTAGGGCAGCGCGTGAAGGTGCTGCCGTCCGGTGTGGAATCCAGCGTGGCGCGGATCGTCACCTTTGATGGCGATCTGGACGAAGCCTTTGCCGGAGAAGCCATTACCCTCGTCCTGAAAGACGAGATTGATATCAGCCGTGGCGATCTGCTGCTGGCGGCGGAGGAGAGTTTACCTGCCGTACAGAGCGCCGCCGTTGACGTGGTCTGGATGGCGGAACAGCCACTGGCACCGGGGCAGAGCTACGAAATCAAAATCGCTGGTAAAAAGACCCGTGCGCGCGTTGATCATGTTCAGTATCAGGTAGATATCAACAATCTGACGCAGCGTGAGGTAGACACTCTGCCGCTGAACGGTATTGGCCTGGTGAATCTGACCTTTGATGAGCCGCTGGTGCTGGATACCTATCAGCAAAACCCGGTGACCGGCGGGCTGATCTTTATCGATCGTCTGAGCAATGTCACCGTCGGTGCCGGTATGGTCCGCGAACCGATTGTGCAGGAGACCGCTACGCCATCAGAATTCAGCGCCTTTGAGCTGGAACTGAATGCGCTGGTACGTCGTCACTTCCCGCACTGGGGTGCTCGCGATCTACTGGGAGGAAAATAATGGCGCTGCATGACGAAAACGTCGTCTGGCATGCTCATCCCGTCACGCCGCAACAGCGTGAGCAACACCACGGTCATCGTGGTGTTGTGCTGTGGTTTACCGGGCTGTCCGGGTCCGGTAAGTCGACCGTCGCCGGGGCGCTCGAAGAGGCGCTGCATCAACTGGGCGTCAGTACCTATTTGCTGGATGGCGATAACGTTCGCCACGGCCTGTGCAGCGATCTGGGGTTCAGTGATGCCGACCGAAAAGAGAACATCCGTCGCGTGGGCGAAGTCGCAAACCTGATGGTGGATGCGGGATTGGTGGTACTGACGGCGTTTATTTCTCCGCACCGTGCAGAGCGGCAAATGGTGCGCGAACGCGTCGGTGAGGGGCGCTTTATTGAAGTGTTCGTGGATACGCCACTGGAAATCTGTGAAGTCCGCGATCCAAAAGGATTATACAAAAAAGCGCGGGCTGGCGAATTGCGCAACTTCACCGGAATTGATTCCGTTTACGAAGCGCCTGAATCGCCAGAGGTTCATCTCAATGGCGAACAATTAGTAACAAATTTGGTCGCCCAATTATTAGACCTGCTCAGACAGAGCGATATTATCAGATCCTGAGACACCTGACCGCTGTGTACGGTCAGTCAAGGTTACAGGATTCACTATGCGCAATAGCCAGAACATCACACTCACAACGACAGACGCGTTTGCTACAGATGACGAAACCACCTGGTCGCTACCGGGCGCGGTGGTGGGTTTCGCGTCATGGCTGCTGGCGTTGGGGATCCCCTTTCTGGTGTATGGCCCTAACACGTTGTTTTTCTTTATCTACACCTGGCCTTTCTTCCTGGCGTTGATGCCCGTTGCGGTGGTTGTGGGTATCGCGCTGCATTCCCTGCTCAACGGCAAATTGCGCTACAGCATTGTTGCAACGCTGCTGACCGTTTGCGCAATGTTCGGCGCACTGTTTATGTGGTTGCTGGGCTAAAGCGCGACGGCTGTCCATAATTCAAACCGTAACTAACAATGAGATGATGTTCTCAGGGTTCTGGGTATACGTTATAAAGGGCAATTGTGGTACATTTGCCCGCGTTGTTGCGGCTTTCCCGTCTGCAAACGTCGTGTCGTTTGCGGAAGTATGGGAGGATGATGCCGTTTTTCAGGGGGCAGGATGGGTAAACTAACGCTGCTGTTGCTGGCTTTACTGGTCTGGCTACAGTATTCACTGTGGTTCGGTAAGAACGGCATACATGATTACAGTCGCGTCAATGATGACGTGGCGGCGCAGCAGGCGACGAACGCCAAACTTAAAGCACGTAACGATCAGTTGTTTGCCGAAATTGACGATCTCAATGGCGGTCAGGAGGCTATTGAGGAGCGTGCACGCAACGAACTCAGCATGACTAAGCCGGGCGAAACGTTTTATCGCCTGGTGCCCGACGCGTCTAAACGCGCGCAAACTGCGGGGCAAAATACTCGTTAAACCAGCCCAGGAAATCACATGGCAGCCACTTTATTGGATGTTTGCGCCGTGGTGCCGGCGGCCGGATTTGGCCGCCGTATGCAAACGGAATGTCCGAAGCAATATCTCTCGATCGGCAATAAAACCATTCTCGAACACTCGGTCTTTGCGCTGCTGGCGCATCCCCGGGTGACCCGCGTGATCATCGCGATAAGCCCTGGCGACAGCCGCTTTGCCCAGCTCCCTCTGGCGCAGCATCCGCAAATTACCGTCGTGGACGGGGGAAATGAACGTGCAGACTCTGTGCTGGCCGGATTGCAGGCCGCCGGAGACGCCGAATGGGTGCTGGTGCATGATGCGGCGCGTCCCTGCTTACATCAGAATGATTTAGCACGTCTGCTGGCGCTTAGCGAAACCAGTCGCACTGGCGGGATCCTTGCCGCACCGGTGCGCGACACGATGAAACGCGCAGAGCCGGGCAAAACCGCCATCGCCCATACGGTCGAACGTAACGATTTATGGCACGCGCTGACGCCGCAATTTTTCCCTCGCGAGCTGCTGCATGACTGCCTGACACGCGCACTGAATGAAGGGGCGACGATCACCGATGAAGCCTCGGCGCTGGAATATTGTGGCTTCCATCCACAGCTTGTTGAAGGACGGGCTGATAATATCAAAGTAACCCGTCCGGAAGATTTAGCGCTGGCTGAATTTTACCTGACCCAAATAATTCACCAGGAGAAAGCATAATGCGAATCGGACACGGTTTTGACGTACACGCCTTTGGCGGGGAAGGCCCCATTATCGTTGGTGGTGTGCGTATTCCCTATGAAAAGGGGCTGCTGGCGCATTCTGATGGCGATGTTGCGCTGCATGCGCTCACCGACGCGCTGCTTGGCGCGGCGGCACTGGGTGACATTGGCAAGCTGTTTCCGGATACCGATCCGGCGTTTAAAGGCGCAGACAGCCGTGAGCTGTTGCGTGAAGCCTGGCGTCGGATCCAGGCAAAAGGTTACACCCTGGGCAACGTCGATGTGACCATTATTGCTCAGGCGCCGAAGATGCTGCCGCACATCCCGCAAATGCGTGTGTTTATTGCTGAAGACCTCGGTTGTCACATGGATGATGTGAACGTGAAGGCCACCACCACGGAAAAACTCGGTTTTACCGGGCGTGGGGAAGGGATTGCCTGCGAAGCGGTGGCGTTACTCATTAAGGCCGCGAAATGACAGAGTTTGAAAATCTCACGTATCTCCACGGTAAGCCGCAAGGCTTCGGTCTGCTGAAAGCCAGTCCGGAAGATTTTGTGGTGGTCGAAGATTTAGGTTTCGAACCCGATGGCGAAGGTGAACACATTCTGGTGCGTATTCTTAAAAACGGCTGCAACACCCGTTTTGTGGCTGACGCGCTGGCGAAGTTTCTGAAAATTCATGCCCGTGAAGTGAGTTTTGCCGGGCAAAAGGATAAGCATGCGGTCACCGAACAGTGGCTGTGCGCGCGCGTACCAGGCAAAGAGATGCCCGACCTGAGCGCTTTCCAGCTTGAAGGTTGCAAGGTGCTGGAATATGCGCGTCACAAACGCAAGCTACGTTTAGGCGCGCTGAAAGGCAATGCGTTCACGCTGGTGCTACGGGAAATCAGTCATCGTGATGAAGTGGAATCCCGTCTGCAAGCGATAAACGCTGGCGGCGTACCGAACTATTTCGGCGCTCAGCGTTTTGGTATCGGCGGCAGCAATCTGCAAGGTGCGCTGCGCTGGGCGCAAAGCGATGCACCGGTCAGGGATCGCAATAAACGCAGTTTTTGGTTGTCGGCGGCCCGCAGTGCGTTGTTTAATCAAATTGTCAGCGAGCGTCTGAAAAAAACAGACTTTAATCAAGTTGTTGACGGCGATGCGCTACAATTAGCGGGACGCGGAAGCTGGTTTGTCGCCACGCAAGAAGAACGGGCGGAATTACAGCATCGTGTCGATGAAAAAGAACTGATGGTGACGGCTTCGCTTCCCGGCAGCGGCGAGTGGGGAACCCAGCGGGATGCGCTGGCGTTCGAACAGTCCGCGATTGCCGAGGAGACCGCGTTGCAGTCGCTGCTGCTGCGTGAAAAAGTTGAGGCGTCGCGAAGAGCGATGCTGCTCTATCCGCAGCAATTAAGCTGGAACTGGTGGGATGATGTCACCGTCGAGTTACGTTTTTGGCTGCCGGCGGGGAGCTTCGCCACCAGCGTTGTGAGGGAACTGATCAACACAATGGGTGATTATGCGCATATTGCTGAGTAACGATGATGGGGTCCACGCGCCCGGTATACAAACGCTGGCGAAAGCCCTGCGGGAGTTTGCTGATGTACAGGTCGTCGCCCCGGATCGGAACCGCAGTGGTGCGTCAAATTCGCTGACGCTTGAATCCTCTCTCCGGACGTTTACTTTCGAGAACGGCGATATCGCCGTGCAGATGGGCACACCCACTGACTGCGTATACTTGGGCGTCAATGCACTCATGCGCCCGCGTCCGGACATCGTGGTCTCGGGAATTAATGCCGGCCCCAACCTGGGGGATGACGTTATCTATTCCGGCACCGTCGCGGCGGCAATGGAAGGGCGACATCTTGGCTTTCCGGCGCTTGCCGTGTCGTTAGACGGGCACCAGCATTATGAGACCGCAGCGGCCATCACCTGTCGGATCTTACGCGCCCTGCGGCGTGAACCGCTGCGTACCGGGCGGATCCTCAATATCAACGTGCCCGATTTACCGTTGGAGCAGATCAAAGGCATTCGCGTGACGCGTTGCGGCAGTCGTCATCCCGCAGACAAAGTGATCCCGCAGGAAGATCCGCGCGGCAACACGCTGTACTGGATTGGCCCACCGGGCGACAAATGCGACGCCGGGCCTGATACCGATTTTGCGGCAGTGGACGACGGTTACGTGTCCATTACGCCGTTGCATGTAGATTTAACCGCGCACAGCGCGCATGATGTGGTTTCCGACTGGTTAGAGAGCGTGGGAGTTGGCACGCAATGGTAAGCAGACGCGTACAAACGCTTCTTGATCAACTGCGCGCACAGGGGATTCGCGATGAGCAGGTGCTTAATGCCCTGGCCGCGGTGCCGCGTGAGAAATTTATTGATGAAGCGTTTGAACATAAAGCCTGGGACAATATCGCGTTGCCGATAGGTCAGGGGCAGACGATTTCGCAGCCGTACATGGTGGCGCGAATGACCGAACTCCTCGAACTGACGCCGCAGTCGCGTGTGCTGGAAATTGGCACGGGTTCCGGGTATCAGACGGCGATACTGGCGCACCTGGTACAGCAGGTTTGTTCCGTCGAACGTATTAAAAGTTTGCAATGGCAGGCGCGTCGCCGTCTGAAACAACTCGATTTACACAATGTTTCAACTCGTCACGGTGATGGTTGGCAAGGCTGGCAGGCACGCGCGCCATTTGACGCTATTATTGTGACGGCAGCACCGCCGGAAATCCCGACCGCGTTGATGACGCAACTGGATGAAGGTGGCATTCTCGTCTTGCCCGTGGGTGACGAGCATCAGTTTCTGAAACGGGTGCGTCGTCGGGGCGGCGAATTTATTATCGACACCGTGGAGGCGGTACGTTTTGTTCCCTTAGTTAAAGGGGAACTCGCGTAAAAAGCGGTTCCGAATACCTGGAATTTTCCTGGAGTTTTTGGAACTGGTCAGCGTATCGTGGTCACATTTTCCAGTGCCCATTTGCTGTCTGCACGATTATACGTCACTGGTTGTTAACCAATTTTTCCTGGGGGATAAATGAGCGCGGGAAGCCCAAAATTCACCGTTAGCCGCATTGCGGCACTGTCACTGGTTTCGCTATGGCTGGCGGGTTGTTCAAATTCATCGAATCCACCGGCGCCGGTAAGCTCAGTCAATGGTAATGCTCCGACGAATACCAGTTCTGGCATGCTGATTACGCCGCCGCCGAAGATGGGGACGACGACGTCCGCTCCGCAGACACCGCAAATTCAACCGGTGCAACGTCCGACGACACAACCGACGCATGTTCAGCCCGTCGCCGAGCAACCCGTGCAGATGGAAAACGGACGTATTGTCTACAATCGCCAGTATGGGAATATTCCGAAAGGTAGCTACAGCGGTGGCAGTACGTACACCGTTAAAAAAGGCGATACGCTTTTTTATATCGCCTGGATCACCGGGAACGATTTTCGTGACCTGGCGCAACGCAACAACGTTCAGGCCCCGTATGCTCTGAATGTCGGACAAACGCTGCAGGTGGGTAACGCATCGGGTGCGCCAATTACCGGCGGTAATGCGATAACTCAGGCCGACGCGGCAGAGCAAGGAGTTGTGACCAGACCTGCACAAAATTCCGCCATCGCTGTTGCGTCGAAACCGACAATTACGTATTCTGAGGATTCAGGTGAACAAAGTGCTAACAAAATGTTGCCGAACAACAAGCCTGCTGGGACTGTGGTCACAGCACCTGTAACGGCTCCAGCAGTTAGCGCAACCGAATCGACAGCAAGCAGTTCGTCTACCAGTTCGCCAATCTCCACATGGCGCTGGCCGACTGACGGCAAAGTGATCGAGAACTTTGGGGCTTCCGAGGGGGGCAATAAAGGGATCGACATTGCAGGCAGTAAGGGACAGGCTATTATCGCGACCGCCGATGGGCGCGTGGTCTATGCCGGTAACGCACTGCGCGGTTACGGTAATCTTATTATCATCAAACACAACGATGATTACCTGAGTGCCTACGCTCATAACGATACAATGCTGGTCCGGGAACAACAAGAAGTGAAGGCAGGACAAAAAATAGCGACGATGGGTAGCACCGGAACCAGTTCTACACGTTTGCATTTTGAAATTCGTTACAAGGGGAAATCCGTAAACCCGCTGCGTTATTTACCGCAGCGATAAAGCGACGGAACCAGGCTGACACTTGCTAGTTCCGTCAAGGGATCACGGGTAGGAGCCACCTTATGAGTCAGAATACGCTGAAAGTTCATGATTTAAATGAAGACGCGGAGTTTGATGAGAACGGAGTTGAGGTTTTTGACGAAAAAGCCTTAGTTGAAGAGGAACCCAGTGATAACGATTTGGCTGAAGAAGAGCTGTTATCGCAGGGGGCCACACAGCGTGTGTTGGACGCGACTCAGCTTTACCTTGGTGAGATTGGTTATTCGCCACTGTTAACGGCCGAAGAAGAAGTGTATTTTGCGCGTCGCGCACTGCGTGGAGATGTCGCCTCACGCCGTCGGATGATTGAAAGTAACCTGCGTCTGGTGGTGAAAATTGCCCGCCGTTATGGCAATCGTGGTCTGGCGTTGCTGGATCTGATTGAAGAGGGCAATCTGGGGCTTATCCGTGCCGTTGAGAAGTTTGACCCGGAACGTGGGTTCCGCTTCTCCACATACGCAACCTGGTGGATTCGCCAGACGATTGAACGGGCTATCATGAACCAAACCCGTACCATTCGACTGCCGATCCACATCGTTAAAGAGCTGAACGTTTATCTGCGTACCGCGCGTGAGTTGTCCCATAAACTGGACCACGAACCGAGCGCGGAAGAAATTGCAGAACAGCTGGATAAACCGGTTGATGACGTTAGCCGTATGCTTCGTCTAAACGAGCGCATTACCTCGGTAGACACCCCGTTGGGTGGCGATTCCGAAAAAGCGTTGCTGGATATCCTGGCCGATGAGAAAGAGAACGGTCCGGAAGACACCACGCAAGATGATGATATGAAACAGAGCATCGTCAAATGGCTGTTCGAACTGAACGCCAAACAGCGTGAAGTGCTGGCACGTCGTTTCGGTCTGCTGGGTTATGAAGCTGCAACACTGGAAGATGTGGGCCGCGAAATCGGTCTGACTCGTGAACGTGTTCGTCAGATTCAGGTTGAAGGCCTTCGCCGTCTGCGTGAAATTCTGCAGACTCAAGGGCTGAATATCGAAGCGCTCTTCCGCGAGTAAGCACCGTTCTAACAAGAAAGGCCAGCCTCTTTGAGGCTGGCCTTCTTCTTTCTGGCTGACTACGCTGTGTTTTTGCGGGTGAAGGCAGACGGGAGCATTTTCATGCTTACTCAGGTTTGTTAATCAGGCATCATTTTCTTGATTAGCAGGGCGAATTGCGCGCGTTCTTCGTCATTCAACCGTCCCAGAAACTCCTCATCCACCCGATTTCCCAACGGCATGCTTACCTTCAGCAAGGCTTCTCCTTCAGGGGTCAGATAAACGAAGCGGCGACGTTTATCCAGCGGATCGTTTTCACGCCTCACCAGCCCACGTTTTTCCATTCGGCTTAGCATTTCTGCCAGCGTCGCTTTGGTACTGACGGCGGCCTCCATCAGATTAACCTGTTCAATGCCGGGACATTCCGCAATGGCACGCATCACCGCGTACTGTGGTTTAGTCAGATCCGGCAACGCATGCTGCCAACGCGCCGTATGTTGTTGGAACAGCTGGCGTAACAGGTGAAACGCTTTATTCCGTAACTCCATGAAAACTCCAGGCTAAAAATCATGTCTCCTATCATAACGGGTAACACCGCGTTTTTTAACGAGGAAATCTTAAGCAATACGTGCGGAAAAAAACGGGCGCTATTGTCGTCGCTGTTTTACAGGGGTAATTTATATTAAATGTTCGTATACGAACAATTTGTGGAGTGATGAATGAGACTGATTGTGGGGATGACTGGGGCAACGGGAGCGCCGCTGGGTGTAGCACTGTTGCAGGCGCTGCGGAAGATGCCGGATGTGGAAACGCATCTGGTGATGTCGAAATGGGCCAAAACCACCATTGAACTGGAAACGCCATACCGTGCGCGCGATGTTGCCGGACTGGCCGATTTTTGCCACAGCCCGGCGGATCAGGCGGCGACCATCTCGTCAGGTTCGTTTCGTACCGACGGCATGATCGTTATTCCTTGCAGCATGAAAACCCTGGCTGGAATACGCGCAGGCTACGCCGACGGTCTGGTGGGACGCGCTGCCGACGTGGTGCTGAAAGAAGGGCGCAAGTTGGTTCTGGTGCCGCGTGAAATGCCGCTTAGTACGGTGCATCTCGAAAACATGCTCGCGCTTTCACGCATGGGCGTGGCGATGGTGCCGCCCATGCCTGCGTTCTATAACCATCCACAGTCCGTTGATGATATTACGCAACACATCGTGGCCCGCGTACTGGACCAGTTTGCGCTGGAGCACCCGCATGCGCGTCGCTGGCAGGGATTAGCGCAGGCACAGAATTTTTCACAGGAGAATGAATAATGGCATTTGATGATTTGCGCAGCTTTTTGCAGGCGCTCGACGACCAGGGACAATTGCTGAAAATCAGTGAAGAGGTGAACGCGGAGCCGGATCTGGCCGCGGCTGCCAACGCCACTGGCCGTATTGGCGACGGCGCACCGGCGCTATGGTTCGATAATATTCGTGGTTTTACCGACGCGCGTGTGGCGATGAATACCATCGGCTCCTGGCAAAATCATGCCATTTCATTGGGCTTACCGCCGAATACGCCAGTGAAAAAGCAGATAGATGAGTTTATTCGTCGCTGGGATAAGTTCCCGGTCACCCCGGAACGCCGCGCGAATCCGGCATGGGCGGAAAACAGTGTCGATGGCGAAGCGATTAACCTGTTCGATATTCTGCCGCTGTTTCGCCTGAACGACGGCGATGGCGGATTTTACCTGGATAAAGCCTGCGTAGTCTCCCGCGATCCGCTCGACCCGGACAACTTCGGCAAGCAGAACGTCGGTATCTACCGGATGGAAGTGAAGGGCAAGCGTAAGCTGGGCCTGCAACCGGTACCGATGCATGATATCGCGCTGCATCTGCATAAGGCGGAAGAGCGCGGCGAGGATCTGCCGATCGCCATCACCCTGGGTAACGATCCGATCATCACGCTGATGGGGGCGACACCGCTGAAGTACGATCAGTCCGAATATGAAATGGCAGGGGCGCTGCGCGAAAGCCCGTATCCCATCGCCACTGCGCCGTTGACCGGATTTGATGTGCCGTTGGGATCGGAGGTGATCCTGGAAGGGGTGATTGAAAGCCGCAAACGTGAAATTGAAGGCCCGTTTGGCGAGTTTACCGGCCACTATTCCGGTGGTCGCAATATGACGGTTGTGCGTATTGATAAGGTGTCGTATCGCAGTAAACCGATTTTTGAATCCCTTTATCTCGGTATGCCGTGGACAGAAATCGACTATTTGATGGGGCCGGCCACCTGCGTTCCGCTGTATCAGCAACTAAAAGCGGAGTTCCCGGAAGTGCAGGCGGTTAACGCCATGTATACCCACGGCCTGCTGGCGATTATCTCGACCAAAAAACGCTACGGCGGTTTTGCGCGAGCGGTGGGACTGCGCGCGATGACCACGCCACACGGGCTGGGTTACGTGAAGATGGTGATCATGGTGGATGAAGATGTCGATCCGTTCAACCTGCCGCAGGTGATGTGGGCGCTGTCGTCGAAAGTCAACCCGGCGGGGGATCTGGTTCAGCTACCGAATATGTCAGTACTGGAACTTGATCCGGGCTCAAGTCCGGCGGGGATCACCGATAAGCTGATTATCGACGCCACCACGCCCGTTGCGCCGGATAACCGTGGTCACTATAGCCAGCCGGTGTGCGATCTCCCGGAAACCAAAGCCTGGGCTGAAAAGCTGACTGCCATGCTGGCCAACCGTAAATAAGGAGCCTCAGATGATTTGCCCACGTTGTGCTGATGAACATATTGAAGTGATGGCGACCTCGCCAGTGAAAGGCGTCTGGACGGTGTATCAGTGCCAACATTGCCTGTACACCTGGCGTGATACGGAGCCGCTACGTCGTACCAGCCGCGAACACTACCCGCAGGCGTTTCGTATGACGCAGAAAGATATCGATGAGGCGCCGATGGTACCCACTATTCCGCCGCTGCTGACAGAAGATAAGCGCTGACGGAGTGCCGGATGGCGGCTGAGGCCTTATCCGGCCTGGGAAAGTACAGTACCGTTAATATGTGGCCCGATACGCAAAGCGGCATCGGGCCTTTTTCTTACACCAGACTCTTCAGCCGATAGATCCACTCCAGCGCCTGACGGGGCGTTAGCGAATCCGGGTCGAGATTTTCCAGTGCTTCAACGGCAGGAGAGGTCTCTTCGGGAACGGACAGCAGCGACATCTGGGTGCCATCCACCTGTGTTGCCGCCGCGTTGGGTGAAATGCTCTCCAGTTCGCGCAGTTTCTGTCGCGCACGTTTGATCACCTCTTTCGGAACGCCCGCCAGCGCTGCGACCGCCAGGCCGTAGCTCTTACTGGCCGCACCGTCCTGCACGCTATGCATAAAGGCAATGGTATCGCCGTGCTCTAACGCGTCGAGATGGACGTTGGCTACGCCTTCCATTTTTTCCGGCAACTGGGTCAGCTCGAAGTAGTGCGTCGCGAACAGCGTCAGCGCTTTGATCTTATTCGCCAGATTTTCCGCACATGCCCACGCCAGCGACAGGCCATCGTACGTGGATGTCCCGCGGCCAATCTCATCCATTAGCACCAGGCTGTTCTCAGTGGCGTTGTGCAGAATGTTGGCCGTTTCGGTCATCTCTACCATGAAGGTGGAGCGCCCGGAGGCCAGATCGTCCGCTGCACCTACACGGGTAAAGATACGATCGACAGGACCAATTTCCACCTTCTGCGCCGGTACGTAGCTGCCAATATAGGCCAGCAGGGCAATCAGCGCGGTCTGGCGCATGTAGGTACTTTTACCGCCCATGTTTGGTCCGGTAATGATCAGCATTCTGCGCTGTGGTGAGAGGTCGAGCGGGTTGGCGATAAACGGCTCATTCAGGACCTGTTCCACCACCGGATGGCGGCCCTCGGTAATACGAATACCCGGTTTATCGCTGAAGGTTGGGCAGGTGTAGTTCAGCGTGTACGCGCGTTCGGCCAGATTCACCAGTACATCGAGTTCCGCCAGTGCACTGGCGCTCTGTTGTAGATCCGCCAGATGCGGTAGCAGCAGGTCGAACAGTTCGTCATAGAGCTGTTTTTCCAGCGCCAGCGCCTTGCCCTTGGAGGTCAGAACCTTATCTTCGTACTCTTTGAGTTCCGGAATGATGTAGCGCTCGGCGTTTTTCAGCGTCTGGCGACGGACGTAGTTGATTGGTGCGAGGTGGCTCTGCCCACGGCTAATCTGGATGTAATAACCGTGCACCGCGTTAAAGCCGACTTTCAGCGTGTCCAGCCCGGTACGCTCGCGCTCACGGATTTCCAGCCTGTCGAGATAGTCGGTCGCACCGTCTGCCAGGGCGCGCCACTCATCAAGCTCTTCGTTGTAGCCCGGCGCAATAACACCACCGTCACGAACAAGAACCGGGGGAGCATCAACGACCGCACGTTCCAGCAGTTCCCGCAGTTCGGCGAATTCGCCCATTTTCTCGCGCAGCATTTGTACAGGGACGCTGTCCACCGACTCCAGTTGCGCACGCAGTTCCGGCAGTTGCTGGAAAGCGTGGCGCATGCGAGCGAGATCGCGCGGACGCGCGGTACGCAGTGCCAGACGCGCAAGAATACGTTCCAGATCGCCCACCTGGCGCAGCACGGGCTGCAGTTCACTGGTTGCATCCTGTAATGAACCAATGGTTTGCTGACGTTCTGTCAGGATTTTCGTATCACGTACCGGCATATGCAGCCAGCGTTTGAGCATACGGCTGCCCATCGGCGTCACGGTGCAGTCGAGCACGGCGGCCAGCGTGTTCTCCATGCCCCCGGCCAGATTCTGGGTGATCTCCAGATTGCGGCGCGTCGCGGCATCCATGATGATGCTGTCCTGCTGCCGCTCCATGGTGATAGAGCGAATATGCGGCAGGGAAGTGCGCTGGGTATCCTTGACGTACTGCAACAGGCAGCCAGCGGCGCAAAGTCCGCGCGGCGCGTTTTCAACGCCAAAGCCAATTAGATCGCGGGTACCAAACTGCAAATTCAACTGCTGACGTGCAGTATCAATTTCAAATTCCCACAGCGGGCGACGACGTAATCCTCGACGACCTTCAATCAGAGCCATCTCCGCGAAATCTTCGGCGTACAGCAGTTCCGCCGGGTTGGTCCGTTGCAGTTCGGCGGCCATTGTTTCGCGATCGGCGGGTTCGCTCAGACGAAAACGCCCGGAGCTGATGTCCAGCGTGGCATAACCGTAGCCTTTACTGTCCTGCCAGATGGCGGCGAGCAAATTGTCCTGGCGCTCCTGTAGCAGGGCTTCATCACTGATGGTGCCCGGCGTGACAATACGCACGACTTTACGCTCAACCGGCCCTTTACTGGTGGCCGGGTCGCCAATTTGCTCGCAAATGGCGACGGATTCACCCTGATTGACCAGCTTGGCGAGGTAGTTTTCGACCGCATGATGGGGAATACCCGCCATCGGGATGGGCTCGCCCGCAGACGCACCGCGCTTCGTCAGCGAAATGTCGAGCAACTGCGACGCCCGTTTTGCATCGTCGTAAAAGAGTTCGTAAAAGTCGCCCATGCGATAGAAAAGCAGAATCTCCGGGTGTTGGGCCTTCAGCTTGAGATACTGCTGCATCATTGGCGTGTGGTCTGATAGATCCTTGTCAATAGACTCATTCATATTGATTTTGCTCGTTTTTTAATTCTTTCAAGTGCTCATGTGGCCCCAGGTAAAACCCTTTTAAACCCACATAAACCCATAAATTTGTAGCTCACTTGTAGCCCAAGACGTGATAGATTGGTTTTACTCCTTCTCTGGGCTACAAATGGTGGTGATACTTTGAAAACAACTCTCAATCAGGCTTTTATTATCAATAAGTTAAGTATCAATGTTAAGCCTGAGCTCAGTAGCTCTGGAAAAGTCGTTTTCGAAGCTAACCCTGACCAAAAACCTTACATAGTTTTTGACGATCATCGAGATTCGCCTGTTGGTTTCGGTGTGAAGGTCAGTTTGACGAAAAAAACCTATGTAATCCAGCGAAGAGTAGCCTCGTCAGATCGTAATGTCAGTGAGGGTAAGAAGCCAAGCTCTGTCTTGAAAGTAAAGGTTGGAAATGTGTCTGATTTTCCAAGTATCGATCAAGCCCGTGAGGCAGCTCGGCAGTTGGTTCAGACAATGATTGCAACAAAGAGAAATCCCAACAAGATTAAAAGGGAACTCGATCTGGCTGAATTGACTGTGAGTGAAGCTTTTGCCCAATACAGGAGTCACTTACTTGGCAGAACCAAACCTGCTAAACCAAACACTCTCAATGTGTTAGACAAAGCTGAGAGTCGGTTAAAAGAATGGCAGAACCTTCGAATCAAGGATCTTACTGGTAATGAAATCCTTCGGAAGTTTGACGAGATTGCTTCAAGAGCCAGAACAGCAGCAGAACAGACTTTTAGGTGGGCCAATGTTGCTGTAAAACACGCAATCGAGATAGAAGCTGGGAATGCTCAGACCCAGCAACGACAACCTTCGTTGTCCTATAATCCTTTTTCAATTTTAAAGGTACAGAAGAAGTTCAGAACACGATCTGAGCTGGAAGATAGCTATCGTGCCAAGGGCGTACGAAATCCATTGTCCCCCAAAGATACTTTGGGACGGTTTCTAGGTGCATTACACAATAAGCGAGGTTTTAATCGTTTGGGTTGTGATTATCTGTTGCTGACCATTTTGACAGGAGCCAGGAAAGAAGAGACAGCAACACTGTGCTGGCGAGAGGCCCTGACAGAAGAGGAAGTCAGAACGACAAGCTATGTCGATCTCGAAAACCGGGTTATTCGCTTTTACGACACGAAAAATCGTAACGACCATGAGCTTCCAATCTGTGATGCTACAAAGAGAATTCTGGAAGACCGACGAGATATCGTCAACGATACCGAAATACGGGCAGATAAACGCAAATGGGTTTTTCCGGCTCGTTCATCACGAAGCAAGGTTGGACATTATTCTGACAGTAAAAGCTTGCGCGAGTATATCTGCCAGGAAGCTGGAATAATGAAGCTGGGAATGCACGATCTAAGAAGAACCTTTGGTCGAGTTGCAGAAGGGCTTACTTCGTATGCAGTGGTGAAAAGATTGCTTAACCACCGTAATACCACAGACCCTACTGAAAGATATGCTGAGCCTGATAAAGAGCGGGTATTTGAAGCTCTTCAACTGATTGAGCTTCATATGCTGATGACGTCACCAGAATTGTATAATACACTTTTGGCTTCGGCGAAGTACCCACCATTGCCAGAAAATCAGGAGAATAAGGAATGAGTACTATTGATACTTTAAGGGAATACGCCGAAGTATGGCGGCTATTTGGTAGTATGCCAGATGATGCAACCCTGAGTGCTGAAGTTTCGGCCCTTTATCTTGGTGTAAGTGTCAAAACATTGGCTCGTTATCGCCAGACTGGTAATGGCCCTGCTTATATTCAATACCAGGCAGAAGACAGCAAGGCAAGGAATCAACGAGTAAATTATCTTTTAGGTGATTTAAGAACATGGCGGGATCATCATAAAGTGAACAGCACAATGGAAGCAGCACAGATCCGTGGGTTGGCTTTTGCTTCTTTGACTGATTTTACCAAGCCAGAGCCTTTCTGGACTATTGATAATAAAATCTATTCTCATGCTCTTACTGTATCTGACGAAGTATTCAAGGAGCTATTAAATACCTCTCGCGCAGAAGTTATTTGGATCTCTCTTGAAAAAGTGTTGTTTGAGAACTGGCATACTTCGAGAGAGCGTCAGAAATGGAATGATGTTTTTGTTAGA
The DNA here is from genome assembly GCF_030337175.1 of Citrobacter sp. Ca225. Classification (NCBI taxonomy): domain Bacteria; kingdom Pseudomonadati; phylum Pseudomonadota; class Gammaproteobacteria; order Enterobacterales; family Enterobacteriaceae; genus Citrobacter; species Citrobacter sp. Ca225. The sequence continues at coordinate 111,365 of NZ_JAOWCD010000103.1, read as the reverse complement.
GTACTAAGTGGGATGATTAAATCATGTGAAGTTGAACAAGAACGTCATATACTTAATGATATCTTATGATTAGTTTTATTCCCAATATAAAGTTGAATTTGTATTGGGAAATCATTATCTGCGGAAGTGTAAATTTTCAACAGTATTGTTTATTATTTCAATCAAATGGAATTCCGTCTTCAGGATATCTTCTTCTGGATTTTTTAACCGGCTTTGTTTTACTCCCGGCACGATAAAAATTAAACGAATTGGCAAAGTCTTCTGTCTCCAGTCTGGATTTTCTGAATTTATCCATCAGATCTTCATTGAAACGACGAGGAATTCCCTTAACGCACAAGTTTGAATTCAGATATACCTGATTATCTATGGTGTCACGAATAAGTATTTTCCTACCAAATAACTCTTTGAATGCACGTGAAACATTTGATTTATTCAGTCCAAGCTCTTTAGCAGTACGTGACTGTGAAAAATCAGGAATAATATTACCGTAATCAATGGCTGAGAAGAGATAAAGCACAATTTTAAATGCTGTGGGCGTCAAATCCATTCTGGCGAGTGTCGCCATATTACCTTTAAAGATCATTGAGAAATCGTCCCTGAAGGACGTCTTTTTATAGCTGGTTGCTTTAATTTTTATCTCTTCCAGATCTTCGGGCATAACCTCTAATGCTTCTGCAATAATGGATTTCTGTTCTTTAGTTAATACAACACTTGTGATTGACATAATGGCTCCTTTTTTATTTTTGTAATTACAGATATGGCATGTTTAATTCATTTGTCAACTTGGTTAGTGATATTATTTTAATTATATTTACTTTTAAATTTTAAGTTTATTATTTAGTAGGGGGTAATGGGTTATCAGATTTAAAACAAGGGGTACTAAATTTCACCATCACCTGGTATGTAATTAATGATTTTTGGTGCTGAAATTAACAACAGCAGATTTTGCGTAATGATATGATTTTATTGATTAATTTCCTATTTTGATCTGCAAGATAAAAGAGTGATAAAGAAATAAGAAACCACAGTTTTACATTAGATCGACACTCAAGGCCTTGGTGTACCTGATGAAAATACTTTTATTGTTGTTTTTCTTACATAATATCATTTCTGAAATGAAGCCTGCGCAACTGTATGTTGCGCCATTGGGCTTCAGAACATTACTACAGTATTTTCTGAAAGTATAAATACGCTTCGCGCACGAGTTCATAGAACTGAGGTTAACTGTCATTACAAATACGCTTCGCGCAAAAAAATCAGGAGGCTGAGTTGATCGGGAAAGCGAACACAGATACATGATTTTACCCGTCTGCTGACTACGGCTCACGCCGGGACCCTTCGGAAAAATCCTTTCTGCTTCAGCGAGTGAGTGCTGTGGGCACTCAGCGGCGCTGCCAGGGAGACAAAATTACGATTTTTCAACTGTTTGGTAAAAATAATTAACATTTATCGGTAGTAGGGGCGTAAGCCAGTGCGTAGCACGCTCTCAAAAAATATTCCTGTGGGTTTCTTATCAGCAATAGGGAAATAACTCTGATAATTGAAATATGAAATAGTAATACAGTCGGGAAGACACACCATAGTACAGTAAAAGCTATTTTTACTTATGGGGGGGGTAAAATATATATCAATAATAAAATATTTTAATTTTACTATTGATTTTAAATTTTAAGATGATAGTACTTAATTATAAAAACAAAAGAATGGAGGAAATCATGAGTGCTATTAATGTTTTATCACAGGAGGAAAAATTTATACATGTTGTTGATAAATTTATAACCCATCATCACAACAGCGTTAATAACAATGCCTTTTATAAAAAACTTTATGTTCTCTTCGCAGGGTATCATCTGAAGTATTTTTATTCACGGGCGCAGTACCGTAATTCATGTTATCACGTAGATAATATTATGCAGATGTTTACAGGAGTCGTTTCGACTCTGAACACAACGCTGCTCAGGAAGCTTGCAAATAGCGACACGTTGCTGCATTGCCTGAATTCACTTGTGAATTATATTTCAGGCAATCTGGACGAAGCAGAGCATATTTATGCTGATTTGCTGGCTCAGTATGAAAAGAAACGCATTGCAGGCTCTCTGGCTTATACTCCGCCAGTCTCAGTGATCAGGAAAAGACTTTGATAGCGGCAGCAGCGTGTACAAGGAATGGGATGCTGAATGGTGGAGAGAAATGGAGCTGGCGTTTCCGGCAGGTCATAATCGAGTATTAAAAAGGCAGGAGCCACCCAGTTGGCGTCCCGCCTGTCGTGATGGCTTTAAGGTGGGTTTACTTATCAACGACCTGCCAGCCATCATCCGTTTTGACAAGGGTTACAGCAGCAGTACGCTTTTCGTTATCGACAATAGCCGTCACATTGCATTTATAGCTTTTATCAGAGACTTCTACGCAGTCATGCTTTTTGACTGATTTTAATTCGCGCAGTGCGTCTTTCGGGACATCTTTACCTGCTATGGATTTAACGATGGCATTCGTCTGCTCCACGACCTTATTCATCGCAGTGTAAATATCCTGCTCAGACGGTTCACCGGTACAGCCACTCAGCAAAAAAATGGACGCAATGAGTGTGGTAAATGCATATGTTTTCATAAAATAATCCCAGACTGTAGAGTACGTTATTGAATAAGACCGGTTTTCATCTTGCTGCTGTTTTCAGAGAACGTCCAATTGCTGACCGTTTCTCCTTTAAATTCGATTTCCAGCGTTTTGGCCTGCGTCTGTGAGCCCCCCGTCAGCAGCCCAACAACGGGAATAAATGTGGTGGCATCAAACTGATTGTTATCCATCGAATAAGTCCATTCTTCGTTTCCACTATCAAGTGTAGTCTTGGTTTCGGGCTCGCCTAATGCGGTAATTATTTCTGATTTCGTTGTTTTATTTTTGATGATTTTAGACTGCAGACTTTGTGATGTTTCTTTTTTCAGTTGCTGATTGCCTGATGTTGAACAACCAGAAATAAGGAAAGAAGAAATAAAAAACACAGAAATCATGAATCTGTTCATAAGTTATCTCATATTAGTTTTTTATGTTTGCGGTAGTGTAAAATTAATATCACCGTATAAAAATAACTCTGTCTGCATATTTCTTTTTAATAATGTAGATAAGAATAATGACGCTGGCAAAAAACGTAATGACTGAGACAGGAGTGCTGCCGGTTAATGAAAATACTAACCAGGCGATAGCTAATGCCACGAATTGAAACAAGAATGCCACACTGAGCGGGCTTTCACCATAGGCCACTTTTGCATGACAGCCTTTGCAAACCCGCACACCATGTGGGCTTTGTGTAAAGCAGAAGGGGCAGCTAATCGTTTTATTATCCATCGTGACTCCAAGGACTGATTTAAGATGATGTATTTTTGAACATTTTCGATGAATGACCCGCTTTAGTAAAATTGCTTGTACCGATCGATGATTACTTCGTGATAGTTTGTGGCTATCATAAATTAATTATCGATCTATACAAACGATCAATTATTCATTGACTATCGTTTCGTTATGGACTAGCACACCTTATGGTGTGTGGTGCTGGTTATTCCTAACTGATTGTTCCTGAGGAGAATGACTGGCTGTGAAAGGAACGGGTGCTAACAGGTGCAGATGAAGAATCTTGCGGAAAGGATGTGTTGTGGCATGCAGCAGTGACATTCCCCTGCGCCTTAGAAGTACAACAATTTGGTTGAGTAATAAAAGCCACACCTTCAGGCGACGCTGGCGGGGTATCTGACGGGTTGTATTGTGCAGCTTGCTCCTGAGCTGAATGATACCCACTGTCTCCTGTTGTCTTTCCAGACGAATTTTTTCTTCAAGCTGATGGATTTTCTCCAGAATCGTTTCCCGGTTTGCATCCTGTTCTTCAGACTCGCATGATGGCACTGGCACTGGCACTGGCACTGGCACTGGCACTGGCACTGGTGCAGGTAGTATTGGCTTTTGTGCTTGTTTCAGTAAAGTCAGATGTTCCGGTACGAAATCAATCAGCGTTTGCAGGTAAGACCAGCCATATTTCTTACCCAACTGAGATGCTTTAAAGGCAATGCCCTGGTACTGAAATGAAAAGCCGTTCATTTTTCCCGTTAAGGCGATATTGGGTTTACAGTTCACGCCTTCCTTTTCCAGCATAGTGATAAAAGTCAGCAAATCAGGGCGGCCGGTTAACGCATTATCAATCAGGCTCTGCAGAGTGGACTTGGGGCAGGGAGTTGTCGTTCGTTCAGCCATCATCAGCTCATTGCGGGAAGGCTTTCTTTTCTCCTGACGATGACCACTGTTTGCAGGTGTAGTTTGAGTGAGTTTGTGGACTTTCTCCAGTTCGCTGATAATCCGGGTACTGATGAGGTTTTCATTTTTACCAAGGTATAATTTCCCACCGACCATGTTAATTCTGTTAGCTATTATATGGATATGCTGCCCGTCCGAATCATCGTGCATGATATAGCAGCGAAGATGGGTTTCAGTGAATCCCATCCGGGTCATATAATCGTCAGCGAATGCCGCCCATTGTCTGACTGACAGTGTTTCTCCCTTTGGCAGGCGAAGCGAATTATGCCAGACAGGTTTGGCGACACCGGGGCGCAGTAGTCTTGTGCCTTCAAATTCACTGATAAGTTCAGCAGCAGTGCTTCCCGTCATGTTGCCACCGATAATATAAGGCGTGATTTTGTGGTGAGATCCTGGCTTAAGGCTATAGAGAACCACACCTGCAAACTGTTTACCCCGCTTTATTTTCTGCATGCCTTTCACTGGTCTTGCTCCAGAAAGGTTGATGGAATAAGGTGATCCCTGAGAGTTTTGATTTGTCTGCGCAGGGCGAAGAGTTCTGTACGGGTCAGTTCGCTGTCAGGGCTTTTGCTGTCGAGATGATTCAGCAGGCGGTTTAAATCCTGTGAAAGGTTGCCGAGTTTAATCCATGCTTCACGATTGATTTCAGGTAATACCGGTGGGAGTTTGTTGAGGGATGCCATTCTTAGCCATTCCCCTTTTTTATAAGGGCCTCTTTTACTATCGAGAATAGATAATTCTTCTTCGTTTAACCGAACGCTGACGCAGTGAGTTCGAACTTCATTAGGTGAATATTTTGCTGTATGGAATTTACCTCTTCTTGAGCTTCTTGATAGATCTTCTTTACTTTCATTTTTATGCATATCTAACCTTTTTAAAATGTGTTCATGATCTACAGTTAGCGCATTGGTAAAATAAGTCAAGGCAGTGTCGAAATTTATAAATAAGAGAGGTGGAGCAGATTGCTAATTAAGTAATCTGCTCTGGGTAAAAATAGGGTTCATATTAAATTCATTATGACAGTGAGGAGGGGTGGAGGTTACAATCTACGTTTTACTGGCATTAAAGAGATTGTTTGTTTCATAATTTCGCTAAGTTTCTTTCTCTCATGTTCTGCTATATATTTACAAATCTCATCATGTCGAATATGCTGTTCCAGTTGTTTTTTATCTATTTTTATGTCATTGCGGATAAACCATTTAATGGTTTCAATGTCCCCGCGTAAATCATAACCTCGCAGTACAATATGGCGAAAATGTGTGTTGCTGATATCTGTCTTCTTCTTTAGTTCACTGAAGAAAGAGCTCATTTCATTTTCATTGGCACTTAGATAAACCTGGCAGTTATCAGAGATAGTAAAGTTAAGGTTTTTCTTCTGAAGCAAATCCATTATCTGCAGACTTTCGCTGTTGAGGTAGTTGAAAATTACTGGACTGCTATCCTTCATACTAATATGACGAATGAGCATTTTGGCTTTGAAATCGCCTAATGAATAGCAAATTTCAAAAATACCATGACCCTGGTTATCTCTGTGGTTTATATCGCAACCGGCCTGTACCATCAAATCAAAGATAGAGTGATTTTTTACGTAAAAAAGTATTGTTCTTCCGCATTTATCCACATTGTTGACATTAATTCCAGCATTGATCAGGGTTTTGCAACAGGATATATTATCAGCTAACGAGCATAAACAGGTTTGGCCGAGACCATTTTTGTGGTGTATATCTACGCCGGAATCAATCAATTTTTTCAGTATGTGAGGATTTCGCTGGTTAAACAAAACATTGTGACCATAGTTGTCAACATGGTTAAAATCTATTCCTGCTTTAACCAGAGTGTCAATCATTCTTGGGTTTTTACAGTAAAACAGTATATTTCTTCCAAACGAATCCAGTGTATTAATATCGGAGCCTGCAGTAATGCAAGCCTGAATGTCTTTTGGAGTTTTACAAGAGAGTAATGCATTTATTGCGTTGTTATTCATAATTCTTCTCCTCTGTTAAGCGACTAATCTGATATAGTTTTCATGGTTGGTTTTATATTCCTTTATTTTTTTAATGTCTTCGTAAATTCGAGCGAGTGAAAACCATGAGATCTCTTTCAACATGTTTTTGTTGCTTACATACAAAATGTTACCACCGCGAAATGAAAAAGCATTATGGAATGTACTTTCATTCGTCGTTTTGAGAAATCGAATGAAATTTTTTATTGTCTCTTTTTTGTTCATGTTATAAGAGGTGAATGTATAGATAGAGAATACGGTTAAAATATTTCTCTTCGAGACCACATGTCTTGAGAAATAATCGAAATAAAATCTTTGCTCCTGAGTGTCACTTTTGCAGAAAAAAGAAAATTGTGGATTATATAATCTATAAAGATCTGCGTTCTTTTTTGTTTTGGCGAGATAGTTAGTCAGGCTTGGATAGTTTGTTTTATTCATTTTAGTTCTCCTTTATTTAATTAACAAAGGAAATATATATTATTAAATAAACAAAATGCAAATATATTTTTATATTTATTTAATTAAATAGTTATATTTTTATTATATTTCATATAAGGTGTTGTTTTTCATTGTTATATTATTTTTATCAAAAAGTGCTGTGTTTTATTTGATTGATTTGGTTTGAGAGTAGTGATTGATATTGTATGAATTGGCGATGAGGGTGTTTTAAAAAATAAATTTATCAAAGTGCTAAGGTGCAATGTGGGGCTTTGTATTAAATTAATGATGTTAGCGCCCCTTGGCTATCTAACTAAAGGTTAAAGCCAAGGGGAGAGTGTTCAGGCAGATTCAATTCATAATCTTTTTTTTGTAATTGCTTTACAGGTAACTGGTTGAAGCGTTGTTCGTAAAACCTTTTGCTCTCTCTGTGATTTTTCCTGGAGGATTTCTTCATAGAAGTAGCGTTCTTTTAGTGATTCTATATCAACTTTTATATCATTACGTATTAACCATTTAATTAGCAGTTTTCCTGCATAGTGCGTCAGTAGATATGTACTGCTTATGTAAAACCAAACATGACTAATGTCTGTCAGCTTCTTTAGTTGTAAAATTAATTTTTTAGCGTCGGCATTTGTTGGTGTTATGATACATTTATCACTTATCTCAAATTCATTTTTTTGTTTTATAAGCAATGACAACAGCTCAATTGATTTAAATGTAATGTTCTTGAATAAAATTTTTGAACTGTTTGTAAGGTGAATATTACGGATAAGGAAGCGTATGTAATTATCATTTTTAGATTCCCAGTGCGTATATTTACCAACTATGCTATTATTTTCTGACTGCCAGTGATCGAATGCTGTCTGTCCACTTATATTTTTATGATTAATGTCGCAACCAGCCTCAATTAGTGCATCGTACACATATCCTTCAAATGGAATGAAAAGAAAGGAATTGCCATAGCTATCTTTGGCATGGATATCTAGTCCTGCTTTGATAAGATATTTTATTAACCCAGGTGAAACATTAATATGCTGTATGGCAAGGGTGCCTGACTTGTTTCTGTGGTTTACATTAATTCCATTGCTGACAAGAAGTTCCACCGTCTCTATATTTTGAGCATAAAACAATGCATTGTTTCCGTCATTGTCTAAGTGGTGAATGTCAATGTCAGCGTCAATCATTGCCTGTATAGCTTCGGGTACATTACAGGTAAAAAGAGCAGTTTGACCTTTACTATTGCACATATTTATATCCATGCCAGCCTTGAGGCAACGAAGGACACCATTTTTAGACTTTACACGGAATAGGTTATTTTTATTATTTTCTCTTGATATCATTGTTTATCTCCTTTTTTGTTGTTTTCAAGATATTAATGACACCAGATTTTACGGTATTCAAATTTATTTTTGTTTTATTAGGGGGTATCTGATTTGGTTTGCTTGAGGTTATTCTTAACTTAATGGAACATAGGGACGTTAAGGTTATCCTATGTGATGTGGATTAACCATTTTCACAAGAATATTTATCCATATTGGAGCTAATTTGTATAAAGGAGATAATTAGAGGCTCAGATATTAATAATATAGAGAGTAATGCTATAGGATATGGAAAAGATCATGTAATATAATGGTGGTTATTAATGTTCTTCTTAATTTTGGAAATTAAATGAGTAGTGTTTTTTATGAGGTTTTTTTCTGTTGATAATTCTTATTAAAATTTGAAGAGCATCCTTTAAGTTATTCGGCTTGAGGATGCTCATTTAAAATTTAAGCAGCGGAGTCTTTTTCAACAGCCAGGAAGGGCGAGTTATCAAGTGCTGCAAAAGATGCTTCATTATTTAGAAGCCGGATAAAGTATCTCTTTTGATCTTTAGTATTAAGGTTTATTAATCCTCCTGTTAGATCAATATTCCGTTGAAATACAGGAAATTTTTGCATAACTTGTTGTATTTGAGGGACTGAAACTCCCGTTTTTACTAAGTTCCCTTTTGAAACCATAGCAAGTCTACGCATAAATGCTCTGTCTTTATACATGTCCTTGAAAATATCTAGTGGCACTGGCATTCCTTGTGTATTAACAATTCCAAGGTTTATTATTAATGGCGTTGAGTTATTTGCAAGATTATCTATTACACTTTCTAATCCATACATTCTTTCAAGAAGTTTAATGTTTAGCGCATAGTGCTTATTCTGAAAAAAGAAGAAGTCAATCGTGTCATTTATATCAATACTGTCATGAGTGATCTTATCTAAGGTTCTGCCATTTAGACTCAAGAAAGACTTTTTTGTTTTCTTATGTAGAGAAACAGGATATTTATGTTGGTAAATGACTACGCTGTTTCCATTACCATCACAAAGGTGGTAAATTACGGCTTTTACCGATGTCAGGCTTTGTGTTGCAAAATCAAACTGTGTTGCATTCCCATTGACACCGAAATTTAGCACGTTGTTCATTTTAGTAAATTCAATTGGGAGATGATTAATTGCTAAGTGATCATATTCGAAAACTTGTTTATCTCTTTCTAATAAAGTGGATACAAGTGGAACGGCCACTTTACCTCTGTTAGGTTCAATAATATTATTGATTAAGCTTTTAGAAAATGAAGTGGTCAGATCTTTTTCAGCATCAGGTTCAAGGTTAACCTTGAATATATCTATCGTACCTTGAATATCAGCGACAAAAAAAGCTTCGCCAGAGATGCGTTTCGATTTTGAAATATTTTCAATGTTAGTGAACATGTCATGACCTCTACACTATTTTAGCCAAATAAGTTTCATCGTCGATTTTTATATACTTTATATTATCTGTACTCTTTAGAACACTGCGGCAGATTACTGTGCATTTTTTCACTCCACGGTCATGAACATTAGCTTTGTATATTCTGAATCCGAGTATTGCAAGTGATGGGTTAGAATAAAACCGGTTTGTCTTTACGTATATTGCGCCGATTACAAATATCATCAACCCTAAATTTAATACAGTTCTCTTACTATCGACATCAGTGAAAACTAAGGGCATTATATAAGTGGTTAAAAACTCTAAATGTTCATGGTTTTCATTGCTAATATCCGAGACAGTGCATGCAACAGACCAACCCGAACCAAAGCTATTTGCAAGGACTATTAAAATAATTGCACCAATAAAAATGAAAATCAAACTAACTATGAAAACGATATTTCTCACTTTCAATGACGAGATTGAGAAAGTAAAGTTTTCAGTAAAAATATAGTCCCACACATTTTTTATCAAAACCTTATCGAAGGACATAATTAATAATGATAAAAATAGAAGCCATAGTGATAGTATATATAGTACTGTTTTAAGATATGGCCTGCTATCCATTAGCTTCTCCTGTATAACTTAAAATAGTTTGTATGTTAAAAATTTAGGGGAATCATTTTCCTAATTCTCCAGCTAAAAGTTCAGCCTGCTTCAAAATGGTCTCTGTGGCGAGCAAGGACATATCGGGTGGATAACCATATTTTTTGAGCAGACGTTTTACCACCACGCGAATTTTTGCTCTTGCTGCTTCTTTCACTGTCCAGTCAAGACTGACATTGTTGCGGATAGCCTCTGTAAGTACGACTGCCAGTTCTCGTAGTTTTTCCTTTTCCATTAACTCGCGAGCACTGTCGTTATCTGCAACAGCAGAATAGAAGGCATATTCATAAGCGCTGAGGTTTAACTGGCTGGCAAGGCTGTCAGATTCCTGGATAGTCTTGGCAAGCTTGATTAGCTCATCAATTACCTCCGCTGCGGTCAGTACCTTGTTCTGGTAGCCATTGATTGCAGAGGTCAGCATATCAATCAGTTTTTTGCCTTGGGTGATACTTTGATTCGAGCGAACCTTAATCTCGTCAGAAAGCAGTTTTTTAAGCGTTTCCAAAGCAATATTTTTGTGTTGGTAATCCTTCATTTCCTGAAGGAATTCTTCAGAAAGAACGGAAATATCAGGTTTTTGTATCCCAGCAGCGTCAAAAATATCAACAACTTTATCGGTAACCAGAGCCTGATCGATAGTCTGTTTTACCCGAACTTCGAGACTGTCATTGTGTTCTTCTTCTGATCCGTCTGAGTTTTCAGTAAATTTATTCAGTCTGGCTTTTACGGCCTGGAAGAATGCTACTTCGGGTGCCGCTTCCATTGCTTTATCGTGCGGTGTCGCCAATGCAAATGCCTGCGACAAGGCTGCAACCGCAGCCAGGAAACGCATTTTACCTTTACCGTTATCCAGCCCTAAAATATGGTTTTCTGATTCAAGAATAATTGTCAGGCGTTGTGAAGTAGTTGCGGCAAAGTAAGCTTTGTAATCGTAGCCATGCATCATGCCTTCCAGGATTTCCAGCTTTTCCTGCATGAGTGTTACGGCTTCTTCCTGAACCTCAGCAGGATCTCCACGTCCACCTGCATCAGAGTAAAAGGAGAGGGCTTCTTTTAAATCAGAGGCAATGCCCAGATAGTCAACAACCAGACCGCCTATCTTATCTTTATACACACGGTTCACACGGGCAATTGCCTGCATGAGGTTGTGGCCTTTCATTGGTTTGTCGATATACAGCGTATGCATGCTGGGAGCGTCGAAGCCGGTTAACCACATATCACGCACTATCACCAGTTTCAGCTTGTCGTCGTCATCCTTCATACGGTTAGCCAGAACCTGACGTTCTTTTTTTGTGGTGTGGTGTTTAGCGATTTCTGGTCCGTCAGCAGCAGAAGAGGTCATGACGACTTTAATCACGCCATCATTTAGATTATCGCTGTGCCATTCAGGTTTTAACTCTATGATTTCTTTATAAAGTTCAGCAGCAATACGACGGGACATGGTGACAATCATGCCCTTGCCATGATCGGCATTAGATTTTAAGCGCTGTTCAAAGTGCTGAACCATATCCGCCGCAATAGCTTTAATACGTTTTGAACTGCCAATCAAACCTTCGATTCTGGCCCATTTAGACCGTTCTTTCTGGGTAAGCGTCAGCTCGTCTTCGTTAAACTCATCGTCGAAGTCTTCAATTAGCTGGCGACCTTCGTCACTGATGGCAATTTTGGCAAGACGGCTTTCATAGAAGATACGCACGGTTGCACCGTCTTCTACGGCCTGTGAGATATCGTAGATATCAACGTAGTTACCAAAAACAGCAGGTGTGTTAACGTCCGTTTTTTCTATGGGGGTTCCGGTAAAACCCAGATAGGTAGCATTGGGCAGGGCATCACGCATATATTTGGCAAAGCCATAAACGGTACGTTTACCTGTTACGTTGCCTTCGCTGTCTTTCACGTCAACTTCTTTGGCACTGAAACCGTACTGAGAACGGTGTGCTTCATCAGCGATAACGACAATATTGGTTCTATCTGATAGTAGCTCATAGATATTGCCGCCGTCATCAGGCTGGAATTTTTGAATAGTGGTAAACACCACACCACCAGAGGCGACACGCAAATATTCTTTGAGTTCTTCCCGGTTGTTGGCCTGTTTTGGTGTCTGACGAAGTAGCTGAGTGGCAGAAGAAAACGTACCGAATAGCTGATCATCCAAATCGTTACGGTCAGTGATCACTACCACTGTTGGATTATTCAGCGCCAGTACAATCTTCCCGGTATAAAACACCATCGAAAGCGATTTACCGGAACCCTGGGTATGCCACACGACCCCCGCTTTACGATCTCCGGTTTTTTGCGCATTAACAAGAACTTTACTGTTACGTCCCTGCTGGCGCAGTGCTACTTCGGCAGAGGGGGAGTCCGCATTCACCGCTGAGGCACGAATAGTGGAAAGTACTGCTGCATTAACCGCGTAGTACTGGTGATAAGCAGCCATTTTTTTAACGGTACGGATACTGATAATCCCTTTGCTGTCTTCATGTTTGCTGGCTTCAAACACGATAAAGTGGCGGATCACATCCAACAGCGTTACAGGATTAAGCAACCCCTGTAATAAAACTTCGAGCTGTGGTTGGGTACTGGTAGCTTGTGTTTTACCATTAGCGGTTTTCCATGTCATATAACGACTGAAATCGGCGGAAACCGTTCCCGCTTTGGCTTCCAGTCCGTCTGAAACAACATTAAAGGCATTGTAGGTAAACAGGCTGGGGATTTGGTTCTGATACGTTTTTATCTGGTTATAAGCACCTGCAACCGTTGCATTTTCGTCAGCGGCATTTTTAAGTTCGATAACGACTAACGGCAGACCGTTAATGAATAAAATAAGGTCTGGTCGGCGGGTATGATTGCCTTCTTTAATGGTTATCTGGTTCACAACCAAAAATTCATTATTCGTGGGATCGTTAAAGTCGATCAGGCAGGCCAGCTCTCCTTGTGTATTACCATCCTTGCTGACTTCGATATTGATTCCTTCGGTCAACAGGCGATGAAAGGCCAGATTGTTTGTCATTAGGTCAGGTGTGCTGATCTGCATCACCTGTTTTAGAGCTTCCTCACACTTCTGCTCACCAAGGTGCGGATTAATTCGTTGCAATGCTGTACGCACTTTATCTTCAAGGATAACCTGCTGATAGCTACGTAACGGATTGATTCCACTGGGTTCAATGTCCGGGCCGTAAACATACTCATAGCCCAGCCCTTGCAGGTGCTCAATTGCCATTACTTCAATATCGGATTCGGTCATCTTTGCCATGCGTACTGTCCTTATTGCCGCTTAACCAGAGAGCGGGCTGTACACCCGCATAATTATTTTATGCTACTGATGCGATTGCTTCTTCTGCATACTGAACCCGTACTTCACCGCTCATCAGTTTGGGAAGTAAGGTATCGCGGAGTTTTTCTAAGCTATCAATTTGTTTTGAGTTGTTAATAAGTTTACTTTCAAATGAATCTAATAACTCATTAATTATACGTAGGGAAGCTTCTGTTGGCAGATTAATATTGAACTTCTTAAGATGATCCAAGTTAACTCGTTGTCTGCCAGTTGAACCTTCCATACAGCTTTCCGCATATTCTTTGAAGTCCGGGTTTCGGCACATGATATATGAGATAAAAGGATGGATTTCTTTTTTAGGACGCATAACTATGAATTCGGTAGAACCCCATCCAGTTTCATTGTCGTCTAAAAAATCAATATAGGCCGCTTTCCCATTTTCTAAACATGGGGTAATTCTGGCTAGCAAGGTATCTCGTTTAGTAAATTTAGTTCCTGAAGAAAATGGACGTCTGTAATATCCATTTGCACGAAAAATAACAGTGCTCAGTCCAGCCATGTCCAAATAAGTAGCGTCTTGGCTTTTAATTAAAGTTCGCTTTGGATTAAAGTCAATTATCTGATCTATACTAACTGATACACCAGTGCTATCTAAAATAAACCACTGCCTAAACAGGGTTTCGGCCATGGATTCCAGAGTTTTATTCTGGCGTTGAAGCAGGTCTATTTTGTCATCGAGAGAGGAAAGCACAGATGCGATGGCTTTTTGCTCATTTATTGGAGGAAGAATAACTGGTAGATCATGTTGAGCAGTTATACCTATGTAAGCTCTTGTCGAACCAGCATCTCCATGATTAGCAAGAGTTTGTTGGAAATCAGGGGTGTCAAAATAATATTTTAAATAATGATTATTTATTCTGTTCTTGTCTTTTACTCTATAATAAGTAACTTGTGGTGTTAACATTATAAAGTCGGTTTTTAATGGCGGAACGATAGCTGTCCGGCCTAATGTTGCTTTATGTGTTAATAGAACATCCCCTGTTTTTGCGAATCCTTTACGTAGAGACAATGCTTGTTGTTTGGATATAAACTTACATCCAACCAAATCGATTTGGCTATTGTTTATATCTGAAGCCATGACGAAAGGAATTCCAGACGATACGAAGTCTGCACCCTTTGGGTGTATGCCGCCATGATTACCATCTAGTGGTTTTTCAAGGCTACCATCACTTACCAGATCTTTAATTTGTAAAAATTCCCACTCACTCATAATATTACCTTCGCAAGATTATCAGCGATAGCCTTATTCAAGCGTGTTTCTTCTTCCAGTTGTGCTTCAAACTCGGCTTTAAGAGCCGTAAAGCGTTCTTTAAAGTCAAAATCGTCTTCTTCGTCAGCAAGGCCAACATAACGGCCAGGAGTTAGTACATAATCAAGTTCAGCGACTTCGTTGATATCGGCAGACGCACAGAAGCCAGCGATATCTTGATAGTCGCCACCTTTGTTACGCCAGTTATGGTAGGTATCGGAAATTGTTTTGATATCGTCGTCGGAAAGCACTTTGGTACGACGATTAATCAAATGACCAAGATTACGGGCATCGATAAACAGAATTTCTTTACTGCGATCACGATATTGACTGCTGTTTTCACGATCACGGCGCATAAACCATAAGGCCGCAGGGATCTGGGTGTTCAAGAACAGTTTTGCAGGTAAGTTAACGATACAGTCAATAACATTGGCATCTTTTACCAGCGCCGCACGGATATCACCTTCACCCGAACTTTTAGATGTTAAAGCCCCTTTTGCCAGCACAACGCCAGCCTGACCTTTTGGAGACAGGTGGTACAGGAAATGTTGCATCCATGCAAAGTTAGCATTACCAGCAGGTGGAATGCCATATTGCCAGCGGGCATCACCACGAAGCTGCTCACCAGACCAGTCAGAGACGTTAAACGGTGGGTTAGCTATGATAAAATCAGATTTCAAATCTTTGTGGGCATCGTTAAGGAATGAACCTTCATTATTCCAGCGAACGTGTTCAGAGTTAATTCCACGAATTGCCAAGTTCATTTTTGCCAGACGCCAAGTGGTCTGATTGGACTCCTGCCCATAGATTGAAATATCGTCAATATTTCCCTGATGTGCTTCTACAAATTTTTCTGACTGAACAAACATACCACCGGAACCACAGCAGGGATCAAAGACACGGCCTTTGTAGGGTTCAAGCATGTTTACCAGCAGGCTAACAATAGATTTTGGCGTATAGAACTGCCCGCCTTGTTTTCCCTCTGCGAGTGCGAATTCACCAAGGAAGTATTCAAATACATGGCCTAAGACGTCTGCAGAACGCGCTTTTGCATCGCCTAATGCAATGTTACCAATGAGATCAATCAGTTCACCAAGGATAGTGGCGTCGAGGTTCTGGCGAGCATAGACTTTCGGCAACACACCTTTTAATTGTGGATTTCCCGCTTCGATAAGCTCCATAGCATCATCGATCAGCTTACCGATTTCGGGTAGCTTTGCCTTAGAAATCAGATAGTTCCAACGTGCAAGCTCTGGGACAAAGAAAACGTTGTAAGCGGTGTACTCGTCTTTGTCTTCCGGGTCAGCACCTGCGAACTCGCCTTCACCGGCTTTCAGCAACTCATAATGAGATTCAAAAGAATCAGAAATGTACTTAAGGAAAATGAGGCCTAGTACGACATGCTTGTACTCGGCTGCATCAATGTTTTTACGCAGCTTGTCTGCCGCTTTCCACAGGATGACTTCTAACGGATCTGTTTTGATTTCTTTAGGTTTTCTTGCCATTAGCGTAACTTCGTGAATTAGGATGGTAGCCCTATTTTGCCTTAAAGTTCCGCTTGTTACGAGCTTATACAGCGATTAATTATTATCTGATTTTAGTGTTTTCGTTCAGCTCAGCAAGTGCAATGACTCATGGGGTAAGTGCTTTGTAACAGGGTTGTTGATGTCAGTCGTTGGCCCTCAATGAAGTCACGGTCATAGGCATAATTGCTGTATAGTTGTTAATGTTTGTCTGGGTGAATTTCTATTACTCGGACTAACACCAAGTGAGTTCCATACTACATAACTGTGAGAATTTTCTGTACCCTTCACTCTATCCTCTTCTTGCATATTTACAGGAAGATAAAGCAAAAGATACAAAACTTTGTAATCAAAAAACTGTCTTAATGTACTTACATCACGTTTAGTTATTAAATTTTTTGTCATGGTGAAAGTTTTTACTTGGTCATTAAAATTCATCGGGTGTTAATATTCTAAACGAATAGGATGTCAAGCTAAAATGATGTGTCAAGTTGTTTGTAAAGTGAGAGGTTTATTTTTGGAAGAAATGCTTAAGAGAAGTATGTATGATATTTGCCTGAGTATAATTATTGATATGCAAGGTTGGCAGAGGTTTTCTTTCTTTTCTAACCGAAGGGAAGAAAAGCAAGGGGAACTCGAAGAAGCAAGCGCAGCGGCTTCGCAGAGTTAGCCCTTGCTTCATTTCGTATAATCATAAAAATCGGAGTTGCTGATATTTTTATGTAAATATATACAGCTTCACTTGTATTTGTTTTAAATCTTCTGTTGCAGCTCAGGAGATGATAAAATTTACGCTTCGGTTGCATAGATGACACAGTATTGTGTTTGTAATTTAAAATATTCACTCATGCAATTCTTTTTAAATAATTTTTATTTGTTTTTGGACAAGCGTTGACATTTCTTATTTAAATGATAGTGATAATGTTATATCAATTAAAAATAAGGAGTTAAATATAATAAGGCTTTAGATGAAGTAGAGTTGCTTATGAATGAAATGCTTGGTAAATTAAATATAGCATTAAATGAAACGAATTTATATCCAACTAATGATATGTTTCGGATAATTGTGCGTGAGATTGATGTTGAAAATTTAAAAATACTGTCTTTTATTTATAACGAAGGATCTCAAGAGGTTATAGACGATATGACTCCCGTAATAAAAGAATTCATGTACTGGTGGGGCGATAATTTAGATTTTGGAACTATTAATATCCAATCTCTAATTGCAAAAAAAGAAGAAAAAGTAATTTCTTCAATCATATTAGAAAATTCAGATAAAGGTAAAGACATAAAAAGAATTTAATGGTTAATTGCAATCCTAACAATCTGCCCTCAGGGCTATTTTTAGAGGGGTGATAACTATCCTCAAACTGAGGGGCCGTTGCATTCCCTCTTAGGAATACCTACTCATAGAGGCTGCCTGGCACAAGCGAAGCTCTTTGATCTGTTTATTGACTGCGAAGATCTCTGTTTTAGTTAACTCACTATTGCTACTTTTTGCATTAAGATGGTTTGTAAGGCAGTTCAGCTTTTGGGATATGTTAGAGAGTGATTTCCAAGCTTCAACATTGATAGCAGGAACGACCGGAGGAAGCCTATCAAGAGAGCTTCTTATACAATAGGGAAGATAAAAGAATCTATTAACTCTCAGCCTAATGATTCCAGAATAGATTTTATTAAACTATATCATTAGGATATGATATTAGTGGATTCACTCTTGAGCAAGAGTGAATCCACTTCTGAAATTAACTTTTACTCCA
Source organism: Citrobacter sp. Ca225 (assembly GCF_030337175.1). Classification (NCBI taxonomy): domain Bacteria; kingdom Pseudomonadati; phylum Pseudomonadota; class Gammaproteobacteria; order Enterobacterales; family Enterobacteriaceae; genus Citrobacter; species Citrobacter sp. Ca225. The sequence continues at coordinate 93,373 of NZ_JAOWCD010000103.1, read as the reverse complement.
TTGTTCAATTATCTTATCAAACTCCGAATCTACCCATTCTTTTCTCCATTCATCAAGATATTTGATGTCAATTGACGATGGGGGTATTGTACATTTTTCTATTTTTACAATCGAAGGTATTGATATTGAATCCCCCATGATTAAGGCCTCACCTTCTTTGAGCGATGGTAGGAGGTTTGTAATATCACCTACTGTATCCGGGAGTAATCGCTTAACATAATTTTGATCGTCTGGGTTAGTTAATCGCATTGAGATAAAAGTATTACACTGAGAAAATATTGTTTCTGAAATTTCAGAAGGTCTCTGACTTGCAAGGAGAAGGGTTACTCCGTATTTTCTACCCTCTTTTGCAATCCTCTCAATTGCTTCTTTGGATGTCCTGTATTTGCTCAGATCACTTTTGGGAGCATATTTATGTGCTTCTTCGTAAACAATTAATATTGGGATATCTTGGTTTTCATTAGATTTTCTTTTTATTTTTTTTGAATGATAGCCAAATTCAAAAATTAATCGAGATATCAATGATACACATATGCTAAGTACTTCAAAAGGAACACCGCTTACATCAAGTATTGTTATGTTTGATTTATCTTTTCCATAGCTTATTAAAGTTTCTAATGTTTCTTTAAATGTTACGGATTTGCTACCTTCACCCAGAATAAAATCTAATCTCTTATCAAATATTTTACTTTGTAATCGATCAACAAAATTGAGAAGTTTTCCATTTAAAGCACCGGCTGAACTTCCATCAGGAGTTACATTCTCTTTGAATAACCTATGAGCATTTTCATTGTCAAACTTGAAATTTCCTTCCTCATCTGACCAAATATGTTCATTATCTTTATTTTTTCTTTCATTATTTCTATTGTTAATATAATTGATGACTTCATTAATGTCGAAATAATATGGCGAGTGAAAGCTTATTATTTCCTTTGTGGCTGGATCTCCTTGAAAATGTATCTTTTTATTTAATGTTATTGCCTGACGGAACACATTTCTTTGATTGTGATCATTTGCTTCCGTGTCAAGAAAAAGCTCTTCTAACTCGTCACCATTTAATAGCCAATATGGAAGGGTTAATGTATCTACATTTAATACATTTGAATTAGGGAATGCATTTTCATATTCAGAATGTATATCAAAAATAATTATATGAGAATTGTTTAATCCCTTATAACCTTCTTGCTTTTCATCTACGGCTTTTTGAAGTATTTTTGCAACAGTGTGGGATTTACCTGAACCCGTTGAACCTACGATAGCGATATGTTTATTGAAAAATCTATTCCCATTCACAGGTACGGATACTTTGGTATTAAGCGATAAGCTTGAAAAAGTAAAACGGTCATTTATATCTATACTATCTGAGTATATGGATATTATTTCGTCTAATTTCGCTGGTTCCACTTTTTTAGGAGGAAGTGCAAGTGAATCTCCACCGCGATAGAATTTTCCATTTTTAACAAGACCTATTGGACTTGCTTCTATCATGTATTTCTGCTTTTGGCTTTCTTTAACTTCAATAGAAAAATTATCTATGATCGCCAGAAGAGCAACATCTTGATTATCTGAAACCCTTAAATAAGATCCTACACCTAATTTTTCTTCTGCTATCTTAAATTCTTCAAGATCGTCTACGGAAATTTTTAATTTATTTGGCGATACCGATACTACTTCTGCATTAATATCATTATTCCTGCTCATTACACTATCTCCTTTATGTCGGCAAAGTCTTTAACTTGTATGTTTACCTGGGGTAGTTGGGATGGGATATCAAGGCAGTTTTTCGTATAAAACTGGTAAACTTCTTTTCTTATATTAATACTGTTCAGTGTTTCATTGAAATCATCTATGTCGTTGATAAATTGGAAGTGGATTTCTTTATTTGAAAAACCTTCGATTAACATCTTGGGGGTAAATACACTTCCTTTAAAAGGGTACCCATCAGTGAAAATTAGATCTTCATTGAATAATTGATTCTTTAATTCGTATAAATTGGCATCGCTGGTGCCATGAACAAGTAAAAAAGGAGAATATGGTCGATCTGTTCTTTTAGATAAATTAGACCAATTTGATTGTATTTTATATATACAGTCTTTAACTGTTTTTATATCAGTTTTGTCTTGAAATTCTAAGATGAAAAAACGAGCATAAGGTGAGGTGTTTACACTTCTGCGTATGAAAGATTCTTTTAATTTTCTTAAATATTCTTTTCTTCCTTCATATTGATAAAACCATATGTTAAATAAGACTTTTGATTTGTTGATACTTTCAACAAAATCAGATTTTTTTATCCTTCTATCTTTTTTATTACAAGAGATATCATATGTTTTTCTGAAAGCATTAGAATAAAGATAATGCTCTGCCTCATAATCTTCACATTGGAAATGGTTTTTTATTATTTGTATAGTTTCTTTTTTTTGATCATCAAATGATTTTGCATTGATATTTATAACTAACCGATCCAAAAAGGCTTGTAGATCCTCTTCGGTAAGCCCATTTTCAATATGGTATTCATGTTTGATTTTTTTTTCGGTGTAGGTGAGGAAATTAGATTTGAAAAAGTCAACTTTTAATGGGAGTGTTAACTTTTCTTGACCGGATTTATAATGCCCAAAAAGATAATAATTAGCCCCTTTTTCTTTATTGTCCTTAAAGTGTGACAACATTAATCTTATGGGCTTTGATATAACGGAGTGGTTATAATCGGTACTTTCATAATATTTGCATTGTATCGCAGTTAAATGCCCATCGTTGTAGACATCAACATCTTCAATGCACTCTATATCAATCGAGTCATCCATTTGTGGTAACGAAAAAATCTCAATAATCGTTTTATCAACCTGATAACAATACCCACGAATTGTATCAACCGCACTTCTGTCCACTTTGTTATCCTTTTTGAGGTAAGGTGTTAAAAGTATATAAAAATATGCTGTGTTAATAACAATGCAATGATTGCATAGCTTTATTATTCTGCCACAAAGACAAGCCATTGACATGTACAAAGAACCAAAAACATTAAATTTCAATGCTAATTATTAAGATGTGAATAATTTGATGGCGTTAATAATTTTTAGTTTCTTGCCTGAAACCCCAAAAAGTAGCTTATGTGTAACCTTTTGTTATATGGCTATTTTAAATTTTCAATATAATCAGTTGGATATGTTATATTTTTCAACACTGCTGCATCATGGGGGTGTGGGCGTCGAGATTATCGATTGTACTCATGGAGTTGTGTCCAGTCCCTGAATGTAAATGGGTTGCGATACTTTTAGTTTTCGTTGTTATCACATAAGGGACACATGATAGCGGAGATACGCATTTCAGGGAAAGTCAGGATCGCCGACTTCTCGATCCTTCTTCCGTTTCAGAATTTTACACCGATTGTTGTTGTCGAAATTCCGAATGTCGGTCGCGTAATGCGGCAAAAACAAACGCCGCGATAAAGAGAATGGTGAACAGCACGACGATCGTGGGAGCGGGTGCGCTGTCGAGGAAGAATGACAGATACACACCTAAAAATGAGGTAATCACCGACAGACCCGTTGCCAGCAACAGCGCGCGGGCAAAGCGTCGGGTGAGGAGAACGGCAATCGCGCCTGGGGCGATCAGCAGGGAGATTGACAAAATGATCCCCACCGATTTCAGCGTCGCAACGATGGTCAACGCAATCATGCACAGCAGTCCGTAATGCAGCAAAGTCGTGTTAAGGCCGCAGGCTTTCGCCTGATGCGGATCGAAGGCGTGCAGCAGCAAATCTTTCCACTTGAATGCAATGATCAGGGCGATACCCAGCACAATGAAGGCCGTTTGCCCAATATCGCTCAGCGAAATCCCTAGCATGTCGCCGAACAGAATATGATCGAGGTGAACCTCTGACTGGATAGAGACATAGAGCACCAGTCCGGCGCCAAACATCCCGGAGAAGACGATCCCCATGATGGTGTCGCGTTTGATGCGGCTGTTGTCGTCAAGATATCCGGTCGCGACTGCGCAGAATAGGCCCGCAATAAACGCGCCGATAGCCAGTGGAATACCGACGATATAAGCCAGCACAATTCCCGGAAAAACCGCATGACTCATGGCATCGCCCATGAGCGCCCAGCCTTTGAGCACCAGAAATACCGACAGTAACGCACAGGGAATCGCCACAAGAGCGGAGACGGCCAGTGCGTTGACCATAAAGTCGAACTGAAAAGGTTCCAGCAGGGTGCTCAGAAACATGATGACTCCTTACGTCGTGCGCGACGGCGGTTCGCCAGCAGGCCGTGTTTGGGGGCAAAAACGAACGCCAGCAGGAATAATACGGTTTGTAGCACCACAATGATCCCGCCGGTCGCCCCGTCCAGCCAGTAGCTGAGCCAGGCGCCGAAAAAACTGGTCACACTGCCGATCGCAACGGCGATCATAAGAAGGCGTGGAAAGCGGTCAGTCAGCAGCCAGGCGGTGGCACCGGGCGTCACGACCAGGCAGATCACCAGAAATGCCCCCACGGTTTGCAGCGCGGCGACGGTGGACACCGATAACAGAGTGAAAAACAGCAGCTTCAGACGGGCCGGGTGCAGGCCAATGGAGCGGGCGTGGTTTTCATCGAAAAAAGTGACCATCAGATCCTTCCACTTCAGCAGCAGGATGAGCAGGGAAACCGTGCCGATAATCGCCAGTTGCACAATGTCTTCCGGCGCGATGGCCAGTACGTTGCCGAGAATGATGGTCTGAATATTCACCGACATCGGGTTGAGCGACACCATAAACAGCCCGATGCCAAAGAATGACGAGAAGATCAGGCCAATAATGGCATCTTCTTTAAGCCGTGAGCGCTGGTTCAGAAAAAGCATACTGCCTGCTGCCAGGCCACCGGAGAGAAAGGCACCGAGAGAGAAGGGCAAGCCGAGCATGTAGGCACCGGCAACGCCTGGCACGATGGAGTGCGACAGCGCATCGCCAATCAACGACCAGCCTTTAAGCATTAAATAGCAGGAGAGAAAGGCGCACACTCCGCCAACCATCGCCGATACCCACATCGCGTTGAGCATGTACTGATAACCAAAGGGTTCTGTCAGCCAGTTCATGATGACTCTCCGCAGCCTGCCGCTCGTCGGGAGATAAACGGGCGTTCGTCGTCGGTAATGATGTGTTCTTCGCCGCCGCTGAGCGCGACGTGACGCAGGACGCCGCTGAACGCCAGTTCAAGGTTGTCGGCGGTAAAAGTGGTTTCGGTCGGGCCGCTCGCCAGCACGGTGCCTTTGATCATCACCGTATAATCACAGAATTCGGTGACTGACCCAAGATTGTGGGTGGAGACCAGCATCGTGCGCCCCTCATCGCGCAACTCGCGTAGCAGCGCAATAATGCGCGCTTCGGTTTTGACATCGACGCCGGTAAAAGGCTCATCCAGCAGAATGACCTGGCCATCCTGGGCAATGGCCCTGGCGAGGAAGACGCGTTTTTTCTGCCCGCCAGAAAGCTCGCCAATCTGCCGGTGGCGGTATTCCAGCATATCCACCCGCGCCAGCGCAGCGTCAACACTGGCATGATCCTGAGCCTTCGGACGACGTAGCCAGCCCATATGTCCGTAGCGGCCCATCATCACGACGTCTTCCACCAGCACCGGAAATGACCAGTCAACCTCTTCGGACTGTGGGACGTAGGCAATCAGATTCTGCTTCAGCGCGTGATTCACCGGCTGTTGCAGGATGGAAATGTCGCCGTCGGCCAGGCGGACAAAACCCATCAGTGCTTTGAACAACGTTGATTTTCCTGACCCGTTGACTCCTACCAGCGCGGCAATCGAACCGCCCGGTACCTGAAAGGTGGCATCGCGTAGTGCGGTATGACCATTGCGATACGTCACCGTCACCTGATTCACGGTAATCGCAGATTGACTCATTTCTGACTCCTCAAACCGTCATTGATACCACTGACGATGGTCTCGGTGGTAACGCGTAGCAGATCGAGATAGGTGGGAACGGGGCCATCGGCGGCGCTCAGGGAATCGACATACAGCACGCCGCCGTAATGTGCGCCGGATTCCCGCGCGACCTGACGGGCCGGTTTATCTGATACGGTGCTTTCGCTGAATACTGTGGGGATCTGATGCGCTCTGATCGCATCGATCACTTTACGTACCTGTTTGGGCGTTCCCTGCTGATCGGCGTTGATCGGCCAGAGATAAAGCTCTTGCAGATCGTTATCGCGGGCAAGATAAGAGAACGCTCCTTCGCTGGTGACCAGCCAGCGTTTATCGGCAGGGATTTTTGCCAGCGCGGCATGGAGAGGGGCCAGCGTCTGGTGAATTTGCGCTTTATAACGTTCGGCATTTTTCTGGTAAATCGCGGCGCTATCCGGATCGTATTTCGTCAGCGCGTCGCGAATATTGTCGACGTAGATCATCGCGTTTTCCGCCGACATCCAGGCGTGAGGGTTGGGTTTCCCGTTATACGGTCCTTCGCTGATGCCCATGGGTTTCACCCCGTCAGACACCGTCACTTCCGGCACACCCGACAAATTCTGGTAGAAGCGGGCAAACCACAGCTCCAGATTCAGACCGTTAGAGAGGATCAATTGCGCCCCCTGCGCTCGCTTAATGTCGCCCGGAGTGGGTTGATACTCATGAATTTCCGCGCCGGGTTTGGTGATCGAACTGACATTGGCCGCCTCACCCGCCACGTTTTGCGCCATGTCCGCAATGATCGTGAAGGTGGTAACGACATTGAGCTTCTCTTTGGCATAAACCGGTGACAGCAAGCAGATGGCCAGTACAGCCGCCAGCAGAGACGAGGTCAGACGGGAGAGGTGCGACATAGTATCCCTCATAAAAAAAGTGGTTAATTATTCATCGAATATAGCCTTTGCTATGTTATATAGCACAAGGCATGTATAAAGATAGTGTTAAATGAAAATAATTCTTATTTGAGGTGTGGTGGGGGAGTGTCACCTTTGGGTGATAGTGTTGCGAGAATTTAAGTTGTAGAATAAATACACCTTAATGTAGTGGAGGGCGCATCATGTCCGGCAAGCGCATTGCTCGCGAAAAACTGACGATTAAAAAAATGATCGCGCTGTACGAGAGCCAGTGTCCGCAGGCATCTGATGAGCCGGAACACTACGACGCGCTGTTTGCCTATGCGCAAAAACGTCTGGATAAGTGCGTCTTTGGCGAGGATAAACCGGCCTGTAAACAGTGTCCCGTACACTGTTATCAGCCAGCGAAGCGTGAAGAGATGAAGCAGATCATGCGCTGGGCGGGGCCGAGAATGCTCTGGCGTCATCCCATCCTGACCGTTCGTCATCTCATCGACGATAAACGTCCCGTGCCGGAACTGCCGGAAAAATACTCGCGTAAGAAGTGAAGCGAAATGCCGGATGGCGGCTTCGCCTTAATCCGGCCTACGGATAATTGCCCACCCGACATCCAGCAACGCGTGCCTCAAACCAGCGCGTCTTTATCAATACCTAAACGCTTCATGCGTGAAAGCAGCGTGGTACGCTTAAGACCCAGCCGCTGAGCTGCGCCTTTCGGGCCTGCAACCACACCATTGGTCTCTTTCAGCACCCGCAGGATGAGCTGATACTCGTCTTCCCCTTCCTGGGCGACTTCGGTTGCGACGGGCGGTTCACCAGGTGAGAGCATGCCGATATCCGGCAGCGAGAGTTGCAGCACGCTTCCTCGCGTCAGCAGAACGGCGCGCTCCACCACGTTCTCCAGTTCGCGCACATTACCCGGCCATTCCATATTGCTGAGGATGCGCAGGGTTTCCGCCGGGATACTGTCGATGTTACGCCCCAGGCGGCGAGCGATTTTAAAGGTGAATGCTTTCACCAGCAGGGGGATATCTTCCGGGCGTTCGCGCAGCGGCGGAAGTCGGATCGGAAAAACGTTGAGGCGGTAGTAGAGATCGCTACGAAACTCGCGATCCTCGACCATTTTTTTCAGGTCACGGTTGGTGGCGGCGATCAGACGCACGTCGGTCTGGATCAGCTTATTGCTGCCCAGACGCTCAAATTCCTGTTCCTGTAAGACGCGCAAAAGCTTAGGCTGTAATTCCAGCGGCATGTCGCCCACTTCATCCAGGAACAAAGAACTTTTATCAGCCAGCTCAAAGCGGCCAATGCGCTGCGCACTGGCACCGGTGAAGGCGCCGCGTTCGTGACCGAACAGGTCACTTTCCAGCAGGCCAGCGGGCATGGCGGCGCAGTTCATCTTCACCATCCGGCGTGCGTTACGCCCACTCAGATTGTGGATTGCGCGGGCAATCAGCTCTTTCCCGGTGCCGGTTTCACCGAGGATCAGCACAGTGCTGTCGCTCTGGGCCACCATCTCGACCTGCTTGAGCACGCTGTACATCGCATCGCTGCGCCCGATGATTTCACCAAACTCGCTGTCGACATTGTTGAGCTGTTCGGTAAGTGCCAGGTTTTCATCCACCAGCCGCTCTTTCAGCCGATGGATTTCCTGATAGGCGAGGGCGTTGTCCACGGCGATGGCGACGCGCCCGGCAATCTGGCGTAGCAGGTTCAGGTTAGCGGTGGTAAACACTTTTTCTTCACACTGCGCCAGCTTGAGTACGCCGAGCATGGTGTTGCCCGACATCAGCGGTAGCAGGCACAGCGTCTGAATCTGGTTGCCCCACGTATCGAACAGCATGCGTTCATAGGGGGCCAGCGCGTCCCGTTCGTTCAGGTTTATCAGCAGCATCTCTTTGCTTTTAAACACCCGTTCCGTCAGAGTGCCAGCTTCATCGACTTCGCTTTGTTCGTGTGCGGGATGATTTTCATCGAGGTAGTGAGTGGAGTAAATGCTGAGCTTATTTTTACGGTGGCTACGCAGGACAATGCTGATGTCGTCGATGTTGAAATAGTGATGGATCTCTTTGGCGACTTCACTTACCAGCTCATCCATGTCGAGCCGGGAGAGTACGGCGTTAGTGATGGCGACCAGAATACGAAAGTTGTCGCGTTCGCGGCACAAGAGATCGTAATCGACGTTGTTCGTGACCCTGCACTGAATTTGCTCTGCCACCACGCCGACAATCTGGGTGAAGGTTTGCAGACGCTCGTACTCTTTTTCGCTCCAGGGGCGATCGTCGTTGCGGATAAATTCGCAGCCGCCAAAAATGCGGCCATCCGCCGCCAGCGGCAGCAGGCAGTAGTGGCCGAATGGCGGGTAAAGGCCGCCAGCAGCCAGTTGCGGCCAGGTTTCTGAAAACTCGTGATAATTGCAGTGCAGGGCATCGGGGCGAGAGAGAATACGGCGGATCGGGCCGTGGGCCAGCACGGTTTCATCTTCGTAGATGACGGGTTTGCCGTTATCGCGCGTGGCGTACCAGGACGCCCGCTGTGTCTGCGCTTGCCACAACACAATCGCCGCGCTGTCGGCAAGCGCCGAGCGCTTTACCAGTTGCGAAAGCGCCTCGCTTAGCGATTGCAGGTCGGGCTGCTGTAACAATGTGCGAGTGATGTCGAACAATCCTTGCTGCCCGAGATCGCTCATCGGTGTATACGACATATTGCTTTTCCAGGAAAGTACCGCTGCGCGGTGCAAAAAAAGAAATTAAATTATAGGTATAGACACTCGACTTCCGCTGGGTGTCGACAAAAAACGCCTTATCCGGCCTACGGTTCGAACAGTTTGTGTGAGTTGAATAACGGCGAAAACGCCTTATTCGACCAACGGTTCAACCGATTGTGTAGGCTGGATAAGGCGACGCCGCCATCCGGCATAATGACGGACTTAACAGATCCGCGGCAGCGGTTCTGCATGCGGTAAATCCAGCGTGCGCTTCACGCCGTAAAGACCGGCCAGACGCACACCTTTACGTTCGACCACTTCGCCAATCAGTGCCGCATCGCGCCCCAACGGATGGGCATGCAACGCCGCCAGCACCTGCCCGGCCGCCTGACGTTCAACGGCAATGACCAGCTTGCCTTCGTTTGCGAAGTTAAGCGCATCCAGACCCAGCAGTTCACATACTCCACGAACGGCAGGTTTCACGGGAAGTGCGGATTCGGACAGCTCAATGCCAAAACCGCAGGCGGCGGCAAACTCATGGGCGACCGCGTTCACGCCGCCACGCGTCGCGTCGCGCAGGGCTTTCACGCCGGGGATATCGCGCAACGACTGAATTAGCGGCGTTAATACCGCGCAGTCGCTGACCAGTTCGCCATCCAGCCCTAACTGTTCACGCAGATTAAGAATAGTGGCGCCGTGATCGCCCAGCGTACCGCTGACCAGCAGCACGTCGCCCGCTGCCAGGGTTTGTGCACCCCAGTGAATATTGGCTGGAATCGCCCCCATGCCTGCAGTGTTGATGAACAATTTGTCCGCTGCGCCACGTTGAACAACTTTTGTATCGCCGGTCACAATCGCGATATTGGCCTCACGCGCGGTGGCGGCCATGCTGTTTACCACGCTTTTCAGCGTCTCCATCGGCAGTCCTTCTTCGAGGATAAAGCCGCAGGAGAGATAGCGTGGAATTGCGCCGCTGACGGCGACGTCATTGGCGGTACCGCAGATCGCCAGCTTGCCGATGTTGCCGCCGGGGAAAAACAGTGGGTCAATGACGTAGCTGTCGGTGGAGAATGCCAGCCGATCGCCTTCAGCGACCAGTTGCGCCAGCTCAAGCCGCGCCTGATCTTCCTGCTCCGCCAGCCACGGGTTAGCGAAGGCTTCCATAAACAGACTGTTAATCAGTTGCTGCATGGCCTGACCGCCGCTACCGTGGGCGAGTTGTACGCTGTTCATGCTTCACACTCCTGCTGACGATACTGATACCAGGCGGCGCATGCGCCTTCTGAAGAGACCATCAGTGCGCCGAAGGCGGTCTCTGGATTACAGGTCTTGCCAAACAACGGGCACTGATGCGGTTTACATTTCCCGGTCAGCACGTCGCCGCAGCGGGCGCGCGGGTCGTCGTAAACCTGCTGAGGTGCCGGTCGGAAATGCGCTTCGGCATCAAAACGCTGATAGTCAGGCGTCAGATGCACACCGGAGGATTCAATCACCCCCAGGCCGCGCCACTCGCTGTCGCCGGTGACGCAAAATACGTCGGCAATAGCCTGTTGCGCCAACAGGTTGCCGGCGTCTGGCACCACGCGGCGATACTGGTTTTCGACCTGGCTGTGGGCCGCTATTTTCTGCTCAACCAGCATCACGACGCCTTGCAGTAGATCAAGGGGTTCGAATCCAGCGACCACCAGCGGACGATGAAACTCACTGGCAATAAAATGATAGGCGTCGGTACCGATCACCATACTGACGTGACCTGGCGCGAGAAACGCGTCGATGCCGTTATCGGGCTGTTCCAGCAGGCTGCGCAGGGTCGGAATGAGCGTGATGTGCTGACAGAAGAAGTAAAAATTCTGCACGTCGCGCAGTTTTGCCTGTTGCAGGGTAATGGCGGTGGTCGGCATGGTCGTTTCAAAGCCGAGGCCGAAAAACACGACTTTACGCGTTGGGTTTTCCTGCGCCAGTTTGAGCGCATCCATCGGCGAGTAGACGATGCGAATGTCCGCACCGCGCGCTTTCGCCTGCAACAGCGAACCTTGTTTCCCCGGCACGCGCATGGCGTCGCCAAAGGTACAGAAAATCACCTCCGGATGGCTGGCAATTTCAACGCAACTGTCGATACGTCCCATCGGCAGTACGCAGACCGGACAACCCGGGCCGTGGATAAACTCCACGTTATCAGGGAGCAACTGGTCGAGACCAAATTTGAAGATCGCGTGCGTATGGCCGCCGCAAACTTCCATAATGCGCAGCGGACGTTCGGCGGTATACGGCAGATGCGCGGCACGTTCACGCAGGTGTTCAATCAGTTGCATCACCTGTTCCGGCGCGCGGTATTCGTCAACAAAACGCATTATTTTTCCTCGCCATACAGCAAAGCGCCGACGTCCGGCTCAACATCAAACATGTTCTGGAGCGCATCGAGCGTGTCGCGCGCTTCGGCTTCGTTAATCACGCTCATGGCAAAACCGACGTGGACCAGTACCCACTGGCCCAGACGAGGTTCGCCGTGCTCATCACAACTGCCGACCAGCGTCAGATCGACGTCGCGCTGAATGCCGCAAACGTCGACTTTCGCCAGGTTACCTTCGATAGTGCGGATTTGGCCGGGAACGCCTATGCACATCGCTGTGCCTCCAGCCAGTTCAGCCACTGATCCATTCCTTCGCCGCTGGTGGCGGAAATCAGGATGATCTCGATATCCGGATTAACTTCCCTGGCACTGGCAATGCACTTCTCAACGTCGAAATTCAGGTACGGTAGCAGATCGACTTTGTTGAGCAGCATCAGCGAGGCGGCGGCGAACATATGCGGGTATTTCAGCGGCTTGTCTTCGCCTTCGGTGACAGAAAGCACCGCCACTTTATGGCGTTCGCCGAGATCAAAACTCGCCGGGCAGACGAGGTTACCGACGTTTTCGATAAATAGAATGCCGTGGTCTTCCAGCGGCAGACGCGGCGCGGCATCGGCAATCATCTGCGCATCGAGGTGACAGCCTTTGCCGGTGTTGACCTGAATGGCCGGAGTGCCCGTGGCGCGAATGCGTGCGGCGTCGTTGACCGTCTGCTGGTCGCCTTCAATGACGGCGCACGGGACGCTGTCTTTCAGCTTCATCAGCGTTTCGGTAAGCAGAGTGGTTTTACCGGATCCTGGGCTGGAGACGAGGTTGAGCACCAACTGTTGGCGCGCGGCGAAGCGGGCGCGGTTGCGCTCGGCCAGACGGTTGTTTTTATCCAGCACGTCGATTTCTACTTCCAGCATACGCCGCTGGCTCATGCCTGGCGCGTGGGTGCCGGCTTCACCGTGACCGTAGTGCAGATCGCCTTCTTCCGTCTGGCTCGGGGTGAATTCGGACGTTTTTATGCCGGTAATATTCAGCGCCGGGCGAGCTGCCGGGGCAAAAGGCGCGCTGCGAAACGCGGAATGAGGGTTATGCTCATCACCCTCTATATAAAGGTTGCCTTCAGCGCAACCGCATGTTGTACACATCGCTCACTCCTGATCTATTTCTATTCGTCGAATCTGTAATCCGTCATCGGCCACGATTTGCAGCGTGTCGCTATTGCATTGCGGGCAACGGCGTACGCGTTGGGTCAGTAAGGTGACGTATTGCTGACAGGATTCACACCAGCATTCGGCTTCTTGTTCCTCGAGGTGCAGTTTACAACCTTCCGCAACGGTGCCACGGCATACCAGATCAAAACAAAAGGAGAGAGCGCTGGTTTCTACGCAAGAAAATGCGCCAATTTTGAGCCAGACCCCAGTTATCCGTTTTGCGCCGTGCGCGACGGCCTGTTGTTCGATCAATTCCAGTGCCCGCTGGCAAAGGGTAATTTCGTGCATAGTGCCTCCCGATATGATGGGCAGTGATAAGCAATAACTATGCCAGCCTGAAAGTTGGGGGCATTTGTCGATGACGATGATGACGAAATGACATGTCATTCGGGCGTCGACAGCCGTCTTTTATTATTAAATTCATGAAAAAACAAATAGTTAAAAACTGGCATGGAAAATGCTTATGGCAGGCTATCTCTGTTAAACGGGTAACCTGACATGACTATTTGGGAAATAAGCGAAAAAGCCGATTACATCGCGCAGCGGCATCGTCGCCTACAGGACCAGTGGCATATTTACTGCAATTCGCTGGTTCAGGGGATCACCCTGTCGAAAGCGCGTCTGCACCATGCGATGAGCTGCGCGCCGGATAAAGATCTCTGTTTCGTACTGTTCGAACACTTTCGCATCACCGTCACGATGGCGGAAGGCTTCAACAGCCACACCATTGAGTATTACGTCGAAACAAAAGATGGCGAAGATAAGCAACTGATTGCACAGGCGCAATTGAGCATTGATGGCAAAGTGGACGAGCGGGTCAGCAACCGTGAGCGTGAGCAGGTGCTGGAACACTATCTCGATAAAATCGCCAGCGTTTATGACCGACTGTATGCCGCTGTTGAAAGCGGGTCGCCGATCAATCTGAGCCAACTGGTGGCGAGACAAAATCCGGCGGCCTGACCCCAGCGTTTTACGTCGTGACGTCGTCTCATGGGTTGTCACGACGCTTTAAGGGACAGACGTGTCGAACAGTGTCGAAAATGACATTTCATCGGCATGTTTTCGTCAAAAATGACTATCACCTGAGGAATGCCTGGTGAATCGTTTTGTAATTGCTGACTCCACGCTCTGTATCGGCTGCCACACCTGCGAGGCCGCCTGTTCAGAGACGCATCGCCAGCACGGCCTACAGTCTATGCCGCGCCTGAAAGTGATGCTGAATGAAAAAGAATCTGCGCCGCAGCTTTGCCACCACTGTGAAGATGCCCCTTGCGCCACCGTGTGTCCGGTTAACGCCATTAACCGGGTGGATGGCGCCGTACAGCTTAATGAAAGCCTGTGCGTGAGCTGCAAACTGTGCGGCATTGCCTGTCCGTTTGGCGCGATCGAATTTTCCGGCAGCCGTCCGCTGCATATCCCGGCCAACGCCAATACGCCTAAAGCACCACCAGCGCCACCGGCACCGGCTCGCGTCAGTACGCTGCTGGACTGGGTTCCGGGCGTGCGTGCCATCGCGGTGAAATGCGATCTGTGCAGTTTCGATGAACAAGGCCCGGCCTGCGTACGGATGTGTCCGACGAAAGCTCTGCATCTGGTGAACAACATGGACATCGCCCGCGCCAGTAAACGGAAACGTGAGCTGACTTTCAATACTGACTTCGGCGATCTCTCCTTGTTTCAGCAGGCTCAGAGTGGGGAGGCAAAATGAGCGCAATTTCACTGATCATCAGCGGTGTGGCCTGGTTTGCCGCCGCCGCCGTCCTGGCATTTCTGTTCTCTTTTCATAAAGCGCTTAGCGGCTGGGTTGCTGGCGTGGGCGGCGCGGTGGGGTGCTTGTGTACTGCCGCGGCGGGTTTCTCCGTGCTCATCAACGCTGTCGCGGTGCGCGGCGTGATGCCGTTTATCGGTCACAGCGTGCAAATCACCCCACTGAATGCCATCTGGCTGATTACGCTGGGGCTGTGCGGACTGTTTGTCAGTTTGTACAACATCGACTGGCATCGCCATCCGCAGGTCAGGGCCAACGGTCTGCTGGTGAATCTGCTGATGGCGGCGGCGGTGTGCGCAGTTGCCGCCAGCAATCTCGGCACGCTGGTGGTGATGGCGGAAATCATGGCGCTGTGTGCGGTGTTCCTGACCGGATGCAGCAAAGAAGGCAAGCTGTGGTTTGCGCTGGGGCGTCTCGGTACGTTGCTGCTGGCGATCGCCTGTTATCTGGTGTGGCAGCGCTATGGCACCCTTGAGTTGCGTCTCCTCGATCTGCGCACTCAGGAACTGCCGCTGGGCGCTGACATCTGGCTGCTTGGCGTGGCGGGCTTTGGTCTGCTGGCCGGGATTATTCCGCTGCACGGATGGGTGCCGCAGGCTCACGCGAACGCCAGCGCTCCAGCGGCGGCCCTGTTCTCCACCGTGGTGATGAAGGTCGGTCTACTGGGCATTCTCTCGTTATCGCTGATTGGCGGTAATGCGCCGTTGTGGTGGGGTGTGTTACTGCTGGTTCTCGGCATGATCACCGCGTTTGTCGGCGGTCTGTATGCGTTGATGGAGCACAATATTCAGCGCCTGCTGGCGTATCACACGCTGGAAAACATCGGCATTATCCTGCTCGGTCTCGGCGCAGGCGTGACCGGGATTGCTCTCAAACAACCGACGCTGATTGCGCTGGGCCTGACCGGTGGTCTCTATCACCTGGTGAACCACAGCCTGTTCAAAAGCGTGCTGTTTCTTGGCGCGGGCAGCATCTGGTTTCGTACCGGACATCGGGATATCGAAAAACTGGGCGGCATCGGTAAACGCATGCCGGTCATTTCCATTGCGATGCTGGTGGGGCTGATGGCGATGGCTGCACTACCGCCGCTGAACGGATTTGCTGGCGAGTGGGTGATCTACCAGTCCTTCTTCAAACTGGGCAACAGCGGCGCGTTTATTGGTCGTCTGCTGGGGCCACTACTGGCGGTCGGACTGGCGATTACCGGTGCGCTGGCGGTGATGTGTATGGCGAAAGTGTATGGCGTGACCTTCCTCGGCGCGCCGCGCACGAAAGAGGCGGAAAACGCCTGCTGTGCGCCTCTCCTGATGGGCATCAGCGTCGTGGCGCTGGCGATTTGTTGCGTACTCGGCGGGGTTGCCGCGCCGTGGCTGTTGCCGCTGCTGGCGACTGCCGTACCGTTGCCGCTGGAAACCGCCAATACCACCGTATCGCAACCCATGATCACGCTGTTGCTGATTGCCTGTCCGCTGCTGCCATTCATCATCATGGCGATGTTCAAAGGCAACCGTCTGCCATCGCGTTCTCGCGGGACGGCATGGGTCTGCGGTTACGATCACGAGCAGTCGATGGTCATTACCGCGCACGGTTTCGCGATGCCAGTGAAGGAAGCCTTTGCACCGGTTCTCAAACTGCGTAAGTGGCTCAATCCGGTAGCGTGGGTTCCGGGTTGGCAAAGCGCGGCGGTACCGGTGCTGTTCCGCCGCCTGGCGCTGATCGAACTGGCCGTGCTGGTGGTGATTGTGGTTTCACGAGGAGCCTGAGAATGAGTGTTTTATATCCGTTAATTCAGGCGCTGGTGTTATTTGCCGCTGCGCCGCTGCTATCCGGCGTGACCCGCGTGGCGCGTGCCCGTCTGCACAATCGCCGCGGTCCTGGTGTATTGCAGGAGTATCGCGACCTGCTCAAACTGCTGGGCCGTCAGAGCGTCGCGCCAGCGGATGCTGGCTGGGTCTTTCGTCTGACGCCTTTTGTGATGGTGGGCGTTATGCTGACCATCGCTACCGCGCTGCCGGTGGTAACCGTGGGTTCACCGCTGCCGCAACTGGGCGATTTGATCACGTTGATTTATCTGTTCGCTATTGCCCGTTTCTTCTTTTCTATCGCGGGACTTGATACAGGCAGCCCGTTCACAGCGATCGGTGCCAGTCGTGAAGCGATGCTCGGCGTGCTGGTGGAGCCGATCCTGCTGCTGGGACTGTGGGTCGCTGCGCAGGTTGCGGGTTCCACACATATCAGCAATATCACCGATACGATCTATCACTGGCCAGCAGCCCGCAGCATTCCGCTGATTTTGGCACTGTGCGCCTGTGCGTTCGCCACCTTTATCGAAATGGGCAAACTGCCGTTCGATTTGGCGGAAGCGGAGCAGGAATTGCAGGAAGGGCCGCTGACCGAATACAGCGGCAGCGGTTTTGCGGTGCTGAAGTGGGGCATTAGCCTGAAACAGCTGGTAGTACTGCAAATGTTTGTCGGCGTGTTCCTGCCGTGGGGACAGATGGAAACGTTCAGCGCAGGTGGACTGTTGCTGGCGCTGGTGATCGCCATCATCAAGCTGCTTGTCGGCGTACTGGTGATTGCCCTGTTTGAAAACAGCATGGCGCGTCTGCGTTTTTGCGCCACCTCACGCGTGACCTGGGCCGGTTTTGGGTTTGCGTTTTTAGCGTTCGTCTCCTTGCTGGTGGCGTGATTTAAGAGAGTTTGAGCATGTCTGAAGAAAAAGTTGGTCAACAATACCTTGCCGCACTGCACCAGGCGTTTCCTGGCGTGGTGCTGGACGAAGCCTGGCAGACCCGGGATCAGCTGACCATCACCGTGAAGGTCAACTATCTGCCGGAAGTGGTCGAATTCCTCTACTACAAGCAGGGCGGATGGCTCTCGGTGCTGTTTGGCAATGATGAACGCCAGCTGTGTGGTCATTACGCGGTGTACTACGTGCTGTCGATGGAGCAGGGTACCAAATGCTGGATCACGGTACGTGTTGAAGTTGATGCCAATAAGCTGGAATTCCCGTCCGTCACGCCGCGCGTGCCGGCTGCCGTCTGGGGCGAGCGCGAAGTGCGCGACATGTACGGTCTGATCCCGGTCGGTCTGCCGGACGAACGCCGTCTGGTGCTGCCGGATGACTGGCCGGACGAACTCTATCCGTTGCGTAAAGACAGCATGGATTATCGTCAGCGCCCGGCACCGACCACCGATGCGGAAACCTACGAGTTCATCAATGAACTGGGTGACAAGAAAAATAATGTGGTGCCGATTGGCCCGCTGCACGTTACTTCGGATGAACCGGGACACTTCCGCCTGTTTGTTGATGGCGAAAATATTATCGACGCTGATTACCGCCTGTTCTATGTCCATCGCGGCATGGAAAAACTGGCGGAAACCCGGATGGGCTACAACGAAGTCACCTTCCTGTCGGATCGCGTTTGCGGGATCTGCGGCTTCGCCCACAGCACCGCGTATACCACCTCCGTTGAAAACGCGATGGGCATCGTGGTGCCGGAACGCGCGCAGATGATCCGCGCCATTCTGCTGGAGGTGGAGCGTCTGCACTCCCATCTGCTGAACCTCGGTCTGGCCTGTCACTTCACCGGTTTTGACTCCGGTTTTATGCAGTTCTTCCGCGTACGCGAAACCTCCATGAAGATGGCGGAGATCCTGACCGGGGCGCGTAAGACTTACGGTCTGAACCTGATCGGCGGGATTCGTCGCGATCTGCTGAAAGAGGACATGATCCAGACCCGTCAACTGGCGCAGCAGATGCGTCGCGACGTGCAGGAACTGGTGGATATGCTGCTCAGTACGCCGAACATGGAACAGCGCACCGTGGGAATTGGTCGTCTGGATCCAGAGATTGCGCGTGATTTCAGTAACGTTGGGCCGATGGTTCGCGCCAGCGGTCACGCTCGTGACACCCGCGCCGATCACCCGTTTGTCGGTTACGGTCTACTGCCGATGACGGTTCACAGCGAACAGGGCTGCGATGTGATCTCGCGTCTGAAAGTGCGTATCAACGAAGTGTACACCGCACTGAATATGATCGACTTCGGTCTGGACAACCTGCCCGGCGGTCCGCTGATGGTGGAAGGCTTCACCTACATTCCGCATCGCTTTGCGCTGGGCTTTTCCGAAGCACCACGCGGTGACGATATTCACTGGAGCATGACCGGCGACAACCAGAAGCTGTATCGCTGGCGCTGTCGTGCGGCGACTTACGCTAACTGGCCGACCCTGCGTTACATGCTGCGCGGCAACACCGTTTCTGATGCACCGCTGATTATCGGTAGCCTTGACCCTTGCTACTCCTGTACTGACCGCATGACCGTGGTGGATGTGCGTAAGAAGAAGAGCAAAGTCGTGCCATACAAAGAACTTGAGCGCTACAGCATTGAGCGTAAAAACTCGCCGCTGAAATAAGGAATCGCCATGTTTACCTTTATCAAAAAAGTCATCAAAACCGGCGCGCCGACTTCGTCTTATCCGCTGGAGCCGATTGCGGTTGATAAAAACTTCCGCGGTAAGCCGGAGCACAATCCGCAGCAGTGCATTGGCTGCGCGGCCTGCGTGAATGCCTGCCCGTCAAATGCGTTGACGGTGGAAACGGATCTGGCCAGCGGCGAACTGGCCTGGCAGTTCAACCTCGGGCGCTGCATTTTCTGCGCCCGCTGCGAAGAAGTGTGCCCGACGGCGGCGATCAAGCTTTCGCAGGAGTATGAACTGGCGGTGTGGAAGAAAGAGGATTTCCTCCAGCAGTCCCGTTTTGCGCTGTGCAACTGCCGCGTATGCCATCGTCCTTTCGCTGTTCAGAAAGAGATTGATTACGCCATTGCGCTGCTTAAGCACAACGGCGACAGCCGCGCGGAGCATCACCGCGAAAGCTTTGAGACCTGCCCGGACTGCAAACGTCAGAAGTGCCTGGTGCCGTCCGACCGAATTGAACTGACTCGCCATATGAAAGAGGCCAGCTGATGAGCCATTTATTAGGTCCGCGTGACGCAAACGGTATTCCGGTACCGATGACGGTGGATGAGTCCATCGCCAGCATGAAGGCGTCATTACTGAAAAACATCAAGCGTTCAGCCTATGTTTACCGCGTGGACTGCGGCGGCTGTAACGGCTGTGAAATTGAAATTTTCGCGACCTTATCACCATTGTTTGACGCCGAACGCTTCGGTATCAAAGTCGTACCGTCGCCGCGTCATGCGGACATACTGCTATTCACCGGCGCGGTTACCCGTGCCATGCGCTCCCCGGCGCTGCGTGCCTGGCAGTCTGCGCCCGATCCGAAAATCTGCATCTCTTACGGCGCCTGCGGCAACAGCGGCGGTATCTTCCATGACTTGTACTGCGTCTGGGGCGGCACTGACAAAATTGTGCCGGTGGATGTGTATATTCCAGGATGCCCGCCGACGCCTGCGGCAACGCTGTACGGCTTTGCGATGGCGCTGGGCCTGCTGGAGCAGAAAATTCATGCTCGTGCACCGGGAGAACTGGACGATCAGCCAGCGGAAATCCTGCATCCGGACATGGTGCAGCCGCTGCGTGTGAAGGTCGATCGCGAGGCGCGTCGACTGGCCGGTTATCGCTATGGGCGTCAGATTGCGGATGATTACCTGCGTCAACTCGGCCAGGGTGAACATCAGGTGGCGCGCTGGCTGGAAGCGGAAAGCGATCCGCGCCTGACCGAGATTGTCACGCACCTGAATCAGGTTGTCGAAGAGGCGCGAATCCGATGAGTGAAACGGTGGTGTTCAGTCAACTGAGCCGTAAGTTTATTGATGAGAACGATGCGACGCCCGCCGAGGCGCAGCAGGTTGTCTATTACAGCCTGGCGATTGGTCACCACCTTGGGATCATCGACTGCCTGGAAGCCGCGCTGATCTGCCCGTGGGAGGCGTATCTGGCGTGGATTGCCACGCTGGAAGAGGGCAGCGAGGCCCGTCGGAAGATGGAAGGTGTGCCGAAGTATGGCGAGATCGTCATCGATTTTAATCATGTGCAAATGCTGGCGCACGCGTTTGATCGTGCGCTCGCGGTACAGACCCCGGAGCAGCAGGCATGGAGCAAACAGATGCTCAGCATGTTGCACGATATTCATCAGGAGAGCGCGATTTACCTGATGGTAAGGAGACACCGTGACTGACGTTTTATTGTGTGTTGGCAACAGCATGATGGGGGATGACGGCGCGGGTCCGCTGCTGGCAGAAAAATGCGCGGCGCAGGCGAAAGGTCACTGGGTGGTCATTGACGGAGGCTGTGCGCCGGAAAATGACATCGTGGCCATTCGCGAACTGCGCCCGGATCGTCTGCTGATCGTGGACGCCACCGACATGGGGTTGAATCCCGGCGAGATCCGCATTGTCGATCCTGACGATATCGCCGAGATGTTCATGATGACGACCCACAATATGCCGCTGAATTATCTGGTTGATCAGCTTAAAGAAGACGTCGGCGAGGTGATCTTCCTCGGGATTCAGCCGGATATCGTCGGGTTCTATTATCCTATGACTCAACCCATTAAGGATGCCGTCGACACCGTTTACCAGCGTCTCGACGGCTGGGAGGGCCACGGCGGCTTTGCGGAATTAGCGGCGTCGTGACATTCATGCCGGATGACGCTCTGACCTCATCCGGCCTGTTCCTCTCTCACCTGTTCGATCACTAATTTCCCCTGCATTACCGCCACATTGACAAGGGTACCGGTCGGAAAACCCGCCTGTTCCAGCCAGTCGCCATTAATGGTTAACGACGCATGCCGGCTATAGCGGCGCGTGTTGCCGGTTTTTGGATCTTCATGGCGCTTTCTGACATAGCTCACCTTTAAACGACGAAACGGCCTGATGATAGCGATTTCAGGACTGCCAGCCTCAATAGTCATAAACGATTCCTTGTTGCCCACGAGTAGATGAAAATACCTGTATAAAATGCCAGTAAAAAAGGGAAGGGGCAAACCGAAAACTGGAAGGGAGATAGCGGAAACGAAATGCAAATGATGTAACGAGGGAAGGGAAGGGCGGACAGCGCGAGCGCCATCCGCCATCCTGTTTACGCCAGATCCTGGCCGTTGCTGGCGATCACTTTTTTGTACCACCAGAACGATTTTTTACGCGTTCGCGCAAGCGTACCGTTGCCGGCATCATCGCGGTCGACATAGACGAACCCGTACCGTTTGCTCATCTCACCCGTCGACGCGGCCACCAGATCAATACAGCCCCAGGTGGTGTAACCCATCAGCGGCACGCCGTCCTCAATGGCGTCAGCCATCGCACGGATGTGTTCGCGCAAATAGCTAATACGATAATCGTCATTAATGTGGCCATCGGCATCGATTTCATCTTTTGCCCCGAGACCGTTTTCCACCAGGAACAGCGGTTTCTGGTAGCGGTCGTACATCATATTCATCGTGATGCGCAGTCCAAGCGGGTCGATCCCCCAGCCCCAGTCGCTGACCTGGATGTACGGGTTGCGCATTGACTTCACCACGTTCGCGGCACTGCTGTTCTTTGTGTTTATCTCAGCCGACGCGCAGCGCGACGTGTAATAGCTGAAAGAGACAAAATCGACGGTGTTTTTCAGGATTGCATCATCTGCCGGGGCTTTCTCAATCACCACACCTTTTTCACGAAACACACGGGCAGAGTAAGCTGGATATGCGCCGCGCGCCTGTACGTCAATGAAGAACAGGTTTTCACGATCTTTTTCCAGCGCTGTCCAGACATCTTCCGGTTTGCAGGAGTACGGATAAAAATTACCGCCCGCCAGCATGCAGCCCACCTGGTTCTGCGGGTTGATCTCATGGGCGATTTTCGTCGCCAGCGCGCTGGCAATCAGCTCATGGTGCGCGGCTTGATATTTCACCTGATCCTGATTTTCCCCCTCTTCAAACACCAACCCCGCGCCGGAGAACGGGCTGTGCAGCATGATGTTGATTTCATTGAAGGTCAGCCAGTATTTCACCAGCCCGTTAAAAGCTTCAAAACAGGTACGCGCATAGCGGGTGAAAAACTCCACCATCTTGCGATTACGCCAGGAGCCGTATTCGGTAACCAGGTGCATGGGCACGTCGAAGTGGCACAGTGTAACCAGCGGTTCAATACCGTACTTTTTGCACTCGGCAAACACCGCGCGATAGAAGGCAATGCCTTCCTCGTTAGGCGTCAGTTCGTCGCCGTTGGGATAAATACGGCTCCAGGCAATCGAGGTGCGAAAGACGGTGAAGCCCATTTCCGCCATCAGGGCGATATCGTCCTTATAGCGATGGTAAAAATCGATCGCCTGATGGCTGGGATAAAATTCATCATTCCGCAGCTGGAAACGTTTCTCCTGTCCCAGTTTGACCGGCATGCGATGCTCTCCGTGCGGGATCATATCGACAGTGGTCAGCCCTTTGCCGCCCTCCAGGTATGCGCCTTCAGCCTGGTTGGCGGCCAGTGCGCCGCCCCATAAAAATCCTTGCGGAAATACAGCCATAATAACCTCAGTGAATAACAGTCAGACGCTGGCGCCTTTTACCGTAGACGGTTGTGCAGCCTGGTTTTTGCGTGCCTGTGCGGCCGCGTTTTCGACGGGGATATCTTCAAAGCCCAGCAGCAGCGTCAGGACAAATGACAACACCACCGCCAGCGCCATGACGCCAAATACCCAAACAATAGTCATGGGATTCGCCGGATCGAAGAACTGAACGCTGGTAAACAGGCCCGGTGCCGCCATTGAGTGGCTGGCGAGTCCAGCCATCCCGGCGACCGCGCCACAGATAAAGCCGCTGATCAAGCTGGCAATCAGTGGACGTTTCAGGCGCACCGCCACACCGTAGAGCGCGGGTTCCGAAATTCCGGCCATGATGGCCGAGGCCGCCGCTGCCAGCGCAGTCTGGCGCAGTTCCGGGTTTTTCGTTTTCCAGGCTACCGCCAGCGAGGAACCGCCGAGCGACAGGTTGGCGCCAATTTCGGACGGCATGACCATCCCTTCTTTACCCGTTTCGGCAATGGTCTGAATGATGGTTGGCGTAAAGACACGGTGCATCCCGGTCATTACCAATAGCGGCCACAGCGCGCCCATGATGGCAACAGACAGCCAGCCGAGATAACCGTGAATGGTATAGACCAGCGCGGAAATCGCGCTACCAATCCAGATGCCAATCGGCCCAATCAGGACGATAGCCAGCGGCGCGGCGATCAGCACGATCAGCATAGGCTTGAGGAAGTTTTTGGTGACCGCGGGCGTAATGCGATCCACCCAGCGTTCGATGTACGACAGACACCAGGTCATCACCAGCGCCGGAATAACCGTATAGGTGTATTTCACCGCGGTGACCGGGATCAGGGCGAATTCAACGTGCTCACCCTGTGCCGCTTTCGCCATCAGGTCGATAAAGCTTGGATGCACCAGCACCCCGGCAATGGCGATCGCCAGCGACATGTTGGTTTTAAATTTAATCGCCGCCGAGGCCGCCACCATTAACGGCAGGAAGAAGAAGGCGCCATCGCCGATCACGGTCAGGATCGTTAACGTGGAGGAGCCTTTTTCCAGCACGCCGGTCATTTCAAGGATCATTGCCAACAGTTTGAGCATCGATCCGCCGATAATCGCCGGGATCAGCGGCGACATGGTACCGATTAGCGCATCAAGGATCCCCGCGCCAATGCGTCTGAGCGTCAGCTTGGGTTTGCCAACGGGCTCGGCGGGTTGCATATCGCCCGGCAACAGGTTGACGACCTCACGATACGCCTGGGAGACGGTATTGCCGATAATCACCTGGCACTGGTTGTCGCTGCGAACGACGCCGAGTACACCGCTGAGGGTTTTGAGCGTGGCACTGTCGACCAGCGTGTCATCTTTCACAACGAAACGCAGACGCGTCATGCAGTGTGTCACTGCGGTGATATTGTCGACGCCGCCCAGAGCCGTCACCACGGAGCGCGCCAGCGCTGCATAATTCTTGGACATAGGATTTTTATCCTGTTTTATCAGTAGGGTACGTTTTATTTTTGCCGCACATTCGCCTGAGCGATCGTCGGTGATGAAACGCTGATGAGAAACCGGTTCCACAAAATCATGAATAGTTTATTCAAGTTGGGCAATATTTAATTTTATTCATTTTCGTGAAATGTGATTCATGTCACTCGCGGTTTTCTGGGGTGATTTAGCATCGGGGACAACCACGCAGCAGTGAAGTACACTGCATCTCATTGCGAGAAAAGGAAGAAAACTTATGACGACGATGCTGGAGGTAGCGCAGCGGGCCGGGGTGTCGAAGGCGACGGTCTCCAGGGTGCTTTCAGGGAATGGCTACGTCAGCCAGGAGACGAAGGATCGTGTATTTCAGGCGATTGAGGAGAGCGGCTATCGGCCTAACCTGCTGGCGCGTAGCCTTGCGGCGAAAACCAGTCAGACGCTGGGGCTGGTGGTGACTAACACCCTCTACCACGGCGTCTATTTTAGCGAATTGCTGTTTCATACCGCGCGGATGGCGGAAGATCAGGGGCGTCAGCTTCTGCTTGCCGATGGCAAACACAGCGCGGAGGAGGAACGCCAGGCGATCCAGTATCTGCTGGATTTGCGCTGCGACGCGATCATGATCTACCCGCGTTTTCTCAGCGTGGATGAGATCGATAAAATAATCGACAGCCATTCGCAGCCGATTATGGTGCTTAACCGCCGGTTACGGAAAAACAGTAGCCACTGCGTCTGGTGCGATCAAAAGCAGACCAGTTTTAACGCTGTGGCGGAACTGATTGCCGCAGGCCATCAGCAGATTGCCTTTATCACCGGTTCGATGGACTCACCCACCGGGGTTGAACGCCTGTCGGGGTACAAAGAGGCACTGACCCGACATGGCATCGCCGTTAATGACGACCTGATCGTCAAAGGCAAATGGACGCCGGCCTGCGGTGCCGCAGGGGTGGACGTGCTGCTTTCTCGCGACGTGACGTTCAGCGCGCTGGTGGCCAGCAATGACGACATGGCGATTGGGGCCATCAAACAGTTGCATGACAAAGGGGTCGCCGTGCCATCGCAGGTGTCGGTGATTGGTTTTGACGATATCGCGATGGCGCCCTACACCATACCGGCGCTTTCCAGCGTCAAAATTCCGGTGACGGAGATGATTCAGGAGACCATTGGCCGACTCATTTTCATGCTGGACGGCGGGGCGTTTACGCCACCGAAAAGCTTCACCGGCACGTTGATTCGCCGAGATTCCGTTATGTCGTTGGCGGCGCAGTAACATTGTCACCCGTCATCGTCATTCGTGACGATGACACCATAACGGTCACCCTCTGTTTTTAAATATCGTTAGATTACAGCAAGATAAAAACTGGCATGATTTGTGAATGTTTCGGCACATTATCTGTCATTGCTGGAGAATTTGATGAACCGTTTCATCATTGCAGACGCCAATAAGTGCATTGGTTGCCGTACCTGTGAAGTGGCCTGCGTGGTCTCCCATCAGGAAAACCAGGACTGCGCGTCACTGACCCCTGAAACCTTTTTACCCCGTATTCATGTAATCAAAGGTGTGAATGTCTCGACGG
Source organism: Citrobacter sp. Ca225 (assembly GCF_030337175.1). Taxonomy (NCBI): domain Bacteria; kingdom Pseudomonadati; phylum Pseudomonadota; class Gammaproteobacteria; order Enterobacterales; family Enterobacteriaceae; genus Citrobacter; species Citrobacter sp. Ca225. The sequence continues at coordinate 67,011 of NZ_JAOWCD010000103.1, read as the reverse complement.
CGACGCTGTGCCGCCAGTGCGAGGACGCGCCGTGTGCGAACGTCTGTCCGAACGGTGCCATCAGCCGTGATAAAGGTTTTGTTCATGTCATGCAGGAACGTTGCATTGGCTGCAAAACCTGCGTGGTGGCCTGTCCATATGGTGCAATGGAAGTCGTGGTGCGTCCGGTTGTGCGTAATAGCGGTGCCGGCCTGAACGTACGGGCAGAAAAAGCGGAAGCTAACAAGTGCGATCTCTGTTATCACCGCGATGCCGGTCCGGCCTGTATGGAAGCCTGTCCGACGCATGCCCTGATTTGCGTTGACCGTAATAAGCTCGAGCAACTCAGCGCGGAAAAGCGTCGTCGTGCGGCGCTGGATTCTTCCGCTTCTTTGCTTTTCTGATTCCTACCGCAAAAATCACTCAGGAAATGCGCTGGCATCAAGGGAATTCCCGGAAATTTTCGTAAAATACCTTTCCGGGAATGATGATGGCGAGAATGACTCAATGGCAACAAATACCCCCTCTGGCATACAGCTCCGTATTCGCGGCAAAGTTCAGGGCGTCGGCTTTCGTCCTTTCGTCTGGCAACTGGCGCAGCAGCTTCAGTTGCATGGCGACGTCTGTAATGATGGCGATGGCGTGGTGGTTCGATTGCTGGAAGATCCCGCGCTGTTTATCCGTGAACTGCATGTCCATTGTCCGCCATTGGCGCGTATCGACAGCGTAGAAAGTGAACCTTTTCGCTGGGCGCAGCCGCCCGCGGAGTTCAGCATTCGCCAGAGTGCGGGCGGCACGATGAACACCCAGATTGTGCCCGATGCCGCGACGTGCCCGGAATGTCTTGCCGAAATGAATACGCCCGGAGAGCGGCGTTATCGCTATCCCTTCATCAACTGCACCCATTGCGGCCCGCGTTTTACCATTATCCGGGCGATGCCCTACGATCGTCCGTTTACCGTGATGGCGTCATTTCCGCTCTGCCCGCAATGCGACAGCGAGTATCGCGATCCCAGTGACCGACGTTTTCACGCCCAGCCGGTGGCGTGCCCGGCGTGTGGTCCGCATCTGCGCTGGCTGAGCGGCGGACACCAGGCGGAAAAAGAGGCGGCATTACAGGCTGCGGTTGAAATGCTACAGACCGGAGGTATTGTTGCCGTTAAGGGGATCGGCGGATTTCATCTGGCCTGCGATGCGGGAAACAGCGATGCCGTGGCGCGGCTTCGTGCGCGTAAGCGCCGTCCGGCAAAACCGCTGGCGGTTATGCTGCCGGATGCGTCGGGCCTGTCGGATGCGGCGACCCGACTGCTGAAAACGCCCGCCGCCCCGATTGTGCTGGTGGATAAGCAACATGTTTCCTCGCTGTGTGACGGTATTGCCCCAGGGCTTGCGGAGGTTGGCGTGATGTTGCCCGCCAATCCACTTCAGCACCTGTTGCTCCAGGCACTGAAGCGCCCGCTGGTAATGACCTCCGGCAATCTTAGCGGTAAACCGCCGGCCATCAGCAACGAACAGGCAATTAAGGATTTGCAGGATATTGCCGAGGGTTTCCTGTTACACAATCGCGACATCGTGCAGCGCATGGACGATTCCGTGGTACGTGAAAGCGGTGAAATGCTGCGTCGCTCGCGGGGATATGTCCCGGACGCGCTGGCGTTGCCGCCGGGATTTCATCATATACCACCGATACTCTGTCTGGGGGCGGATCTGAAAAACACCTTCTGCCTGGTGCGCGGTGAGCAGGCGGTGATCAGCCAGCATCTTGGCGATCTCAGCGACGATGGGATCCAACATCAGTGGCGTGACGCACTGCGGTTAATCCAGACTATCTATGACTTCACGCCACAGTGCCTTGTTCGCGATGCCCATCCGGGGTATGTCTCCAGCCAGTGGGCCAGTGAGATGAACCTGCCAACGGAGATCGTGTTGCATCATCATGCTCATGCCGCAGCCTGTCTGGCCGAGCATGGGTGGCCGCTGGACGGTGGCGATGTTATCGCCCTGACGCTGGACGGCATTGGAATGGGTGACGCGGGCGCGCTGTGGGGAGGAGAGTGTCTGCGGGTGAACTACCGTGAGTGTGAACATCTTGGTGGATTGCCCGCCGTGGCGCTTGCCGGTGGCGATCTCGCCGCGAAGCAGCCCTGGCGTAACCTGTTAGCGCAGTGTCTGCGCTTTGTGCCTGACTGGCAGCGCTATCCGGAAACGCAATACCTACAGCGACAGAACTGGAACGTGCTGGCGCGAGCGATTGAGCGTGGGATTAACGCACCGCTGGCCTCGTCCTGCGGGCGTCTGTTCGATGCGGTTGCCGCAGCGCTGAACTGCGCGCCAGAATCGCTCAGTTATGAAGGGGAAGCCGCCTGCACACTGGAGGCGCTGGCGTCGCAATGCGCGGGGGTTAAACATCCGGTCACGCTTCCCTTGACGGGGAATCAACTGGATCTGGCAACCTTCTGGTCGCAGTGGCTGAACTGGCAGGCAACGCCCGCTGAACGCGCATGGGCTTTCCACGATGTGCTGGCACAAGGGTTTGCCGCGATGCTGCGCGAGCAGGCCACGGCACGCGGTATCAACACGCTGGTGTTCAGCGGTGGGGTGATGCACAACCGGTTACTGTCGGCTCGCCTGGCTTATTATCTGGCGGATTTCACGCTGCTCTTCCCGCAGCAGTTACCAGCCGGTGACGGTGGACTGTCGCTGGGACAGGGGGTGATTGCTGCGGCGCGTGGGATGGCGGAAGCATAAAAAAGCCCCGGGACAGGCGGGGCGAAACGACAAGCAATATCGCACTTCCGTGTGCATGAGGTTAATCAATCAGTGGCGATAGCGCCGGATGGCGACGCAGAGCGTCTTATCCGGCCTGCCGAGGCAACGTTTTCAGCAGGGCGAAAGCCTCCTTCATTCTGTCTTCACTTACCACGAAGGCGCAGAGCTGTCCTTCACCGTTCATCCCTTTGGCTACCATGCCGTCAGATTCTGCGGCAATGTGCCAGTTCAGATCGCGACGCTGGGTTTCCCCTGCCAGATGCAGCGGCAGTTCTGGCGTTTTGATTTTGACTAACATGGCAGGCAGCTTCAGCGGCGCGTTGCCGCCGAGCAGATTTTTCGCCAGGTACATCGCACTGAGCTGAATAGGCTGCAGGAACGGTAGCACCTGACCGTTGATCTCCGCGCAGTCGCCGAGGGCATAAATATCCGGGTGGCTGGTTTGCAGGTAGCTGTCGACACAAACGCCGCGGTTGAGGGTTAAACCGGCGCGACGCGCCAGCGCCGTTTCCGGGCGCAGACCCGTGGCGGCAATCACCACATCGACGTGAATGCTGCGCTCGCGATCGAACGTTGCACGAATACCGGATGCGGTTTTCTCCAGCCCTTGTAACTGTGATTTCAGCAACAGGTGTACGCCCATATCGGTAAGACGATGCTGTAAGCGACTGCTCACTTCCGGCGGCATCAGCGAAGCAAGCAGGCTGGCTGCGTTATCTATCAGCGTGACCGCTTTACTTGCGCGGCAGAAATCCATCGCCAGTTCGGTTCCAATCAACCCGCCGCCGACAATCAGCACCCGTTGGGCATCGCGTAGCTGTGTTTCGCAGGCACGGTACTCCTGCTGGCTGTTCAATGTGAGCATTAACTCACGTCCTGCTATCGGTGGAACAAAGGCCGCAGCGCCCGTAGCCAGCACCAGTTTGTCGTACTGCCACTGCTTGTCCTGGCTTTTTACCACGTGGGCATCGGCATCAATGTCGGTGACCCAGGTGTGGGGAAAGAGACGCAGAGCAAACTGTTCAGCAAACTCTCCCGCCGACTGACGGGTGAGGTCGTCGGCGTGCTGCGCCTGGCTTATCACATGACTGAGATCGGGTTTGTTATACTCATCCATGCTGTCAGCCGCAATCAGAGTTAACGGGACATCCGCGTCCTGCTTGCGAATGTTTTTGACTAACTGGCGGGCAGCAAAGCCCGAACCAATGATGACAATTCCCCGGCTCATTTTGCCTCCGTTGCCAGCACGTCGAAGACATCTTTGCCTAATGAACATTCCGGACAGAGGAAGTTGTCCGGCACATCGCTCCACGGCGTACCTGGCGCGACATCCTGCAACGGTTCACCTTTTGCCGGATCGTAAATCCACTGGCACACGCTGCACTGCATGCTCGGACCGAGGTCGGCTGCTGCGGCGGCGCAGGCGCATGCTTCTTCTTTGGTTGTCGCTTTCACTGTCGCGTCCGGCAACGGCGCGAGCGCCCATTGACGCGCGATTTCACGACCGTGCTGGCGGCACAGTTCCTGCGCATCCAGGTCCGGGCGCCATTTGGCCTTCAGGCTCAGCGACATTTCAAAACCGGCATCCTGTAAACGGGTGGATAAGCGGTCGACCGCTCCGCCACTCCAGCCGTGGGAACCAAAAGCGCTGGCGCGTTTGTTACGAAAACGCAGACCGGTCATCTCCTCCACCAGACCGGCGATTTTCGGCATCATCACATTGTTCATCGTGGAGGTGCCGACCAGCACACCTTTAGAGCGGAAAACGTTGGTCAGGATTTCGTTTTTATCGCTGCGGGCGACGTTAAAAATTTTCACTGCCACGTTCGGGTCGACTTCGTTAATTCCCTGCGCAATCGCATCCGCCATCATGCGGGTGTTATTGGACATGGTGTCGTAGAAAATTGTGATGCGATCTTCCTGATAATCCGCCGCCCATTTCAGATACAGCTCAACAATCTGGGTCGGATTATCGCGCCAGACCACGCCGTGGGAGGTGGCAATCATATCGACCGGCAGGTTGAAGCCGAGGATTTCGGTAATTTTTGGCGTCACCAGACGACTGAACGGGGTCAGGATATTGGCGTAGTAACGCTGGCACTGTTCGAACAGCTCGGTCTGATCCACTTCATCGTTAAACAGACGTTCGTCGCAGTAGTGCTGACCGAAAGCGTCGTTACTGAACAGGACGGCATCGCCGGTCATGTAGGTCATCATGCTGTCCGGCCAGTGCAGCATCGGCGTTTCCACGAAGATCAACTGTTTGCCGTTACCAATATCCAGCGTGTCGCCGGTTTTCACGACGTTAAAATTCCACTCCGGATGGTGATGATGACCGGTAATTGAGTCAATCGCGTTGGCGGTGCAGTAGATAGGGGTATCCGGGATCTGCGTCATCAGCTCGGTCAGCGCCCCGGCGTGATCTTCTTCCGCATGGTTGATAATGATGTAATCGATGTCTGCGAGGTCGATTTCATTACGCAGGTTCTGCACAAACTCACGGCTGAATTTATGATCGACGGTATCGATCAGGACATTTTTTTCTTCACGGATGAGATAGCTGTTGTAGCTGCTGCCGCGCAGCGTTTTGTATTCGGTTCCGTGGAAATCACGTACTTCCCAGTCACGTTGGCCAACCCAATGGATATTATTTTTAACCAGAATAGACATAGCAACCTCAATTCATTTAGCGTTGTTCAAATAAGTTGTTTCGCTTATTGCAGGTCGCGTGCCAATTTTTTATCTATTTGATTTTTATTGATTTAAAATTTTATACTCATTAGATGGTAGTCAAAAAGACTATTCATAACACAGTCAATATGACAGTATGGATTGTCAAAATGACAGTGAGGACAGCATGAGTTTTTCTGTTGATGTTCTGGCGGGGATCGCCATTGAATTACAGCGCGGAGTGGGCCATCAGGATCGTTTTCAGCGTCTGATTACTACGCTGCGTCAGGTGCTGGAATGCGATGCTTCTGCGTTGCTGCGTTATGAGGCGCGCCAGTTTATCCCGCTGGCGATTGATGGTCTTGCACGTGATGTGCTCGGCAGGCGTTTTACCCTCGAAGGGCATCCCCGACTGGAGGCCATCGCCCGCGCCGGAGACGTGGTGCGCTTTCCGGCAGACAGCGATTTGCCTGACCCGTATGACGGATTGATCCCGGGGCAGGAGAGTCTGAAAGTGCATGCCTGTATTGGGTTGCCGCTTTTTGCCGGGCAGAACCTGATCGGCGCGCTGACCCTCGATGGCATGGCGCCGGATCAGTTTGATGTTTTCAGCGATGAGGAGTTACGGCTCATCGCCGCGCTGGCCGCTGGTGCATTGAGCAATGCGCTGCTGATTGAACAACTGGAAAGCCAGAATATGTTGCCGGGGTCGAGTACCGATTTCGAACAGATAAAAGAGACGCAGATGATTGGTCTCTCGCCGAACATGATGCAGTTGAAAAAAGAGATCGAGATTGTGGCAGGCTCCGATCTTAACGTGTTAATCAGCGGCGAAACTGGTACCGGGAAAGAACTGGTGGCGAAGGCGATTCACGAAGGTTCACCTCGCGCGGTCAACCCGTTGGTCTACCTGAACTGCGCCGCGCTGCCGGAAAGCGTGGCGGAGAGCGAACTGTTTGGTCATGTGAAAGGGGCATTCACCGGGGCCATCAGCAACCGTAGCGGCAAATTTGAAATGGCCGATAACGGCACGTTATTCCTCGATGAAATTGGTGAACTGTCGCTGGCTCTGCAAGCCAAACTGCTGCGCGTATTGCAGTATGGCGATATTCAGCGCGTCGGCGATGACCGCAGCCTGCGCGTGGATGTGCGCGTGCTGGCGGCAACGAATCGCGATCTGCGTGAAGAGGTGCTGGCGGGACGTTTTCGTGCCGATCTGTTTCATCGTCTGAGCGTGTTTCCGCTTTTGGTTCCCCCGCTACGGGAGCGCGGGGAAGATGTGGTGTTGCTGGCGGGTTATTTTTGCGAGCAGTGTCGATTACGACTGGGGCTTTCCCGCGTGGTGCTCAGTCCTGGGGCGCGTAGCCATCTGCTGAATTACGGCTGGCCGGGTAACGTGCGTGAACTGGAACATGCGATTCATCGGGCGGTAGTGCTGGCGCGCGCGACCCGATCCGGAGACGAAGTGGTACTGGAAGCGAAGCATTTCGCGTTGCAGGAGGAGGCCATGACGCCGCAGCCGGAAGTGACAGCGGGTTTACCGCGCAATCACAATCTGCGTGATGCGACGGAGGCGTTCCAGCGGGAAATGATTCGCCAGGCGCTGGCGCAAAATAATCACAACTGGGCGGCCAGCGCCCGGGCACTTGAAACGGATGTCGCCAACCTGCACCGGCTGGCGAAGCGTCTGGGGCTGAAGGATTAGAGTATCCCGGCCTGATAGAAATCCTGCAGGTTGATGGCGCCGGTGAGCTTACCGGTTTCATCCACCACCGGCGCGGCGGTAATTTTGCGTTTCATCAGGATCTCTTTGGCATCAATCGCCCGGCTTTCTGACTGCAAGGTGATGCCGTTGTGGGTCATCGCTTCACTGACCGGCGTGGTGAGCGCGCCGCCGCCAACCAGCCAGCGACGCAGGTCGCCGTCGGTAAAGACGCCTTTCACCTGCATCTGGTCGTCGCAAACGGCGACCAGACCCAGACCGGTACGGCTTAATTCCAGCATCGCGTCCATCACGCTGGTGGCAAGTTGAACCTGCGGGACAGCATCGTCACGGCGCATCAGGTGATGCACTTTATTAAGCAAACGCGCGCCCAACGCCCCGGCCGGATGCGAGCGGGCAAAATCTTCTTCATTGAAGCCGCGTGCCTGCATAACCGCCATCGCCAGCGCGTCGCCCATCATCAGGGTATTGACGGTGCTGGAGGTCGGCGCCAGGTGCATCGGGCAGGCTTCGCGCTCAACGGAGATATCCAGAACAGCCTTCGCCGCCAGACCCAGCGGTGAATTGGGTTTGCCGGTCATTGCCAGCAGGGCGATGGATTTATCTTCCAGACGCGGGATGATGAGATCCAGCTCTTTTGCGCCGCCGGAATAGGAGATAAACAACATCACGTCACGGCTTTCGAGCATCCCCAGATCGCCATGCAGCGCTTCGGCAGGGTGAACAAAAAAGGCCGGGGTGCCGGTACTGGCGAGCGTCGCGGCGATTTTCTTACCAATATGGCCCGATTTGCCGATACCTGAGACAATCACTTTGCCTTCACAGTGGATTATGGTATTGGCGGCGCGGATAAAATCATCGCCCAGACGTTCCGGCAGACGGCTTGCTTCCTGTAATTCCAGCATTAACGTCTGACGGCCCGCGTTCAGTAGTGCATCACTCATTGGTTTCTCCGGTTATGATCACTTCAATCCCTTTCTCTTCCAGCGCCTGACGAAATGCGGGATCAATACCCGCGTCGGTAATCAGTTTGTCGACGCTTTCCAGACTGCACACAACATTCGGACTCTTGCGGCCAAACTTTGATGAGTCCGCCATCAGAATAACTTCGCGAGCGGCGTTACACATCGCTTTGCTGACGGTGTAAACCTCATTAAAGGTGGTTACGCCGGCACTGAGATCAATACCGTCGGTGCCCATGAAGAGTTTATCAAAACTGAACTGCTCAAAGGCGTTTTCGGCCAGTTGTCCGTGAAATGAGGCCGATTTTTTACGAAATGTTCCGCCAGGCATCAGGATGGTTTGTTCGTTGTCTAACTCGGACAGCGCGTTGACAATGTGCAAGCTGTTGGTCATGACGGTGATATTGCTAAAGCGGGTAAGCATCGGCACCATTTGTAGCACGGTACTCCCGGCATCCAGAATGATGGAGTCGCCATCATGGATAAAGCGGACCGCAGCTTCAGCAATACGCTCTTTCTTATGCGTATTGATCAGCGTTTTGTGATCGATAGGCGGATCGGACTCATCTTTATTTAACATCACGCCGCCATAGGTGCGAATGACGGTACCGGCATTTTCCAGAACGACAAGATCTTTGCGAATGGTCGTGCCCGTGGTGTCAAAGTACTGGGCCAGTTCTTCCACAGAGCTTTTACCCTGTTTTTGCAGATGCTCCAGAATGGCGGCCTGACGCTGACGAGGTTTCATAGGCGAAATAACCCTGAATTAAATTTGCGAAATGATAATTTCGCAAGCTAATAGCATTCACAACGAAATTACCCATGTTTCAGATTAAGCGCCAATGATAGTGCATTCTGCGATAGCGGATCATGGGGAAAGATCACATCAGGCTGTAATTCATTAAGATGTTTGCCCTGAATGTCGGCGATTTTTCCTGGTCTGGCGAATACGGTGAGACCTTTCATAAACAACGTATCGGTGACTCGCTGATTATCATCGACAGCGACGGCGACCACGACGCGTGGTTTAAAACGTCCTCCTGAACGCCCTACGCCGACACGTCCCTGTTGGCAAAGTCGGTCAAATGCGTTGTTAAAGCGCGATATTTGCCAGTATCCCAGCGCCAGTTGTGCACACCAGGCAATGACGGCGACAGTAACGAGTGCGGATACCATATGTTGCTCCTTTTATTTTGCCAGACGGCGGTTTCACTTTATCCGGCCTGCGGGTAGGCCCGGTAAGCGTATCGCCACCGGGCGATACCCATTAAAACATTACTTGTCCACCGGTAACGTTGATTGACTGCCCGGTGCAGTACGACGCTTTCGGGCTGGCATAGAATAACAACATGTTCAGCACATCCTGATAGTCGCAGCCGCGCTTCAGCGGAACCTTATCAATGTAATACTGCTCCACTTCGTCTGGCTTGATACCCAGCTTGGTGGCGTACTGCGGCAGCAACGACTGGAACATCGGTGACTTTAACAGGTTGCCGAGCATCAGCGAATGCACGGTAATGCCATATTCCGCCAGATCCAGCGCCAGCGACTGCGTTAACCCCACGCCGCCAAACTTCGCCGCGCTATAGCCGGAATTGTGCTTGCTGCCCACTTTACCGGATTTGGAGTTGATCTGAATAATACGTCCCTGAATACCATCGCGGATCATCAGACGGGAGAATTCACGTGCGCAGAGGAAGTAGCCGACCAGATTCACCTGCAGCGAGCGGTCAAAATCACCGAGCTGGAAATCACTGATAAATGCTGCTTTCGCAATCCCGGCGCTGTAAACCAGCAGATCCACGCGGCCAAAGATTTCATCCACACCGCGAGAGAGTGCGAGCACGCTCTGTTCGCTGGTGGCGTCGGCGCCGAAACCGTAGGCCATGCCTTCGCCAAATTCTGCGTTAATCTCCTGTGCAACGTTTGCGGCTTTATCACTCTGAATATCTACCACCGCAACGCGATACCCTTCTGCTGCAAGCCCACGGCTGAGGAACGCCCCCAGGGTCTGTCCTCCACCAATGACAACGGCAACCTGATTCATTTTTCTCTCCTTAAGCGACAAACTTCAAAATACAGCCCGGTGCGATATCGTCCGGTACAGGCCCCGCGACATGCACGGTGCCGGGAAATTCCGCTTCGCTCAGCCCATCGAAGCGCAGGGTGATATGCCCCAGTTCACGTAAATTCTGCTCGGCCACACTGCCAACGGCAGTGACCGGATAACGATGCTGACCCAGTTCGAACTGGGCGCCGGGCTGCAGCGGGCCGTTCAGTTCGCCATGACAATGGATAAAGCAAAACTCCTCGATATCCGCAGGCGCGCCTTCACGAAAGGTAATCAGCATCTGGTCGCAGAGCGCATCCGGTGCGCTCTGGCCGATACGGGTGATGGTGGTCTGATAAATAACGGTCATGTCGACACCTCTTATTGATAGATAAAGCCGGAAACAAACCAGGCGATGAGAACGGTGGGTGCCCCCGTCAGGAAGCGGCTCACTAGTACCGACGGCACGCCGACGCGAACGGTGTCCTGACGGGCTTCTGCCAGCGACAGACCGACCGGAATAAAATCACAGGCTGCCTGGGCGTTAATGGCAAACAGGGCGGGCAGCGCCAGATGCGGCGGGATGTTGCCCAGGCCAATTTGCACGCCGATCAGAACGCCGATAACCTGCGCAATGACCGCACCTGGGCCGAGGAACGGCGACAGCAGTGGAAACGAACAGATCAGTGCCAGCGTCACCAGACCCAACGGATGGCTGGCAAGCGGCGCCAGGCCATGGGCGATCCAGTCACCCAGACCCGAGGCCATGATGATGCCGATCAGTGCCGAGACGAATGCCATAAACGGCAGAATGGTTTTCAGAACCGTATCGATGGTGTCGCGACCGGACTGGAACAGCACGGCCACCGCCGACCCCATCCCCATGCCGACTTTTGCTAACAGGCCATCGCTCTGTTCGGTGATTTTTTTGCTGCTGTCGTAATCACGCCCGGCGGTAGCGCTTGCCGGTTGTGATTGCGGCTGCGGTGCAGCAGACGCGTCGCTGATGACGGTGATGTTGTCTTCCCTGACGCCAGAGACATAAATGTCTTCAACAATATACTGGGCCAGCGGGCCGGATTTCCCGGTTGAGTGAATGTTCACGGTCGGAATACGGCGTTTAGGATAGATGCCACAACGCAGCGTCCCGCCACAGTCAATGATGGCAACGCCAATTTCGTCTTCAGGCGGTTCTCCCTCTTTAAAGCCATCGACAGCCTGCCAGCCGGTTAACTGCGCCAGTTTGTCGACAATCGCCGGGCGAGTGCCTGCGGTGATATAGACAATTTTCTTTCCGGCGGTCACGTCCAGCTCTAACGGGCCACCCCAGCCGCCAGTTCCTCGTTCAATTCGAATACGCGTCATGATGCTGCTCCTGCAAGGTGGACTTTCTGCTCAAGTTGGATACCCATCTTTTTCTCAAAGATGGAGGTTGTGAGGTCCGTGACCCAGCCACGAAAGAAGTTGGTGACCACTCCGACCAGCAGATAGCTCACGGCCAGTGGCCCGAGCGGGAGACCTAACGTGGTCAGGCCGCTGGCAATGCCGAGGTAAACGAACAGTTCGCCAGGGTTGATATGCGGGAACAGACCGTTCATTGAGTGACAGCTGTAAGAGGCGGCTGCGTAATAGCTGGGCTTGTATTTCTCTGGCATGAAGCGGCCCAGACTCAGGGTCATGGGGTTACAAAACACAAACGTGCCAATAAAAGGCAAAATCAGGTAGCGGGACAACGGATTCCCGGCGCAGCGCTGGGCGAAGCGTTCGATTCGCTGCTGGCCGATAAAGTTGATCAGCGCATTCATGATGACCAGCAGGCTGATCAGCAGTGGAAGAATGCCGGTGACCATTCCGGTAAACACCTCTCCACCTTTCTGGAACAGCCCGATGAACCACTCTGCTCCATGTGTAATGGTTTCGATCATTATTCTCTCCTGTAGGGATTTTTAGTTATCTTGCGAATGGGTGACTTATTTTAATCAGGTTGAAAGAAATAAAAGTGTTATTTTGATCTCAAAATGAAAGTAAAATATTTTAAATTGAAAGTTTTTATGGAAAGGAAAGAATGTACTGACGATCAAACGAGGGGACGTGATACGTAAATTGTGTGACGGAGCGCGTCTGGTGCTTCCTTGTATGACGGGGGATGCTTTACCATACTTCTCTCTGGCTGAATCTGTTTAATGGATGTCTCATGTTCAAGCGTCGTTATGTAGCATTACTTCCCCTGTTTGTGTTACTTGCTGCCTGTAGTAGCAAACCGAAACCTCAAGAGCCTCAAACGACAACGGGCACGCCTTCCGGCGGCTTCCTGCTTGAGCCCCAGCACAACGTTATGCAGATGGGGGGCGACTTTGCCAATAACCCGAATGCGCAGCAGTTCATCGATAAGATGGTGAACAAGCACGGTTTTAATCGTCAGCAGTTGCAGGAGATCCTGTCACAGGCGAAGCGCCTGGATTACGTTTTGCGTCTGATGGACAGGCAGGCGCCGACCACGCAGCCGCCGGCCGGACCTAACGGCGCATGGCTACGCTATCGCAAACAGTTCATTACCCCGGATAACGTGCAAAACGGCGTGGCATTCTGGAATCAGTATGAAGATGCGCTCAACCGTGCCTGGCAGGTTTACGGCGTTCCGCCGGAGATCATCGTGGGCATTATTGGCGTGGAAACCCGCTGGGGCCGCGTGATGGGAAAAACGCGCATTCTGGACGCGCTGGCGACGCTGTCGTTTAACTACCCACGTCGTGCGGAGTACTTCTCCGGCGAGCTGGAGACGTTCCTGCTGATGGCGCGTAACGAACAGGATGACCCGTTAGATTTGAAAGGATCCTTTGCTGGCGCGATGGGTTACGGACAGTTCATGCCGTCGTCCTATAAAGAGTACGCGGTAGATTTCAACGGCGACGGCCACATCAACCTGTGGGATCCGGTCGATGCTATCGGTAGCGTGGCGAATTACTTCAAAGCGCACGGTTGGGTGAAGGGCGACGCGGTGGCGGTGATGGCGAACGGTCAGGCACCGGGACTGGCGAATGGCTTTAAAACGCAGTACAGCCTTTCTCAACTGGCGGCCGCCGGACTCACGCCGCAACAACCGCTGGGCAACCATCAGCAGGTGAGCCTGCTGCGCCTGGATATTGGTACCGGCTACCAGTACTGGTACGGTTTGCCGAACTTCTATGCTATTACCCGCTACAACCACAGCACCCATTACGCGATGGCGGTGTGGCAGTTAGGTCAGGCAGTGGCGCTGGCGCGCGTGCAATAATGGTTTTTACCCAGGGTTGCTTCGGCTTCCCTGGGCCTCACTCGTTTTTTCGGAATCCCCCTCGTAAAATTGTTACCTCATCCCCATCTCCGTTGGGAAAGTGTTATCTTGTCCGGCATATTTTTTAACTGACAGAGGCTGATATGACTGACAGTGAACTGATGCAGTTAAGTGAACAGGTCGGGCTGGCGCTGAAAGCGCGTGGTGCGACGGTGACCACCGCAGAGTCCTGCACCGGCGGTTGGGTGGCGAAAGCCATTACCGATATTGCCGGCAGCTCCGCCTGGTTTGAGCGCGGTTTTGTCACCTACAGTAATGAAGCAAAATCGCAGATGATCGGCGTGCGGGAAGAGACGCTGGCGCAGCATGGCGCGGTCAGTGAACCGGTGGTGGTTGAGATGGCGATTGGCGCACTGAAAGCGGCGCGTGCCGATTTTGCGGTTTCCATCAGCGGGATCGCCGGGCCGGATGGCGGCAGCGAAGAGAAACCGGTCGGCACCGTCTGGTTTGCCTTCGCCAGCGTGCGCGGAGAAGGGATTACCCGTCGGGAATGCTTTCACGGCGACCGTGAGGCGGTGCGTCGGCAAGCCACGGTTTATGCGCTGCAAACCCTGTGGCAACAATTTCTACAAAATACTTGATACTGTATGACTATACAGTATAATTGCGACAACAGTACAGAATCACTATCCGGTTTCAGCCGGCATGACAGGAGTAATTAATGGCTATCGACGAAAACAAACAGAAAGCGTTGGCGGCAGCGCTGGGCCAGATCGAAAAGCAATTCGGTAAAGGCTCCATCATGCGCCTGGGTGAAGACCGTTCTATGGATGTGGAAACGATCTCCACAGGTTCGCTTTCACTGGATATCGCGCTGGGCGCAGGCGGCCTGCCGATGGGCCGTATCGTCGAAATCTACGGGCCAGAATCATCCGGTAAAACCACGCTGACGCTGCAGGTGATTGCCGCGGCGCAGCGCGAAGGTAAAACCTGTGCGTTTATCGATGCAGAACACGCGCTGGACCCGATCTATGCACGTAAGCTGGGCGTTGATATCGACAATCTACTCTGTTCTCAGCCGGACACCGGTGAACAGGCGCTGGAAATCTGTGATGCGCTGGCGCGTTCTGGCGCTGTCGACGTTATCGTTGTCGACTCCGTAGCGGCACTGACGCCGAAAGCGGAAATCGAAGGCGAAATCGGTGACTCTCACATGGGCCTCGCGGCGCGTATGATGAGCCAGGCGATGCGTAAACTGGCCGGTAACCTGAAGCAGTCCAACACGCTGCTGATCTTCATCAACCAGATCCGTATGAAAATTGGTGTGATGTTCGGTAACCCGGAAACCACGACCGGTGGTAACGCACTGAAATTCTACGCTTCTGTTCGTCTGGATATCCGTCGTATTGGCGCGGTGAAAGAGGGCGATAACGTGGTGGGCAGCGAAACCCGCGTGAAGGTGGTGAAAAACAAAATTGCGGCACCGTTTAAACAGGCTGAATTCCAGATCCTTTACGGTGAAGGCATTAACTTCTATGGCGAACTGGTTGACCTGGGCGTGAAAGAGAAGCTGATCGAGAAAGCGGGCGCCTGGTACAGCTACAACGGCGAGAAAATTGGTCAGGGTAAAGCGAATGCAACCACCTGGCTGAAAGACAACCCGGCGACTGCGAAGGAAATTGAGAAGAAAGTTCGCGAAATGCTGCTCAATAACCAGGATGCCAAACCTGACTTCGCTGTTGATGACGGTGAAGGCGTTGCGGAAACCAACGAAGATTTTTAATCGTCAGGTGTCGTCCGTCCGGATAACGCAACACTGCCATCCGGCAAAAAGTTGAATTACACTCAAGGGCTGCATTGATGCAGCCCTTTTTGCATTTCTGATTTCGAAGGTTGTTATGAGTGAACCCACACCGCGCCGACCCGCGTATTCCCGGCTGTTAGATCGCGCAGTACGTATCCTCGCGGTTCGTGACCACAGCGAACAAGAGTTGCGACGTAAACTTGCCGCCCCGGTGATGGGGAAAAATGGACCGGAAGAGATTGATGCGACTGCGGAAGATTATGAACGAGTGATTGCCTGGTGTTACGAGCATCAGTATCTCGATGACGACCGGTTTATCGCCCGCTTTATCGCCAGCCGCAGCCGTAAAGGCTATGGTCCGGCGCGCATTCGCCAGGAGTTGAATCAAAAGGGCATTGCCCGTGAATCGACGGAAAAAGCAATGCGGGAATGTGAGATTGACTGGAGCGTCCTCGCACGCGATCAGGCCTGTCGTAAATATGGTGAACCGCTGCCTGGTGCATTTTCAGAAAAGGTTAAGATACAGCGATTTTTGCTCTATCGTGGATATCTGATGGAGGATATCCAGGAAATATGGCGAAATTTTGACGATTGAGCGCATACGGGATTTTACTTCCCCGTAAAGAAAACTTATCTTATTCCCACTTTTCAGTTGCCGGCGGCCCAGTCAATCAAGAGTTGTTGCTGGTAATGATTTTTCGTTAGCAAGATTTCAGGATAATTATGAGCAAGAGCACCGCTGAGATCCGTCAGGCGTTTCTCGACTTTTTCCATAGTAAGGGACATCAGGTAGTTGCCAGCAGCTCCCTGGTTCCAAACAATGACCCCACTTTGTTGTTTACCAACGCCGGGATGAACCAGTTCAAGGACGTTTTCCTTGGGCTCGACAAGCGTAATTATTCCCGCGCAACCACATCTCAACGCTGCGTGCGGGCGGGTGGTAAGCACAACGATCTGGAAAACGTTGGTTACACTGCACGTCACCATACCTTCTTCGAAATGCTGGGTAACTTCAGCTTCGGCGACTATTTCAAGCATGATGCAATCCAGTACGCATGGGAATTGCTGACCGGTGAAAACTGGTTTGCCCTGCCGAAAGAGCGTCTGTGGGTGACCGTCTACGAAACAGACGATGAAGCCTATGAAATTTGGGAAAAAGAAGTCGGTATTCCTCGCGAGCGTATTATCCGCATCGGTGATAACAAAGGTGCGGCTTATGCGTCCGACAACTTCTGGCAGATGGGCGACACCGGTCCGTGCGGTCCGTGCACCGAAATTTTCTACGATCATGGCGATCACATCTGGGGCGGCCCTCCGGGAAGCCCGGAAGAGGACGGCGATCGCTACATTGAGATCTGGAACATCGTCTTTATGCAGTTCAACCGTCAGGCTGACGGTACGATGGAGCCGCTGCCTAAGCCTTCCGTGGATACCGGTATGGGTCTGGAACGTATTGCGGCTGTGCTGCAACACGTCAACTCCAACTACGAAATTGACCTGTTCCGCACGCTGATTGAAGCAGTAGCGAAAGTGACCGGTGCAACCGATCTGAGCAACAAGTCACTGCGCGTGATTGCGGATCACATTCGTTCCTGTGCGTTCCTGATTGCCGACGGCGTGGTTCCGTCGAACGAAAACCGTGGCTATGTTTTGCGTCGTATCATTCGTCGTGCGGTACGTCATGGCAACATGCTGGGCGCGAAAGAGATCTTCTTCTATAAACTGGTGGGCCCACTGATTGACGTCATGGGATCGGCGGGCGAAGAACTGAAGCGTCAGCAGGCTCAGGTTGAGCAAGTTCTGAAAACCGAAGAAGAGCAGTTTGCCCGTACGCTGGAGCGTGGTCTGGCGCTGCTGGACGAAGAACTGGCGACACTGTCCGGCGATACGCTGGACGGCGAAACAGCATTCCGTCTGTACGATACCTACGGTTTCCCGGTTGATCTGACGGCTGACGTTTGCCGTGAGCGCAACATCAAAGTGGATGAAGCCGGTTTTGAAGCCGCCATGGAAGAGCAGCGTCGTCGCGCGCGCGAAGCCAGCGGTTTCGGTGCGGACTATAACGCGATGATTCGCGTGGATAGCGCCTCTGAATTTAAAGGCTACGACCATCTGGAACTGAACGGTAAAGTGACCGCGCTGTTTGTTGATGGTAAAGCGGTTGATGCGATCAGTGTCGGTCAGGAAGCCGTTGTCGTACTGGATCAAACCCCATTCTATGCGGAATCCGGTGGTCAGGTTGGCGATAAAGGTGAACTGAAAGGCGCGAGCTTTGCGTTTGCCGTAAGTGACACGCAAAAATATGGTCAGGCAATTGGCCACCTCGGCAAGCTGTCTGCGGGCTCTCTGAAAGTGGGCGATGCGGTCCAGGCTGATGTGGATGAGGCGCGTCGTGCGCGTATTCGTCTGAATCACTCCGCAACGCACCTGATGCACGCGGCGTTGCGCCAGATTCTGGGCACGCACGTGGCACAGAAAGGGTCGCTGGTTAACGACAAAATGCTGCGCTTCGATTTCTCGCATAATGAAGCAATGAAGCCGGCGGAAATCCGGGCGGTTGAAGATCTGGTGAACGCGCAGATTCGTCGTAACCTGCCGGTTGAAACCCACGTGATGGATCTGGAAGCGGCGAAAGCAAAAGGCGCAATGGCGCTGTTCGGCGAGAAATATGACGAACGCGTTCGCGTGCTGAGCATGGGTGATTTCTCTACCGAACTGTGCGGCGGGACGCACGCCAGCCGTACCGGTGACATCGGCCTGTTCCGTATTGTCTCTGAGTCCGGAACCGCCGCCGGGGTTCGTCGCATTGAAGCGGTAACCGGTGAGGGCGCCATTGCGACTGTGCATGCAGAAAGCGATCGTTTAGCCGATATTGCACATCTGTTGAAGGGCGATAGCCAGAATCTGGGCGACAAAGTGCGTTCAGTGCTGGAACGTACTCGTCAGCTTGAGAAAGAGCTTCAGCAGTTGAAAGAACATGCTGCGGCGCAGGAAAGTGCGAATCTTTCCAGCAAAGCGGTTGATATCAATGGCGTTAAGCTGTTGGTGAGTGAGCTTGCGGGTGTTGAGCCGAAAATGTTGCGCACCATGGTTGATGATCTGAAAAATCAACTGGGGTCGACAATTATCGTGCTGGCAACGGCAGCGGAAGGTAAGGTTTCTCTGATTGCTGGTGTGTCTAAGGACGTGACCGACCGTGTCAAAGCAGGGGAACTGGTAGGTATGGTCGCTCAGCAGGTGGGCGGTAAGGGTGGTGGTCGTCCGGACATGGCGCAAGCCGGTGGTACGGATGCTTCTGCTCTGCCTGCGGCGTTAGCCAGTGTGCAAGCCTGGGTCAGCGCAAAATTGTAATAACTATAAGCGTTAGCCGATGCCGCGGATAAGCATTCCGCGGCGTTTGCATCAACGTTGTCGACAACGATAAAGTCAGGTTGAAGTTGTGTATATCGGCTAAACTTAGGTTTAACAGAATGTGATGCCGTGACTGCTTACATGTAATGTGTTTGTCATCGCTTACTTTTTGGCGTTATATGATGGATAATGCCGGGATACAGAGAGACCCGACTCTTTTAATCTTTCAAGGAGCAAAGAATGCTGATTCTGACTCGTCGAGTTGGTGAGACCCTCATGATTGGAGATGAGGTCACCGTGACAGTTTTAGGGGTGAAGGGCAACCAGGTACGCATCGGCGTAAACGCCCCGAAAGAAGTATCTGTCCATCGTGAAGAGATCTACCAGCGTATCCAGGCTGAAAAATCCCAGCAGTCCAGTTACTAAGGTTTCCGCGTCTCACCTGACCGGGTGAGGCGCAACCTGACATCGTCGCAATATCCCACTCTGTTTCGTTTTTCTGTGACTCTTTTTCCAGTTTCGCCTGGCGCTACTGCATCCGTATGTCTTTTCCATTGAGGTAGTCCGTTGCCCAGAGTCCAATTTATCTGTTGATAAAACACTCTTTTTGCCGTTTTTGCAGACTAATTGAACGTGAAGTGTGCAAACGATAAAAGCTCAGGAAAAATTGTTTGACTTATAAGTCCCAGAAAGTAATATGTGCGCCACGCAGCGACGATGAGCAGAAACAAGTTCTTCGAAGCACTCGTAAGAGGCGTGTGGTGAGGTGGCCGAGAGGCTGAAGGCGCTCCCCTGCTAAGGGAGTATGCGGTCAAAAGCTGCATCCGGGGTTCGAATCCCCGCCTCACCGCCATTTGCATCCGTAGCTCAGCTGGATAGAGTACTCGGCTACGAACCGAGCGGTCGGAGGTTCGAATCCTCCCGGATGCACCATC